>NZ_VOYT01000005.1:0-153763 GCF_013420145.1 Acinetobacter sp. YH12021
ACTGCTGGCTTGGCAATGTTTTTACTTTTGAGTAGTTCATGCAACAATGATAACCGAATATGGCTTATTGATCGGTACGAAAAATAATCACTAAATTGGTTGTTTTTTGATTTATGCAAGAGATCTAAAATATATTTCTATTTAAGATCTGGTGAGTTTGAAATCTATAATAGAAAAATGCATGTAAGAGGTAGGTTGGACAGGAATAGATTTTCTAGAGAAGTTTTAGATTTTCTTATGCGTGAACTTGAGTTTAGGATATCAGAAATAAGAAATTTAAAGAGAAGTGAATATTATAACCCTAAAATATCAACTATTTTTTTACCCACATATAGAAGAATTGAAAATGATTCTTCCGAAATTTTGGGAGATTTTAAAGTTAAAGAAGACTCACATATATCTTTTGGAATTAAAGATGTTGTCACACTTTATTCAGATATTTTTAAAAAAATAAAAGATTATAGTGTAGAGGCTTTCTCTAAAATTAATAATAAAATTATTGAACAATATATAGGCGAATCTATAAAGATTGATAAATCTAAATTAGAAAATTATACGGTTGATGATATAAGATTAATACTAGGACGTATTGGAAATAGTATAGATGAAAAAAATAAAGAAAAAATTCTTCTAAAGTATGTTTCTGATGGTGGTGATAGTAATTATATTAATTTGCTGTTAATAAATATGATAGATATTTATGAAAAACAAAAAAAAGTTGAAAATGAAATTATAAAATATACAACTGTTTGTAATAATTATCTTGTGGGTAAAACGATTAAATATTGTCCTGAAAATATGAAAATTCAATTGTTTCAGAATGGTAAGGAGTTGAGTTTTAATGTTTTTTCATCTGGAGAAAAACAAATAGTCTCATTGTTTGCTAAGCTTTACTTATTACCATTAAATGATCTTGATTGGTCAAATGAAAGCAAACTTTTGGATAATTTAACAAATAAGAAATTTTGGATAATTTTTGATGAACCAGAATTGTCGCTATCAGTTGAATGGCAGAAGAATCTTTTGCCAGATATTTTAGATTCAAATCGATGTGATTTTTTATTTGTAACTACGCATTCTCCATTCATATTTAAAAATGATTTGAAGTTCTCTACATCGGATATTAGGAATTATGTAAGTGAGTTCTGATATGTTTAATAGAGTAGATGACTTGTTAAATGAAGCTGAAGAAGCTCCTTTATATATTATTGAATTTGGTATAGCAAAGAGTAAAGGCTACGAAATATTTATAGGTATCGAAGGTGACGATCAACCTTACTATAATTCAGTTGTAAAAACTAAATTTCCAAATAAAAAAATAGCATTTATTCGATGTGGATTTCGAGAAAAGGTTTTAGATTATATTGAATATTTAAAAAAATGTGATTCGAAAGATTATCGGAATTCTATTTTTTTCGGTTTTGTAGATCATGATTATGATGAAGAATTTATTCCTGAATATAGCGATCGAACCTATGTAACTCCTTGTTACTCTTATGAAAACTTTTATACAACGATTTCAGCATTTCAGAGATTATTAGAAGCTAAATTTCATGTAAAAGACTTCAATGAATTTAGCCAAGATTTTGAAAGTGCGACAACAAATTATTTAAAATGCCGTGATCAATTTTTTAGTTTAATTAAAGATATAGAGGCTATTGTTCGCACTGGTTATCTCATGGAAAAAAAAGGGATTTCAAGTGAGAAAAAAACTCATGTGAGTAAATTTAAGCTAACTCAATCAATCGTATCTGTTAATGGTTTTCAATTTAACTTGACACAAACAATGCAGGATTGGGTGGATAATTTGGATAGATATGTTAAAAGAGAGTTTTACGATGAGGTGAGATCGAAATATGATGGATTGAACTCTGATGCACTTAATAATTTTATTAGAGGTAAAATTATTTTTGATTTTTATATACGTTATCTTCATGACTTATTAAGAGATGAAGCAGACAAAAATAGTCTATGTTTTAATGTAAGAAATCAGACTAGATTGTTCAATGATCAATTAAATGATAGAACTCAGGCAAAGAACTTATTAAATGTAAGGTTAAAATCTACAGACTTGGTAGAGGCTTCCTCTAATTTAGCACCTTTTGCAGACGTACCACCATGTTTGTTGAATTTTTTGGATAATATAATTCAAGAAAAGTTACCTATGAGTGCATAAAAAAATCCCCTCAAACGAGGGGATTTTTTTGAATCAAACTACAGCATTAAAGCGCCGCAATCTGTTCCATATTCGCTTTAATCTTCGCTAACTGGTCAGCAAACTCAGCAAGTTTCACTTTCTCACCTTCAACTACAGCCGCAGGGGCTTTCGCGACAAAACCTTCATTGCCAAGTTTAGTGGCAATTTGATCATGTTGCTTTTGAACCTTGTCTAAGTCTTTTTGTAGACGACCCAATTCCGCTTTAGGGTCAATTAAACCCTTCATCGGAACGAATACAGACACATGACCGACTACAGAAGAAGAAGACAATGGTGGTTGTTCAGCATCCGCTAGGAAGGTAATGCTTTCAACTTTTGCCAATGCTTTAAATAACGGTTCAATACGTGCGATTTGCGCTTTTTCCGCCTCAGTTGTGTTTTGAAGCAGAACAGGCAACAAGCGAGCGTTACCTAGACCCATCTCACCACGAATGTTACGCACCGCACCAATCAAACCTTGTAGCCATTGCATATCTGCTTCGGCTTGTTCGTTAATTTTGGCTTCATCTGCAACAGGGTAGTTTGCCAACATAATGGTTTCACCACCCAAGCCAATCATTGGTGCAAGGGTCTGCCAAATTTCTTCCGTCAAGTACGGCATGATTGGGTGAGCAAGACGTAAAGAAGCTTCCATCACCGCAAGCAATACGCGACGCACTTCCGCTTTACGCTCTTCAGAAACAGACTCATCATTCAGAACAGGTTTGGTTAGCTCTACATACCAGTCGCAGTATTCATTCCAAATAAAGTCATAAATCGCTTGCGCAGCCAAGTCTAAACGGTAAGTTGCAAACGCTTGATGAACAGCTTGCTCTGCCTTTTGTAAACGGCTCACAATCCACTGTTCAGGCAATTCCCAAAGGTCTTGACGTGCCTCTTGACCAACCGTTTGACCTTCAACATTCATCAATACAAAACGGGTAGCATTCCAAATTTTGTTGGCAAAGTTACGATAACCTTCCACACGTTTCATATCAAACTTGATGTCACGACCTGTATTTGCCAATGCGCAGAAGGTAAAACGAACCGCGTCTGTGCCATAAGCCTGAATCCCTTCTGGGAATTCTTTGCGGGTCGATTTTTCAATTTTTGCCGCTTGTTTCGGGTTCATCAAACCCGTCGTACGTTTTTGCACTAAAGTTTCAAGATCTACACCGTCAATCAAGTCTAATGGGTCAAGCACGTTGCCCTTAGACTTCGACATTTTTTGACCTTCGCTGTCACGTACCAAACCGTGAACGTAAACTGTTTTGAACGGTACTTGTGGCGTGCCATCTTCATTCTTCATGAAGTGCATGGTCATCATGATCATACGCGCCACCCAGAAGAAGATGATGTCAAAACCTGTCACCAATACATCAGTGGAGTGGAAGGTATTTAAGAAGTAGTTTTCTGCATCTTTCTTGGCATCACCCGTCCAACCTAAGGTCGAGAATGTCCAAAGTGCAGAGGAGAACCATGTATCGAGTACGTCTTCGTCTTGGTTTAATTGAACATCGGCAGGGATATTATTTTTCGTACGAACTTCTTCTTCGTTACGACCTACATAAACATTGCCTTCAGCATCGTACCAAGCAGGAATACGGTGACCCCACCACAATTGACGCGAGATACACCAGTCTTGAATGTTGTTCATCCACGCCATATACATATTGCTGTATTGCTCAGGCACGAACTTGATGCGACCATCTTGCACCGCTTCAATTGCAGGTTGCGCTAACGGTGCAATTTTCACATACCATTGGTCAGTCAATAATGGCTCAACAATTACGCCCGAACGGTCACCGCGAGGTGGTTTTAGCGTGTACGGTTGGATCTGATCTAACCAGCCTTCAGCTTCAGCTTGCTCAACCAATTTCTTACGTGCTTCAAAACGCTCTAAACCAATGTAGTCTGCAGGTGCAGGAATGGTTTTAGAAATTTGTTCACCTGCTTTTTCGATATATTCAAATTCAGCCAATACTTCAGCATTTTTGTTGAAGATATTGATGATTGGCAATTCGCAGCGTTTACCCACTTCATAGTCATTGAAGTCGTGTGCAGGGGTAATTTTTACACAGCCTGTACCAAATTCTTTATCGACATATTCATCTTTTACGATTGGAATAGCACGACCTGTAATTGGCAGGATGATGTTTTGACCAACAAGGTGCGAGTAACGCTCATCATCAAGGGCAACCGCAACCGCAGTATCACCCAGCAATGTTTCAGGACGAGTGGTTGCCACTACAATGTGATCTTTACCATCGTGAGTGCGTAGTGATTTATCTTCAAAGAAATATTTGAAGTGCCACAATGAACCTTGTTCTTCTTTATCCGACTCAACTTCTAAGTCAGAAAGGGCAGTTTGTAATTTTGGATCCCAGTTTACAAGGCGTTTGCCGCGGTAAATTAAACCTTCTTCGTGTAATTTCACGAAAACTTCTTTCACCGCATTCGATAAGCCTTCGTCCATAGTGAAGCGTTCACGTGACCAATCTACCGAAGAACCTAAACGGCGGATTTGACGGGTAATGTTACCGCCAGATTGTTCTTTCCATTCCCAGACTTTTTCGATGAATTTTTCACGACCTAAGTCATGGCGGCTGATATTTTGCGCGCCCAATTGACGCTCTACTACCATTTGTGTGGCAATACCCGCGTGGTCTGTACCCGGTTGCCATAAAGTATTTTTACCCGACATACGGTTAAAGCGCGTGAGGGCATCCATAATGGCGTTGTTAAAACCATGACCCATGTGCAAGCTACCTGTGACGTTTGGCGGCGGAATCATGATACAGAATGATTCGCCTTTTTCTGACGGCTTAAAGTAGCCATTTTCTTCCCAAGTCTTGTACCATTTTTTCTCGATCTCGGTAGGATCGTAGGTTGTAGCAATATTTTGCGCTGAATCAGTCATAGTAAGAACAGGTTAAAAGTGAATAAAAAATTGCAACTATTGTAGCAAAAAAATTGCCCGCTAAGCGAGATCCAACTCAGCCAAACTTATCGCAATTGGCAGTTGGGCAAACTCATCGTATGATGGGCGACAAGTATGATAAAAACTTCAAGTTCTCCGTTGCCTGTAACACTGTTTTAAACTGGGTTTAAGCAATGGATTTTAAAATAGATGAAAACACATCAATACTGTCAAAATAGGCAAGTTCAGTTATGACTTATGCTGTATCTTTAAAATTAAAACCAGAAACATATCAAAGATTTCAACACATTCATCAACAACTCAATGCAGGTGAATCGGAAAGTTTATCTAAAGCTTTGGGGGCGGTACTGACCGATATTTCATGTGAAATTATTGAGCAACTTTTTGGTGAATTGTCACGTTCTAGCCATTCACTGGATGGTGAATCTGAAAAAATTATTCAGCAAGTCATACAAACCATGCAAAAATATATGCCATGGTCGGTGTCGTTTTTTGGCAATGAACGCTTAACGCCTATGGTGAATTATCTGGCAAGCATGATGTATCAGCAGGAAGGGCAAGGTTTTGTGACTTATCCTGTCGATAGTATTGTTATGAAAGAAACGTTGGGTTGTATTGAGCAAATTCGGCAGGGCAACAGTGCATGTATTGCGCCTGCATTTAAAGGGTTTACTCAAATTATTGATCAGGGCGTGGGTTATTTAATTCGTGATCCGAAAAAAATGCTGAAATTTAATTTGGTGGTCGATAAAACTTTAAACGGCGTGATTCATTTGACTACGCAACTGGGGTATAAACGCCTAGAAAAAATGGGTGCGCAATTCGATTTGGAAAGTGCAGAGATATATTTAAACCATTTTCTTGGGTTTTTGCAGCATCCTGCAAAACCTAAGACTTAAATTTTGATGACTTAAATTTTTAAATAACGCGGACAAACGGTTATGGCAAAACGGGAAAACTTGGAACATAAAGTGGTGTGGATTACAGGTGCATCTTCTGGCATTGGTAAGGCATTGGCAAAAGAGTGTGCTTTACAAGGTGCACAAGTGATTTTAACCGCACGTCGTTATGAAGAACTTGAAAAAGTACGCGTGAGTTTGCTGAATCCTGAACGTCATCTTTCTGTATGTGCAGATATTACCAATGAAAGTCAGGTGTTACATGCGTATGAACAAGTTTTGGCACGTAAAGGACGCATTGACTGGCTAATTAATAATGCAGGTTTAAGTCAGCGCGCTTTAATTGCTGATACGACCATGCAGACTGAACGCACCATTATGGAAGTGGATTATTTTTCTCAGGTCTTTCTGACCAAAACTGTCTTGCCGACCTTTTTACAGCAAAAACATGGTCGCATTATTTTTGTATCTAGTGTTGCAGCATTATTGGGTACGCAATATCGCGCGTCATATTCTGCAGCGAAAAGTGCCATTCACATGTGGGCGAATAGTTTGCGTGCCGAAGTAGCGGAGCAGGGCGTACAGGTTTCAGTTGTTTTCCCAGGATTTGTGAATACCAATGTGTCTTTTAATGCGTTGAATGGTGAAGGCAAACCACAAGGACATCAAGATGAAGCCATTGAAAATGGTTTAGATGCCGATGTTTTTGCTAAAAATACAGTTAAAGCACTCATGGCAGGCGATGAATATATCGTGGTCGGGGGTGCTAAAGAAAAACTGGGCGTGTTGGTGTCGCGTTTATCGCCAAGTACTTTATATAAAATGATTCGTAAAACCAAAGTGAAGTAATTTTTAATCAAAGTGACTTCAAAATAAAATAAAAACAAAAAGAAGGATGAGCCATGCGTTTAATGATGAAAGGTATTTTTTTATTTATCAGCGCGTGGCTTTTCGCTTTCTTAGGGATGACTCAAACGACATTTGCCAAATTACAAACAAACGATGATTCGTTGTGTAAACAACCTGAATATATTGAAAAGATTTTACGACAGCACACAAATACAACCACAGTGAATGAGGACTTTTTGGCTTGTGCGGATTTCCCCAATGTTCCTGAACAAACTTTAATTGCTTATGCTGAAACTCAGACAAAAGATGATCAACCTGTAGATGATTATCAGCTGACTTTTTTAACCGTAAATAGTAAAACGCAAAAGCTTCATTCAATCTATCACGTGAAAGAGCTTTTGCCTTCAGATGCAATTGAACTGCGTTCTATCCAATTAGATTTGGCGCCGTATCAAGTTTCTGAAAGCTTAAGGGCAATTGGTTTAAGAAGGAATTATGCAGGACGTTCAAGTGCCAATCCATTTTCGGCGCAAGTACTCGATTTATATGATTTACAACATAACAAGAAAATTTTAAACGGCTTAATCGTAGCGCGCTATCAGGCAGAAACCGATACACGTTGTAATGCCAAAGTAATAGAAAGCAAAGCTATTTTAATGATCTTGCGAAATACAACTCGACAATATTTTGATATGCAATTACGTGATCGTATTCAACATTATGAAATGTCGGGCGATTTAGAAAATTGCAAAGAAACTAAACGAGTGTCTACTCAACAGCGTTTCACTTTAAAATTTGATGGTCGGCAATATCAAATTCCTCAGCCTTATCGAGATCAGTATTTATACTAAATTCTTTACAAACGCTGAAAGATGTACTCAGCGTTTTGCAGAGAATTGACTAACGCTATTTTGAACCGCCGTTCCATAAGCAAAGACTTCGACCATGCCGCCTTGCATCCCCAATTCTGTGGTGCTTAAACGCAGCCCCATAATATGATTTGCGCCCATTTTTTCAGCTTCTAATTTTAAACGGACGATGGCTTCACGACGCGCCCGCTCGACAATACTTTCATAACTGGTCAAGCGCCCGCCAAAGAAGTTCTGAATATTGGCAATCACAAACTTAAAATAATCATGAGAAATGACCACATTGCTGTGTATCAATTGCCCAAAATTGGGACTGGTCTGGAAGCGGTTATTATCAATCTGAATATAACTTAAACGCAGTTCTTGCTCGGCTAAATATTTGAAATGTTTGCGTTCGTTGTGTCGCCCAAAACCAAAGCCTACGGCAAATAAAATCGCAAAGACAACAATTTGCAGAATTAAATTATCCATGTGATGTTATTCCTGTTCAATAATCTTTGCTTTAGTGTGATGCTGGAAATGGGTCTGGAAGTTTAGGAATATCTGCCTCGACCACCACTGCTGTACCATAAACAAACAATTCCGAAGCACCTTGAGCGATATTTGAAGTAGAAAAGCGAATCCCAACAATAGCATTGGCACCTAAACCACGTGCTTTAGCAATCATACGATCCATCGCTTCTTGGCGTGATTCTTCTAGTAATTCGGTATAAGCCGTTAATTCACCACCGACAATATTTTTGAGTCCTGCCAAGAAGTCACGCCCCACATGCTTACTGCGTACGGTGCTGCCATAGACCACATCAATTTGCCGTGAAATACGATGACCTGGTACAGATTCAAGATTACTAAGCAACATAAGATTCTAATATTTAAAAACAAGACGTATTGAAGATATGAAATGTGCTTGCAAAAAGCAATAAAAAAGCCCACCGAAGTGAGCTGATTTAGTCTTTATATCTGAGCTGTTAAGCAGCAAATTTAAGGTAGACGCAAAGACTTATTGCGCTTTACGTTCTGCCGATGATGCAGGTTGTGATGTGGCATCTGAAGTATTGGCTTTCACACCGCCACCCAAAGATTTATACAACTCCACCTGATTGTTCAAATTGGCTTGTTCCAACAACAATAAACCTTGTTCTGCTGCATAAGACGTACGCTGTGCATCCAACACGGTTAAATAGTTGTCAATGCCTGCGCGGAAGCGTGCATTAGATAATTTATAAGTGGTATTGGTCGCATCAACCAAGCGTTTTTGTGCCGCTAAACGATCACCAATATTTTGACGAACTGCCAAAGCATCATTCACTTCACGGAATGCAGACTGAATTGATTTTTCATAGTCAGCCAAAGCAATTTGTTGATCCGTTTCTGAAATTTTGATGTTGGCTTGGCGTGTGCCCCAATCAAAAATTGGCAAGTCGATGCTCGGGCCCACTGCCCAAACAAAACTGCCTGATTTAAATAAATCACTCAAGTCAGTTGATGCATAGCCTGCATTGCCCGTGAGGCTAATGCTTGGGAATAAACGTGCTTTTGCTGCACCAATATTGGCACCCGCAGCCGACAGTCGATACTCTGCAGTACGAATATCAGGACGGTTATTCAGCAAGTCACTTGGTAAGCCAGCGCCAATTGCGGTAGTTTTGGTAATGTGCGTCACACGCTGCGTTGGCAATAACGCACTTGGAACTTGTTCGCCCACCAACAAGTTCAGCAAGTTTTGTGCTTGCGCGACTTGGGTTTTGTAGTTGGCGACATCATTACGTGCAGTTTCAACTGAAATTTGTGCCTGACGGACAGGTAATTCACTATCAATGCCGACATCAAAACGCTTTTTGTTGAGGTTATAAGACTCAAGCTGTGTTTTTAAGGTTTGGTCTGCCAGTTTTAAATTGGCATTGGCAAAAGAATAGTTGAGCCATGCTTGCGCCACCTGACCAATCAAGGCAATTTGTGTGGCATCACGCGAGCTTTGAGTTGCCAAGAAGTTATCTAATGCATTGTCTTTTAAGCTGCGTACACGACCCCAAAAATCTAGTTCGTAGGCAGTTACACCTAAACCAACGTTATAGCGTGTGTGTGTGCCTAAAGCAGTACCTTGGTCTTGACGCAGTACGCCACCGCTAGCACCAATGGTAGGTAACTGGTTGTTTTCGGTAATTTGATAGGCTTGTTGGGCACGTTGGATATTCAGCGTCGCTGTGCGTAAATCACGGTTATTGTTCAATGCCATATCCAAAACTTGTAATAAGCGTTGATCGGCAAAGAAATCTTTATAACCTTGTTCAGCCACTGAAGTACCCGATGCAGCAGCAGTATAGCTGCTTGGAATACTTGCCTGAGCGACGGGCTCTGGCCCACGCATACTTTGACAAGCTGTCAAAGCAAGCGCGAGGGCAGAAACCGCAATACCACGGCCTGTATGCGACCATAAGTTTTGCATCACGATACATGCTCCTGATTATTTTGTTGTTTTGGTTTGTATTTAAAGATACTTCTAATCCAGACATAGAATACAGGAATAAAGAAGATCCCTAACAAGGTTGAGCTAATCACACCACCTAACACACCATAACCTACTGAGTGTTGGCTACCTGCACCCGCACCTGATGAAAGTGCAAGCGGCAATACACCAAAACCAAAGGCCAAAGTGGTCATAATGATTGGGCGTAAACGCATTTTTGCAGCATGCAAGGTCGCTTCAAACAGGTCTTCACCTTTTTCTTGTAGCTCTTTGGCAAATTCCACAATCAAAATCGCGTTTTTGGCTGATAAACCAATCACGGCAATAATTGCCACTTGGAAGTAAATGTTGTTGGATAGGTTCGGGTTTTTGAACAAGATCATGCCCCCGAAGGTGAGCAATAATGCTCCGACAATACCCAACGGTACCACCAACAGCACCGAGAATGGAATAGACCAGCTTTCATACAAGGCTGCCAAACACAAGAATACAATCAGTAATGACAGTGCATAGAGGAATGGTGCCTGATCGCCCGATTCACGTTCTTCAAGTGATAAACCTGTCCATTCATAGTCAAAGCCGTTTAAGCCCATAGATGGAAGTTTTGCGACAATTTCTTCCATCGCTTGCATGGCTTCACCAGAGCTGACACCTGGCGCAGGTGCACCCTGAATGTTCTTGGCAGATACGCCGTTATAGCGTTCCAAACGAGGTGAACCATAAGTCCATTCACCTGTTGCAAAGGCAGAGAATGGCACCATTTCACCACGGTTGTTGCGGACATACCACTTGTTCAGGTCTTCAGGCATCATGCGTGAATCAGATTCGGCTTGCACATAGACTTTTTTCACGCGACCACGGTCAATAAAGTCATTGATGTACGAACCACCCCAAGCCATGCCCATGGTGCTGTTGATTTCAGCAATGCTGACACCTGCCGCACCTGCTTGCGCTTGGTCAATAATAATACGGTACTGTGGTGTATCTTCTTGACCATTTGGACGTACGCCCATTAAGCGAGGGTCTTTAGATGCTTCACCCAACACAATATTACGTGCCATGGTGAGTTTTTCATGACCATTGCCCGCAGCATCTTTCAGTTGCAAGTTAAAGCCTGAGCTGACACCTAATTCTGGCATCGCAGGAAGCTGTAATGGCATGATGTAAGTGGCATCTTTCACAATCATGTTCAGTGCCATACCACGCTGGATAATTGCACCAACTTGAGATTCAGGGCTTGTACGCTCACTCCAGTCTTTTAACTTAATGAACGCCATACCTGCGTTTTGACCAACGCCTGAGAAAGAGAAGCCTGAAACACTAAATACCGACTGCACATGCTCTTTTTCATTTTCTCTGAAAAAGTTGGTCATGCTGGTCATGGTGGCGTCAGTACGTTCCAAAGTTGCATTTGGTGGGAGTTGTACCAATGTCATCACCACGCCCTGATCTTCATCAGGCAAGAATGATGATGGTAGTTTTTGGAACACTAACACAATAATGCCCAGTACCACTGCATATAAAACCCCCGAGAAGATTTTATGATGCGTCATGCGGTTAACACCGCCTTGATACTTAACCGAGAGCTTATCAAAACTGCGGTTAAACCAGCGGAAGAAACGCGCAAAAATACCGTTGCTTTCAGGCTTGTTTGGATCGTGTTGTTTAAGAATCGTGGCACATAGGGCAGGGGTAAAGGTCAACGCTACGACCAGTGACAACACCATTGCAGTCACAAGCGTAATTGAGAATTGACGATAAATAACGCCTGTAGTCCCACCAAAGAATGCCATAGGTACGAATACCGCAGACAATACCGAGGTAATCCCGATCAGTGCGCCTGAAATCTGTTTCATCGACTTTTCAGTCGCCGCCACAGGGTCAAGATGTTCTTCGACCATGACACGTTCTACGTTTTCCACCACGACAATTGCGTCATCGACCAATAGACCAATCGCCAGTACCATGGCAAACATGGTCAGGGTGTTAATCGAGAAGCCAAACATGTTGATCACGGCAAAGGTACCCAGTACCACCACAGGTACGGCCATAGTTGGAATAATTGTGGCGCGCCAGTTCTGCAAGAACAGGAACATCACAATAAAGACCAAAATGATCGCTTCAATTAAGGTTTTAACAACACTCTTAATCGAAAGTTCAATAAATGGCGTGGTATCAAAAGCCAACTCATCCTTTAAACCCGCAGGGTAGTTAGGACGTAATTGCTTGAGGCGTTCTTCCACAGCAGCAGCAGTATCTAGGGCGTTAGCACCTGTAGATAATTTAATTGCGACACCGCCCGCAGGCTTGCCGTTGTATTTAGAAATAAACTGATAGTTGTCTGCACCAAGTTCAATTCGTGCCACATCACCCAAGCGCACTTGAGCGCCTGAAGCGGTATTTTTTAGAAAAATATTGCTGAATTGTTCAGGTGTTTGCAGCAAGCTTTGCGCAGTTACTGTAGCATTCAAAGCCTGACCTTGAATTGCAGGTGCGCCGCCCAATTGACCTACCGCAACCTGTGCGTTTTGGGTACGAATCGCTTGAGCAATATCACTTGGTGTGACTTGCAAGCTTGCCATTTTGGCAGGATCCATCCAAATACGCATCGCGTATGAGCCACCAAAGACTTGTACTTCACCCACACCTGCAACACGGCTCAGCGGTTCAGAAATGTTAGAGTTAACATAGTCTTTAATATCATCGGCAGACAGGCTTTCATCAGGTGAATAAAAAGCGAGAACCTGTAAGAAGCTCGCTCCTGATTTGGTCACTTTCACGCCTTGACGTTGCACATCATCAGGCAAGAGCGCCGTAGCAGATTGCAATTTGTTCTGTACTTGAACCTGTGCAATATCTGGGTCGATACCTTGTTCAAAGTTTAACGTAATGGATGCAGAACCGTTCCCCGCACTGTTGGATGAAATATAGCGCAGACCATCCAAGCCGTTCATTTGTTGTTCAATAATTTGCGTTACTGTGTTTTCCACAGTTTCAGCAGATGCACCCGGATAGGTTGCAGCAATGGTGACCGTTGGCGGTTCAATGGTCGGATATTGGGCAATTGGCATATTGGTGAGGGTAATAATCCCCGCCAACATGATTACCAATGAAATCACCCATGCAAAAATGGGGCGATGAATAAAAAAGTGAGCCATTAACGTCTACTCCTTATGCATTTGAAGTAGCTTTTGGTTCAGTGGCTTGGGCTTCTGAGGCTGGTTGGGCATCACCCGATTTTGCTGGTGCAGCAGGTGCGGCTTGTGGAGCAGCGCCTTGCGGTTGATACGGCTTAGCGACCACTTGCTGTTCAGGTTTTACTTTGGCAATACCTTCGACAATCACTTTATCGCCAGTTTGCAAACCTTCAGTCACAATCCAGTTGCTGCCTTGCGTACCAACTGTGGTCACAGGACGCGGTTCAACAATACCTTTGGCATTCACAATCATTGCCATTGCCTGACCTGTTGGGGTACGGCTAATCGCAGCTTGTGGAATTAAGATTGCGTTAGGAATCACACCTTGCACAATTTGCGCAGTGGCAAACATACCTGGCAATAATAAATGATTTGAATTTGGGAACACGGCGCGTAAAGTCACGGTGCCTGTTTCTGGGTTCACGCTGGCATCAGAAAAAGCCAAACGACCTTCAACAGGGTAGTAGCTGCCATCTTCAAGTTTTAATTTTACTTTGGTGTTGTTGCTGCTATTTAAACTACCTTGACTCAATTGCTGACGTAAACGTAGTAACTCTGCGCTGGACTGATTGATGTCTACATAAATTGGGTCTAAGCGTTGAATCGTCACCAACGGTTCCGCCTGACTCGCAGTAACCAATGCACCTGCAGTCACAGTAGAGCGGTTAGTTTGCCCTGAAATTGGGGCACGTACAGTCGAATAGCCTAGGTTAATTTCGGCATTGCGTACTTCTGCTTGAGTCGCAGCAACATCGGCTTCGGCAAGTTTTACCTGTGCCACAATGTCATCATATTCTTGTTTAGAGATTGCATTGCTGCCTACCAACTGACGGTAACGACCTTCTTTAATGCGTAACACATTCAATTGCGCTTGCTGGCGGGTGAGTGCTGCACGGCTACTGTCTAGACTGGCACGGTTGGTACGTGAGTCAATTTCATAAAGCGCCTGACCCTCACGCACGTAGCTGCCTTCGGTAAATAAACGTTTCAGAACCACACCACTGGTTTGTGGGCGAACTTCTGAAATTTCAAAGGCTGTGGTACGTCCAGACAGTTCTACAGACTGTTCCACGCTTTGTGGCTGTGCCACCAGTACGCCAACCTCAGTCGGTGGCATTTGCTGAGCTGCACCTGCTTGCTGTGCATCTTTTGGATCTTTGCTACAACCCACAAGTGCTAAACTTGTGGCTAATGCGCAAGCAGTCAGGGCAGGAGCCCAAAGCTTTGCAGACATCATTCTTTCACCTCTATTAGATTTTTATCTAAACTTATGTATGGGTTTGTCTTGCAGATATTGAGCGCAAAACAGATACCACAATGTGATCCAAATAAAACTTATGCTCCAACCAGAGAGGACATCTGAAGGATAGTGCACTCCCAGATACACACGGGAAATGCCCATCAGCAACATCCATAACCACGCGCACACAGACAAAATTTTATGCGCTGGATGTTGCAAACTCAGGTAAATCACCAAACAACCTAAAGTTGCAGCATAAAAACTATGAGCGCTTGGAAATGATGCGCCAAAAGTTTCCACCAAATGCAATGCTTCAGGCGGGCGGGGTCGCGCGAATAGGTATTTGAGCAGCCATGAAAGCGCAATACTTACGACCAGTCCTACACTGATAAAAACAATTTTTGTGTATTTTTTATACCATGCCAAATAGAAACACCATAGGCAGGTTAAAAATAATACAAATGGCATGCCACCTAATACAGAAAGTGTGATTGCCAATTGATTCAAATGTGCGGTGCGCTGGGTACTTAAAAACTCTACACTGGCAACATCAAATTGTTGCCAACTTGGAATGTTTAGCACTAACACACTGATTATAAATAGTAAACTACCGAGATAAAGCAGTATTTTAGGCATGCTAAAAATCCCTGTAAGTTTAACCGATTTGAGCACGGTTGATGAATGGAATAAAGTGTACTAGTCAGTACACCTTATTTCAAGCCAATGTAAATGAGAAGAATTTCTTTTTTTGTTACTTTGTGCGCAATGTAAATGTGCACTAAATTTTAGCATTTCGTTCAGTATTTGAGGATGAATCGTCATCCACTGTAATTGGTTGTTTCGGTGGCCAAAAGAAATCACTTGGACGGGTTAAGAAGTGAGTCAGCACCAATTTTGCCAAAGGTTTCCACTGTTCAAAACGTACCCGACGCGCACGCAATGCCACAATAATGGTTAAAGTAAAGCTGACAAATAAGTTGGTTAAACCAATTAGCAGTACGCCTAAAAAGGACACAATAATCAGGCCAATTTCAGGTGAGCCATTAATATTCATTAAACCCTGAATAAAGTTGGCAGAAGCGAAGGCAATGTGGCGAATATCAATCGGTAAACCCAAAATATAACCCAGTGTGGCGGTACTGCCGAGCATAATCCCGAACAGGAAATTACCTGCCAAAGCCCCTAAGTTTCGTTCTATATAATTGGCAAATATATTGAGACGTTCTTGCCCGAGTAGCTTTTTTAAATGCAGATGGGCTTTTAGGCGTGGCCCGACTTTACGATACACGGCCATGTTATCGAAATAACCTGCAATCAAACCAGACAGAAATAAAAATACCCCTGCAATGGCGGCATGTGGAATGGCAAGTGAAGTAAACGGATTCAAGTCGTGCAGCATATTGGATGCTTTGGCATGTGACATCAACGGTTCATGCAACATGGCATCCCAACTAAAAGCAATTAAGGCTGCGACTGGAATGGCAATCGAGATATTGCCCAAAATGGCGACGAACTGCGTGCGGATAATATTAATAATTAAGGCAGCAAGTTCGGCAATTTGTGCCATTTTAGAGCCTTTACGATGCTGTACCGTAGAAGCCAATGCTGCAGCAGTCATTGCGGGTTGTTTGGTGGCAACAGTAAAGTGCAAGACATGAATCAGCATAAAACCAAATGAATAAATCATGCTGTTGATGATGGCCTGCATCATCGGAGCGAGCACTAAACGCGAGGCGAGGGTTTTTAAAGTCGCCATCGTGGCAATTAAAACACCTGCACCTGCCGCAGCTTTATACATGCCCCAAAAGCCGTCTTTGTCGGTACTTACATAATGCTCACCCGTTTTACTAGCATTTTCAGTGACTTGTAAGGCAATTAACTCACTGTTTTCTGCAAGCAAGGAGCGTACACTGCGTTCGCTATACAATGCCGCAGTTACATCTACCAGTAATTGTCCTGCCGAAACATAACGGACTTTGTCTTGCGCCACGATTAAATTTAGCAACAGCTCAATCCGCTCTAAACATTGTTCCAGTAAAGACAATAAATAAGTCAGGCTGATACTGACGCCAGTACGTTTAGTCGCACGACGAATTTTACTGCTGACATCATGACATTGGTCAATCATTACCAAAGCTTGAGAGGCATCGGGTGGTTGAATGGCACTGATTTGATCGTGTTGCTGATCGGCAACTTTATAAAGCTGAATAAACTCGTTGATTTCGCGGTTTTGTGCCAAAAAAGGTGAATCATATTCACTTAGTTCAGGATAGGCACTAATAAATTCAGGATATAAACCAATGCCGCTGACCCGATATGACAGCACTGTTAGAGCTTTAATAATTTCACTGCGAATCAGGCGTTTTTGTGTTTGTCCGCCATGTCCGCGATTCAGTAAAGTAAATAATTGCTGCCATTCGGTATCTTCAATATTGTCGAGCCAGTATTTATCACTACGTAGTGGAAAAACTCGACGGACTAAATCTTGCAGTTGGCTTTCATCATTAATCAGCGGTAAAAAGTGCGCGCCCAAACGCTGAAACAACTGATTCCAAAAACCATCGAGCGATAAAATTCCCGTGTCGGCATATAAACTGGTTTGTTTGTATTGATTGATTAGACGTAAAACAAAATGTTGCAAGGTTGAGCTGGCATCGGGTGTCAGCAGCAAGGCTTGTAAGAAAGCTTGAAACTTTTGATGAGTTTCTTCTAAATCTTGAGTGTCACTTGGACGGATACGATTGACCAGTTCAATCAGCAGATTTTCATCCAGAACAGCTTTTGGTGTATCCAGCTGTTCTTGCATTTTTCTAAATAAATCGTTGAGTTTTATATGCATAAGCTGCTTAAATTATTGAATGCGATGTAAAGCCAATAAGGCTAAATTCTTTAAGGCCTGACGATACTCCGAGTCTGGCAGTGCTTCTAAAGCGGCAATAGCGGCTTCTGTTTCTTCTGTGGCACGTTGGCGGCAATAATCGAGAGCGCCAGAGGACTGCACAATGGCAATAACCTGATCGAGGTCAGAAGTACCACCTGTCGCAATACTGCGACGAATAATTTGATGTTGTTCGCCAGTGGTATTTCTTAATGCAGAGATTAAAGGCAAAGTTGGTTTGCCTTCCATTAAATCATCGCCAATATTTTTACCTAATGTTTCAGCGTCTGATGTGTAATCTAAAATATCATCAATAATTTGGAAGGCATTGCCAAAGTGTCCTGCAAATAAACGCAACGGCTCACGGTACTGTGGCGTGCCTGTTAAAATTGCTGCACCTTCAGTGGCAAGTTCAAATAAACGTGAAGTTTTGCCGTGAATAATGTCTAAATAAATTTGTTCTGTAGTGTCAGGTTGATGCTGTGCCTGTAATTGTAAAACTTCACCTTCGGCAATTTCACAAGTCCCTGTAGAAAAGTCTTTTAGCAATACCAAATCGTTTAAATCGACCAATAAGTCAAAGGCGCGGGAGATTAAAAAGTCACCGACTAAAACCGCTGTTTGGTTATTCCAAGTGGCGTTAGCAGTAGGTCGACCACGACGTAAACCAGACTCATCCACCACATCATCATGCACTAAAGTTGCGGTATGCAGCATTTCAATAATTGCAGCCAGTTTGCGTTGACGTTCTAAATCTTCTGCACCACAAGCTTTGGCAGCAAGTAGGCACATAATTGGACGCATGCGCTTACCGCCAGCTTCGACCACATGCTTACTAACCGCCATCACTAACGCGACTTTAGAGGTAATCCCTTCATTAATAAATGTATCCATCGCGGCAAAATCAGAAGCAACAGGGGCGAGAATGTCTTGCTTAAAGTCGATGGTCATGTGAAGAGAAACCTCAATAATATTGAATGACAACTTAGTTGAATCAGTTGTAACTTATGTTACAGCCAAGAAAACTGCTTAAGTCTGCGAAAATAACGCAATGAATGCAATAGTTAGGCACCTGCCAAATGCTGTAATTGTTAATTCTACTAGAAAACGAAGTCAATAACTTTGTGGGTAAATTCAGTTATTTGCTCAAGTTGGGCATGATTTTAACAAGCACAGCAGTTTACGCCAACACAATCTGTCTGTATTGATTGATCCATTGAATATGGATGAGGCTGCAGAAAGTCATTTACGCGGCTGGGTATTAAATAATCAACCTTGTTGTGCAATAATTGCCGTAAATGGCTTGTTGTTTGTGCGAATATCGCTTAAAATCTTTGCCCTTGAATAACCCCCAGTGGCGTTCGTTTTAAGATCGATATATCCCTTTATCGGCACGACGACACGGGCATGTTTGGAGTACATTATGTACGCAGTAATCCAAAGCGGTGGTAAACAGCACCGTGTTGTTGAGGGTGAAACCCTTAAAGTTGAATTATTGAAAGCTGAAACTGGCGCAACTATTACGTTTGATGACGTATTAATGGTTGTAAACGGTGACAACGTTCAAATCGGTGCTCCAGTTGTTGCTGGCGCTAAAGTAACTGCAGAAGTGGTTGGTCATGGTCGTCACGACAAAATCCGTATTGTTAAAATGCGTCGTCGTAAACACTACCGTAAGCAACAAGGTCACCGTCAATGGTTTACCGAGTTGAAAATTACTGGTATTGCAGGCTAATCACTAGGAGTAAATAGACATGGCAACTAAAAAAGCCGGTGGATCGACTAAGAACGGTCGTGATTCGAATCCTAAGATGTTAGGTGTTAAAGTTTACGGTGGTCAAACTGTAACTGCTGGTAACATCATCGTTCGTCAACGTGGTACAGAATTCCACGCTGGTGCAAACGTAGGTATGGGCCGTGACCATACTTTATTTGCTACTGCTGACGGCGTAGTAAAATTCGAAGTGAAAGGTCAATTTGGCCGTCGCTACGTATCTGTTGAAGCGTAAGCTGAAATAGTGAAAAAACCCACAAGTGATTGTGGGTTTTTTTATGCTTGTATGATGGGAAATTAGGGTCAAAGGATAACTTTTAGTTCTTCATCATGATGGATAAATTTCTACATTTTATATTAATAAGCATACAAAACTTCTTATTTTCTATCATATTAGCGCCAGAAATTGGTTTAAGATGGGACATCCAAAACATTGCGATTGAGCAAATATAAAAAGGTGAATCTATGAATATGCTTCGTAAAACGATGTGTGCTGTGGCATTGGGTGCAACCACTTTGGCGCCAATCATGAGTACTACAGTGTTTGCTGCGCCAGTGGCAGCATCGGAGCAACAAGCGACAGCAAACCTTGTTAAACAATTGAATGGTATTAAAAGTTTTACCGCCAATTTTGAGCAAACCACAAAAGTTAGCAACAATGGCAAGGCTTTGCCAAACCGTGGTTTATCGGCACAGCACATGAACCAGAATTTTAAAGGGGTTATGAAAGTTGAGCGTCCAGGTAAATTCTTTTGGGAAACCACCAGTCCAGCCAAACAAACAATTGTGACTACGGGTAAAACCGTATGGATTTATGACCCAGACTTACAACAAGCTGTACGCCAAAGCCTAGATGATCAAGTGGCAAATACGCCTGCGTTGTTGCTTTCGGGCAATACCAATCAAATCATGCAGTCGTATCGTGTGACCCAGCCGAATAAGTCAAAGACTTATTACACCTTATACCCAAAAAGTGATGATGGCGTATTTCAGAGTTTAACCATTAGTTTTGGTGCGCGTAACGCGCCAACCTTAATGATTTTACAGGACTCATTGGGACAAACCACGCATGTGCGCTTTAATAATGTAAAAGTCAATGCGGCGATACCAGCCTCAACTTTTAATTTTACTCCACCAAAAGGCACGGACATTATTGATCAATAATTGAATGTTTTCATACATTCTTTTAAAAGCATAATTTGTTATTCCTTATCCTAGCCTTCTCCCACAGGGAGAAGGTTTTCAGCTTCAGCATAGCGGAAATTTATTTGAATATTCTTCCCGAGAAATCCACAATTTCTGTGGATAAATCTTGGGATAATTCACATTTTGCAGTATGCAGGATATAGACTGAGTCATCACAGATCATCATTTTGCACTAATGATGTGTTATCAATATTTTGATTTATAATGAAAAAATAAAAATAATCATACAAAAATATGAGCATTAATTTTAAGCAACTTTATCCCCCGATTATTCCGTTACACAACTGCTCTAGGATTGAACAGCGAGAGTTATCTATAGTCTTGACTAATTCAATTGAAGCAATTTTATCGCAAGATTTGTGCAGGTTTGCATTTCTAATCATTGGACTTTATGAATCGTGGTAGAAGGGGAATTTAATGCAATATTTAAAATCACAGGTGTTTTTGGGTGCTGTCGCTTTAAGTTCGGTTCTGTTGTTGACTGCATGTCAGCCAAAGAGTGAGGCAACTTCTAAAACCGAAACTGAGCAAGCTGCGCCTGCATCTGTCACAGCCGAGATTCCTGTGATTCAAGCTAAAGTGGTGGCGCTTAAATTGCCACAACAGCAAATTTGTGATGAAGAAGGCTGTACTGCTTACGATATTCAGACAGTAAAAACCAATGTGGCGTGGATTGATGAATATTTTATGCAGCGTTTGCAAAAGGCAGACCCAATTGCATTTTCTGAAGCTGCGGCATCAACTGCAACGCCAAAGGTAGAAGAAACCGATCCTATGCGACTGAGTCAGAGTTCGAGCTATGTGCGTTATATCGGGCAACATGCCAATTTAGCGACGTTTAGTTTGCAAAGCTATAGTTACCCTGCGGGTGCAGCACATGGTATTCATCACCAAGAATTTGTGACTTTTGATTTAAAACAGAAAAAGCGTTTGGCGTTGCAAGATATTATGCTGCCCAATACGGAAGCCAAAATGACAGAAGAATTATTTAACCATAATTATAACTGGCTAGATGAACATGATATTTCCCGTGAAAAGTTTAAACTGAGCGATAATTTTTATTATGGCGCCAATGGTTTGGTCTTTGTCTACCCGTTGTATGAATTGGCATCTTATGCAGAAGGTATGCCTGAGTTGATTCTGCCTTACTACGCGACAGAAAAATTAATAAAGTCTGAATATTTGCCAAGTTTGCCGCAGTATCCTAGCCAATAAAATTGCACAAAAATACGCAGAGATTGCTGTAATAAGGTGCAGCCGTGAATCGGGTTACTGTATTTTTTAACCCGAAGCGCTTACACTATAGCCAGTTTTTTTCTTATTCCAAGATTGGCTATGATTGACCCGAAATTACTCAGAAATAATATTGAGGCTGTAAATTTAGCCTTGGCAAAACGTGGTGTGCAATTAGATGTGGCAGAGTGGGCAGCACTTGAAGCACGTCGTAAAGAATTGCAATCTAAAACCGAAGCATTACAGGCAGAGCGTAATTCGGGCGCAAAACAAGTCGGTCAGATTAAAAAAGCAGGTGGTGATGCTTCTGAAATTATGGCTCGCATGGCTGCTATTGGCGATGAAATCAAAGCCGCTGAAGTGGCTTTGGCAGAGTTACAAGATGAGTTAGAAGCTAAATCATTGTCTATTCCAAACTTGCCAGATGAGTCTGTGCCTGAAGGTAAAGATGAAGCTGATAATGTGGAAGTATTGAAATGGGGCACACCACGCCAGTTTGATTTTGAAATTAAAGATCATACCGACCTTGGCGAAATGATGGGTGGTTTGGAATTTGAAACTGCAACCAAATTAACAGGTTCTCGTTTTAGCGTTCTGAAAGGGCCATTGGCGCGTTTACAACGTGCGATTACACAGTTCATGTTAGATACGCATACTGTTCAAAATGGTTATACCGAAGCGTATGTACCGTATTTGGTCAATGCAGATTCATTGCGTGGTACTGGTCAGCTGCCTAAATTTGAAGAAGATTTGTTCAAGCTACAAGGTGAAAAAGAACACTATCTAATTCCAACTGCCGAAGTTCCAGTAACCAACTTTGTGCGTGATGAAATCATTGATCCTGAACGCTTGCCATTAAAATATGCCGCTCATACCCCTTGTTTCCGCAGCGAAGCAGGTTCTTATGGTCGCGATACTCGTGGTTTAATCCGCCAACACCAATTTGATAAAGTCGAAATGGTGCAGATTGTAAAACCAGAAACCTCAATGCAGGCTTTAGAAGAATTGACTGGACATGCAGAAGGTATTTTGCAGGCACTTGGTTTACCGTACCGTAAAATTATTCTATGTGGTGGCGATATGGGCTTTGGCGCAACCAAAACCTATGACTTAGAAGTTTGGGTGCCAAGTCAAAACACTTACCGTGAAATTTCATCATGCTCAAACATGGGGGATTTCCAAGCGCGTCGTATGAAAGCACGCTACCGTGCCGACCAAAAGAAAACTGAATTTGTGCATACATTAAACGGTTCAGGTTTGGCGGTAGGACGTACTTTATTGGCTGTTATGGAAAACTATCAACGTGCCGATGGTTCGATTGAAATTCCTGCAGTATTACGTCCGTACATGGGCGGTTTAGAGTTTATTGACTAAGTTGAGTGCAGGTCGACTTAGGATGAAATTGCTTACAATCAGATTTAAATATTGAGGTTTAGTGTGGATATTTTTCCAATCTCGTTAAAGTTGCAGCAGCAACCTTGTCTGATTGTGGGCGGTGGGCATATTGCTTATCGCAAAGCGGTGTTACTGGCTAAAGCGGGCGCAAAAGTTGATGTGCTTGCCCCTGAAATTGATGTCAATTTATTGCAACTGGTGCAACAAAGTCAGGGGCAGTATGTACAGGATGTTTTTAGTCCATCTACTGCGTTACGTCACTATCGTTTGGTGATTGCTGCAACGGATAACAATTTGGTCAATCAGCAAGTTTTTGCAGCTTGCGAAGCCGAAAATGTGCTGGTCAATAGTGTTGATGATCCACCACATTGCCGTTTTATGGTGCCTGCCATCATTGACCGTTCGCCTTTGGTGATTTCAGTCGCGAGTAATGGCACATCGCCTGTATTGTCACGTCAAATTCGTACACAATTGGAAAGTACCATTCCGCATGGTATGGGCAAACTGGCAGAGTTTTCAGGTCAGTGGCGTGCCGCAGTAAAACAGAAAATTGTAAATCCAGATGAGCGCCGTATTTTTTGGGAGGAGCTATATGCCAGTCCTCTTAAAGAACAGGTGTTCAACGACAATCTTGACGCTGCAAACCAAAGTATCCAACAGGCTTTAGCGGAATGGCAAACACCGAAAGGCGAGGTGTATTTGGTTGGTGCAGGGCCAGGTGATCCTGAGTTACTGACCTTAAAAGCCTTGCGTTTAATGCAGCAAGCCGATGTGGTGATTTATGATCGTTTGGTGTCTGCACCTATTTTAGAATTGTGTCGCCGTGATGCCGAAAAAGTCTATGTCGGAAAAGCACGTTCTAACCATGCTGTACCGCAAGAAGGCATCAATGCATTATTGGTGAAATATGCACAAGCAGGTAAGCGAGTTTGCCGTTTAAAAGGTGGCGATCCGTTTATTTTTGGGCGTGGCGGTGAAGAAATTCAAGAATTGTATGAAGCAGGTGTGTCATTTCAGGTCGTACCGGGCATCACCGCAGCCTCGGGCTGTTCGGCTTATGCAGGCATTCCACTGACTCATCGAGATTATGCGCAAAGTGTGCGTTTCCTTACTGGGCATTTAAAAGAAGGTTCGCCTGAATTGCCGTGGTCAGAATTGGTGTATGAACACCAGACTTTGGTGCTGTATATGGGCTTGATTGGCTTAGAAAGCATTTGTGAAAAACTGATTGCACATGGACAACGGGCGGATATGCCTGTCGCCTTAATTTCTAAAGGCACGACCCCTGAACAAAAAGTGGTGGTGGGGACGTTGGCGGATATTGCCAGTAAAGTCGCACAGCACCACATTCAGGCGCCTACCTTGACCATTATTGGTGAAGTGGTCAATTTACGTGAACAGTTGAAATGGTAATGAATCTCCCCCAACCCCTCTTTTAAAAAGAGGGGAGTTCCTACATTTTCTAAAGGGAGCTGGGGAGGGATTGTGAAAAGTAGAGAAAATTTGTGATCCACGTTGTTTTATATGAGCCTGAAATTCCAGCCAATACAGGAAATATCATTCGTTTGTGTGCCAATACAGGTGCGCAATTACATTTGATTAAGCCATTAGGTTTTGAGTTGGATGATAAAAAGCTGAAACGTGCAGGTTTGGATTATCACGAATGGGCACGTATGCAGATTTGGGACAATCTTGAGCAATGCTTGGCTGATTTAGACAGCAAAGGCGTGGGTTTAGATGCGATTTATCCATTAACCACCAAAGGCACAGAAACACCACATACTTCGGATTTAAACCGACCTGTTGCCTTGTTGATGGGGCCTGAAACACGCGGTTTGCCAGAAGCCGTACGCATGTTGTTTCCGCAGCAGCACTGGATTCGTTTACCCATGGCAGAAAACTCACGTAGTTTAAACTTGTCCAATGCAACGGCTGTGATTGTGTATGAGGCATGGCGTCAGCAAGGTTTTAAAGCATTGCTCTAATTTGAGCATCAATTCATTTCAAATTTGATGCGATCTTCATCGTAATTGTATGCATTGATAGATAAAAAGCTGAGACAAAATTGTACTCAGCTTTTTTATTTTCGCTATTTTGCTGCTTTAAAGCTGAAACCCATTTGAGGCATAAGAAAAGGCGCATAAAGCGCCTGATCTTAAGAGGTTGAGATGCTATTTGTCTTAGCGATCATCAAACTCATTGTGCTGCGGAGCAGGGTGTTTAAAGCCTTTGGTTTTATAACCGAGGTATAAAACCCCAAACATCGCCCACCATAAGCCATACTTCAATGAAGTTTCATCGACTTCGAGCCATAAAGCAAAGACTGCAATAAAGCCGCACAACGGTACGATCACAAAATTGAGAATGTCTTTAAAGCCTTTGGTGCGACCATCACGTAGCGCATAACGTGAAATCACCGATAAATTCACAAAGCTAAATGCGGTGAGGGCACCAAAACTGATTAATGAAATGACAAAATCCAAGTTCATAAAACCAGCAGTTAACGCCACAGCACCTACAATTAAAATATTGTATGAAGGTGTATAGCTACGTGGGCTGATATGACCAAAGATTTTTTTGTTAATCACGCCATCACGACCCATCACGTACATTAAACGCGAAACGCCTGCATGAGCCGAAATACCAGATGCCATTACCGTTACAATAGCAAAGGCAAGCACATAAGACTGGAACAGCGAGCCGCCTACCAAGAGCAGAATTTCTGGCTGCGTTTCTGCAATATTTTTAAAGTAGCTGCCCGGTTCATTTGGGAAGAAAATCTGCATGAAATAGGTGCTGACAATAAAAATTACACCCGCAATTAGCGCAGTTAAGAACATTGCCTTCGGTAAGGTTTTTTCAGTGTCTTTGGTTTCTTCTGCAAGTGAGCTGAGTGAGTCAAAACCTGTAAATGAGAAGCAGAGTAGGGTTGCACCTGTAATCAATGCGCCTACCGAAGTAAGTTCATTCCAGAAAGGTTCTAAGCTCCATAACTGATAACGTTGCTCGGCAGTAATTGGACCATCGGCATTGAAGCCTGCCTGAAGTTTGGTGTACATCATCCATGTAAATACGCCAATGACCACCAACTGTACCAAAACGATCATACTGTTAAAGTTGGCGACAAAACGCGCGCCACGCAAGTTGACACCCGTCATAAATGCCGTGAGTACCACCACCCAAATCCAGTGATTCACATCAGGGAATAAGGCTTCCAGATAAATCACCGCCAAGATGATGTTGACCATTGGGGAGAGTAAATAATCTAGCCAAGATGACCAACCCACCATAAAACCAACGTTGGGATGAATCGATTTTTGTGCATAGGTATACGCCGACCCAGAAGAAGGATAACGACGAATCATGTGACCATAACTTAAAGAAGTTAAAAGAATGGCAACCAGTGCAAAAATATAAGATGTGGGTACGTGAAAATGACTTTCTTCCGATACTAAGCCGAAAGTGTCGAATAACGTCATCGGTTGAATGTAGGCTAAACCAATAATAATAATGTGCCAGAGTCCTAGCGTTTTTTGCAGTTTAGCTGCCGATTGAGTCCCAGAGATATTTGTCAACGGCGTTATCCTCTTAATCGTTGATCAAGGATCAGTCATGTTTGTTCAGGATTGTTTGAGACGAACAATCCCCCCTACATAAAAAGTAAAAACGCGCCAATCTACTCCATAATGACGCGCTTTGTCAGTATCTTTGCTTTCTTTTTTAGCAGAAAAAACGCCATATTGATGAAAAAACATCAGACGCAGCAGTCTACCAATGAAAAGCCCGATGTTTAGAAAAACATCAGGCTAGATTTTCGGCTATGTTCGCCTATTTTGTAGGAATTACCAAGCCTTTTTTAAGATGGCTTTGAGTTCTTCTAAATTGGCTTCTTTCGGGTTGTAAATAATCGAACCATCGTTCAGGGCTTTTTCAGCGACTTCATCTAATTGTGCTTCGCTGACTTTACCAGTTTCTTGTAAAGTGCGTGGCAATTTAGTCAGTGCATATAAGCGGTCACGAATGGCTAAGAGTGTCGAAATGGTTTTATCGGCACGTAAATGTGCAGGGGTTTGTGCATAGACGTCTGCGCCAGCCAAAGGTAATAGTAGCTCGGCAATTTTATCGGCATTGACGTCTTTGTTGTATTCCAACACGTATGGCAAGAATAAATTCATGCACAGTCCATGTGGCAAATGTGCCACAGCACCCAAGGCATGACCTAAGGAATGCACCAACCCGACCATAGAGTTTGAAAACGCAATCCCCGCCATAGTCGATGCTTGTGCCAGTTCCAAACGGCCTTGTTCATCGCTTGGGTTGTCTAATACATTGAACAGGTTATTGCTGATTTTTTTAATTGCTGCAGTGGCATAAGCATCAGAAATTGGGTTGGCTGCCATGCAACTATAAGCCTCAATGGCGTGCGTCATGGCATCCATAGCCGTCATTGCTGTTAAATGTGGTGGCAAAGTTTGCGTCATACGCGGGTCTAAAATGGCTGCATGTGGCATTAAGTAATACGATGCAAATGGCATTTTGACGTTCTTTTCTGTGTCGGATACCACCGCAACCATAGTCACTTCTGAACCTGTTCCAGATGTGGTTGGAATCACAAAAAAAGGTTTCAGTGGGCGTGGTAAGTTATGCGCACCTGAATATTGCAATAAGTCATCACCGCCCTCGCTGACTAAAATATTGGTGGCTTTAGAAGTGTCAATTACTGAACCGCCACCCACCGCGATAATGGCATCACAGTTATTTTCACGGTACAACTGTGCCGCACGACGCACTGTTGCCACACTTGAATCTTGCGGGACATCATCAAAAACATAGCCAATCACGGCATCGGTAGATTCAAAAGCCGCTTCAATCGGTGCAAGCAAATTGTTGGAACGCACACCTTTGTCGGTAATGATCATTGGACGCTGCGAACCGAGTGTCGCCAATTCAAACGGAATATGTTCAAGCGCGGCATGACCTGCAATGACTTTGACTGGGCAAAAAAATTCGTAATAAGGCTTCGCCATGTTATGCACTCCGTTTGAAATAAGATTGGGCAACTTTTAGATAGATATTGGCTGCACCTGATAGTTTTTCTTTTAAGCTGAGTTCAGTCGGATATTGTTTTACCGCCAGTTCTGCCAGTAATTTAGGCAAGATCAGTGCTTCCATTTTGTTCAGGCAACGTACCAAGCGAATTGCATAAGACACATCACCATCGGCAATCATGCGGTCATGCGCAAAGGCCTGTGCGGTACTTTCCTGAAATGAAAACACTAAAAATGCATGATTTAAGTGTTTAAAGGTAATGGTTAAATCGGGTTTTTGTGCCGTATTCTGTAACAGTTCTAATTGATGATCTGCAGTGACTTTGGCAACAAAGGCTGGACCATTCGGAAAAACTTTCATAGACAACACAAAGTTGCTGGGAAATTTGGCAACTTCTTGTTTAATTTCTTCATCGACCTGACTTGCCATGACTAAACCTCTGCCAATCACATCCATCATGAGTTTGACATAGGCCAGTTGCAAAGCGGGTTTCACAGATTTAGTTGAAATCACGCGCTGAATCCCTGTGTTATAAATCATTATTTAGAGTAAATACTCTATTTTATTTCTTATTGAAAAGAAAGCCATTTATACGTGAATGACTTGAACGTCATTAAAGTAACCGCTGTTTTGTAAAGTTTCAATGATATCTGCGCAGAAGTTTTCAAAATGTGGATAGTCATTGACTAAATCCATCACACGTACCATTTCCAAACCTGCATAGCCGCAAGGGTTGATACTTTGAAAACCAGTCAAGTCACAATCAATATTGAGGGCTAAACCGTGATAACTACGGCCTTTACGAATTTTAAAACCGAGTGAGCCAATTTTTCGTTCATTGACATATACCCCTGGTGCATCTGCTTTGGCATAGGCTTCAATGCCGTATTTTTTAAGCAGCTCAATCATCAAGTTTTCAGCATAAGATACCAAAGTACGGACATTCCAGCCTAAACGGTTCAGGTCAAACATGAAGTAGGCGACCAATTGGCCTGGGCCATGCCATGTGACTTGACCACCACGATCAGTCTGTACCACAGGAATATCTGTCGCCATTAAAATATGTTCGGCTTTGCCTGCTTGCCCTTGGGTCAGTACATTCGGATGTTGCAAAATCCAGAGTTGGTCAGGGCTGTCTGCATCACGTTGTTCAGTCCAGTCTTTCATTTCCTGAAAGCGAGCTTGATAGTCAGTCAGGTCATGATATTGACGAATAATCAGGTTTGGCCGTTGTGCAGTATCCACAGTGATGCAGTCCTATCCATAAAAGCAAGAAATTGATTTTATTATACGAAAATGTGGCGGCTGTAGGGGATTTGTGGATTGAATAAGATTTTGGCAGCGCAGAAACAAAAAACACGCCCGAAAGCGTGTTATTTGAAAATCAATCTACAAAATTACAATGCAGTTTTAATCAGTGGGCAAGCTGCCAAATCTGCATAAATGGCATGCACTTGTTCCAATTCTTCAAAACGCAATTGTGCTGTAATTGAATGATACTTGCCTGTGCGTGATGGGGTAATGCTGATGCTTTGTGCATCAAACTCAGGGAAGTGCTTCACTAAAATTTCAAGCACAGCAATACGCAGTTCATCACCCGCGTCACCAATGAGTTTAATTGGGTAATCCATTGGAAACACCCAAAGATGCTCTTGTAGTTCACGAGATGGGGTACGGTTGAATAACGTCATAAGCGTGTGTCTCTATCTCTATATCAAACGCCTGCATAGGGCAGGCGTTTTTTGTCTTGTTGAATAAATGAGGCTGAATTTAAAAATTTCAATAGCTCATTTATGCAGCAATCTTAGTCATTTTCCAAGAACGAGCGTAAGTGTTCAGAACGAGAAGGGTGACGAAGTTTACGTAAGGCTTTGGCTTCAATCTGACGGATACGTTCACGGGTCACATCAAACTGCTTCCCAACTTCTTCCAAAGTATGATCGGTTGGCATATCAATACCAAAACGCATTTTCAGAACTTTGGCTTCACGTTCAGTCAAGTTTTCAAGCACTTCACGGGTCGCTTCTTTTAAGCCTTCAGAGGTTGCCGCATCAACAGGTGAGGTGATGTTGCTGTCCTCAATGAAGTCACCCAAATGTGAATCTTCATCATCACCAATTGGCGTTTCCATAGAAATCGGCTCTTTGGCAATTTTCAGAACTTTACGAACTTTAACTTCATCCATTTCCAAGCGTTCGCCTAATTCTTCTGGAGTCGGTTCACGACCCATTTCCTGAAGCAATTGACGCGATACACGGTTGATCTTGTTAATGGTTTCGATCATGTGTACTGGAATACGAATGGTACGCGCTTGGTCGGCAATAGAACGGGTAATCGCCTGACGAATCCACCATGTTGCATAAGTCGAGAACTTATAACCACGACGGTATTCGAACTTGTCTACCGCTTTCATCAAGCCGATGTTACCTTCCTGAATCAAGTCTAGGAATTGTAAACCACGGTTGGTGTATTTTTTTGCAATCGAAATAACCAGACGCAAGTTGGCTTCAACCATTTCTTTCTTCGCACGACGGGCTTTGGCTTCGCCTACTGCCATACGCTTAGAAATTTCTTTGATGCCTTTAACATCTAAGCCTAACTCTTTTTCAATGTCGGCAATTTTTTGTTGGAACGCCAAAATATCTGGACGTACTTTTTCCAAATAGCCTTTTTGGTCGGCAGGTGCTTTGGCAATGTGCTCGTCTAACCAAGCAAAGTTAGATTCCTGACCTGGGAATGAGGTACGGAATTGAGTACGATCCATACGACCACGACGCACCGCATAACGCATCACTTCACGTTCAGCAGTACGAATTTGTTCATGTGTACCACGAATCATTTCCGAAATAATATCGAATAAACGTGGCGTAAATTTAAACATCATGAATACAGTCGCTAAAGCTTCTAAAGCCTCTTGAGCTTCGGCACTTTCACGACCATGTTTTTCAATGGCAGCAATTTTTGCAAGATAAGCCTGTTCCAATTCACCAAAACGCATTCTTGCAATTTCTGGGTCTGGACCTGAATCTGCTTCAGATTCTTCTTCGGCTTCAGCTTCTTCTTCCTCATCGTCATCATCAAGTTTGACGTCTTTGGTTGGTTTGTTGCTGGTGTCTTCTTCTTTGTCTAAATCGGCTTCGTCTTCTAAAACTTCTGGAATTTCTTCATCGGTTTCAGGGTCTAAATAACCTGATAAAATATCGGCAAGGCGACGTTCGCCTGCTTCATAATCTTTATATTCTTGCAGTACCACTTGCACTGCGTTTGGCCAGTAGGCAATCGAGTGAAGTACATCGCGAATCCCTTCTTCAATACGTTTCGCAATGCTAATTTCACCTTCACGCGTTAACAGCTCAACCGTACCCATTTCACGCATATACATACGCACAGGGTCTGTGGTGCGACCAGGCTCATTTTCTACAGAGGCAAGTACCGCTGCAGCTTCTTCTTCAGCAACTTCGTCGGCAGCTTCCGCATTATCCTCGAACATTGCATCATCAGATTCAGGCGCACGTTCATGCACAGGAATACCGACGTCTTGAAGCATTTGAATAATGTCTTCAATCTGCTCGCTTTCTGTGATTGAGTCCGGGAGATGATCGTTAACCTCAGCGTAAGTTAGGTAACCTTGCTCTTTGCCTCGGCTAATCAGAGCCGCTACTTGCGAAGTAGGGGAATTCATATCGCTCATCTTTGCTTACTCTTCGTTGAATCTGTGGCAGTGAAAAACCGTGCATGATAGCACAATTCGCTTTAAATAGGGGGTGAATTGATCAATCAAGCATGATTTTAAAATGATGTTTGAATGAAGAATGTGATAGGAATATGGGGCTTCATTACTGTTTTTCAAGTCAATTTCCTTTTTGCCCGCAAAATATTTTTATGATTGGGGCGAATCTCAAATAATGATACTAACTTGTTCATAAATACACAAATTTGCCGCAATGTTGCAAGCTGTCTATGTTGCAGTTTTTTGAAAAAAATAAATAAAACTTGACAATATTTATAAAGGCAGATAAATAGCGGCTAGACCCTTCACATTTTTTCATTCTGAGGTAGTTTTAGTGTCTTCTACAGATTTTGAACTAGATGATAACTACGGTGATGATGATGTTAATTTCGATGAGGCATCAAACAAAATAAGCGCGAAAGAATCTTTAGAAAAGCGCCGTTTGATTGATGATTTACTCGCACAACGTCGTTTGGAACGTGAGCTCAAAGATTTTGATTATGATTTTGACGATGACGACGATTTTGACGATGAAGATGACTAAAATCAGGTACTGTATCTGGCATTGAAAATGCTATGCTACACCCCTAAATTGACACCGATGGATTTGAAATGACTGCTTTAGATTTAGACCTGTTAAGTGAATATCTAGATGGTGACCAAAACGAGTATGGTCTAGACTTCGCTGCAACGCATGGTTTCTTGTGTGCCATTGCAGTTGGACCTCAATTTGACCCATGGTTAAATGAATTGTTTGAAGGCAACCAAAAGAAAGTGCCTGCTGAAATTATTGCGCAAATTCAGGCTTGGTTAGAAAGCATTCGCCAAAGTTTAGCCAATGAAGAAGGCATTGAGTTTCCATTTGAAATTGAAGAAGCAGAAGTTGATTCAAGTTTGGGTGATTGGAGCGTTGGCTTTGTCGATGCGATGTTCTTAAACGAAGAAGCATGGTTTACGCCTGAATTTGAAGAGCAATTGGTTGATTTAACTTTGCCAATGATGGTGTTTAGCGGCATTGATGAAGAAGATCCACAAATGGAATCTTTCCGTCGCAATGGTCAGTTAATGGACGAAATTGCAGAAGAAATTCCTGAAAACCTGAATGAATTATATTTGATGTACCACACGCCTGATTAATGGCTTGGTTTACATATTGTGTAATATGTAATCCTCATAAAAAAAACGCACTGCGCAAATCGCAGTGCGTTTTTTATTATGGCGCTTCAATGATCATGTTACCAATTAGCGTGTCGCACGATCCCAAGCATCTTTGACAGCAAATTTAGCTTGTTCCCACGTTAAGCGTGAACTGCCTTTAATTTGCTCCCATTTGCTTCTTAGATCGGGCTCAACATCTTCGAAACGTGTGTGCGTATCATAATGTGGGCGGTTTTCATAACCAATGCGATAGGCATTTTGATAGTCACGATCATAATCTAAATCATGATAATGGTTGCGTGTTTCTGTAAAGTAGGTTGTATTTAAGCTATTGGTACGCCAGTAAGCTTCTTCTTCGGTAGGGTTCACAACTTCTGCTGCACCTTTACCTGCCAAACCACCCACTACAGCGCCTACAGCACCACCGACCACAGCACCTACTGGACCACCCAGCGCACCTACTGTTGCACCAGTAGCCGCACCGCCAACAGCACCTAAACCAGTACCGACAGGGTGTGCACCAGGTTCTCCTGTAATTGGATCGGCATTTAAGCGATCACGTTCTTCTTTTGGTAAGTTCTTAACCACATCACGGTCAATTTTTTCATTGCGTTCAAAATCTGACATTCGAATCACCTTTTTATCTTTGTATGCGTTATAGCGTTCCTATATTCATAAATCGCTATGAATAGGCTTAATCTACGCTGCTACAATGTAGGCTTATAGCCTATTCAGAATGCATTTCAGTTACAGCGCATGTCAGACGTAAATTTATGTGTGATATATCAGCCTGATGTTGATTTTAAGTGTTTGATGTTGCGGTTCAGTGTGAAATACGTACTTTAGGTAAGCTTATAAGTACTTTTTTTGATAATAACGGTTTGCATACCAACCATAGGCAACATGAAAAACTGCACCATGAATCGCAATCAAACACAGCATCACCACCGCAGCCAGTGCTAGTCCTGCTTTATCTGCAGCTTTTAAAATGGCTTCTGCATTCGGATTCATCAGCACCAAGAAAAACACAAAGAAGCTACCAATAATAATTGCCACCGCACTTGAGCCCCAAACCAGTTGAATTTTTTCATCACCGCTCGGTAAGCGTTGTTCTTTTTTGACAAAATGTCCTGCGCTAATGAATGCTGCGGCAATTAATGCAGGGAGCAAGGTCAAGCCACCTAAGTTCAGACCAAAAATCAATACGGTGATGAGTAAGACCAGCGCAATACTGTAAACCGCAGCAAAAAATAATAAATATGGTTTCATGTCTGATTTTCCCCAAAAAATTGATTCAATTGCGCAGCAACACAAGCATTAGTCACGCATTTTACGTTTATACCTACGGTATAAAATAATGGCGATGACTAAGAGCACCAAGCCTATAATGACATGGCTGACCTGACTGAAAATTTGCTGCATCAATTGTTGGTTTTCACCAAAATAATAACCCAAGCAAGCTAAAAAAGTGGTCCAAATAATTGTGCCTAAACCACTATAAAACATAAATTTCCAAAATGGCATGTGGCTCATGCCTGCAGGAATACTGATGAGAGAACGAATAGCGGGAATCATGCGCCCAAAAAATACAATCCGATGTCCATATTGTTCAAACCAATGCAGGGAGTTTCGGACGTCTTGTTCTTTAATCCATAGATATTTACCGTAGCGATTGACCCAGTGGTAAATACTTTTATGTTTGCAGCGATAACCTACCCAATATAACACTGCCGCTGCGAACAACGAGCCGATACAGCCTGCAATGATGACACCCAATAGCAGTAATTGCCCTTGCGATGCAGAATAGCCTGCAGAGGGCATAATAATTTCAGAAGGAACGGGTGGAAAAACATTATCCAGAAACATTAACAGGGCAATACCAAGGTAGCCCAGTTGTTCCATAATGGAAATAATCCATTCAGTTAAGTTCATGCAGGTTGTGCTTTAGAAAAGTGCTTCTATCCTAAGCAGTATTGGACGAACAGTAAAGTCTTGCGCAATTTAGACTTAATCAAGCTCTGCATGGGTCAGGGTATAGATATATACACGTCTTAAGCTATATGCCACAAGTATAGGAATGGCACAGAGCAGGGCGTAATTCAAGAAATGCGCTTGTAGATGATAGCCAACAAATGCCGCAATAATACCGCCTAAAATTGCACCTAAAGCCACAATAAAAGTATGTGACTCATGTTCCAAACAATCTTGCATTGTTGTGCTATGCGCAGCAGTCACAGATTTTACAGGCGTAAAACGTAGTGTGTGCATTGAATTTGAAATTGTTGTTTTAGGCATAGCGTCACTCCTGATTGCGGCATATAAATTTAGGAATACATAACGATCCTTGAATTTTGGGTTATGGGAGATGTTGAGTTTGTGCTAAACATCTGCACCAATATAGCCACAGATTTTGTGGCTTATTTTGATTGAATGCTATCACCCAATCTGGGGATATTGCGCAATGCTTGGTAAACAAGCGTTGTATTTTTATGTTCTATGTAATCTTGCGTGAAGCATATATGTAGACATAAAAAATCCCCATACTGGATGAGGACTTTTTCAATATGATTAGAGTGGTCGATACAACATCAACATGGCTTTTGTTAGACCTTGTTGATGTGTATGAGCCTGTACGGATTACAGACGTTTACGTTTAGCTGCGGCAATTTGTGATTGGCGCATACGGAAACCTTCTTTTTGTTTCTCACTGGTTTTATCAATACAGTACACACAAGATACACCGTGTTCATAGCTTGGTAATTCAACTTCTTCAGGCAGTAATGGCCAACCGCAAGCATGACATTTGGTGTTTTGACCTTCTTGCATACCATGTGTCACCGCAGTACGGCCATCAAATACGAAACATTCACCTTCCCATAAGCTTTCATCTGCTGGTGTTTCTTCTAAGTATTTAAGTACGCCACCTTTTAAGTGATAAACCTCGGTAAAACCTTCTTGCAACAATAACGAGGTCGATTTCTCACAACGAATCCCGCCTGTGCAGAACATCGCAATTTTTTTATCTTTATGCTGTTCTAGGTTTTGTTTCACATATTCTGGAAATTCACGGAACGTTTCAGTTTTCGGGTCAATTGCGCCCTTAAACGTTCCTGCTTTGTATTCATAGTCATTACGGGTATCAATCAGAATGACATCGTCACGGGCAATCAGTTCATTCCATTCTTTCGGGTCTAGGTAGTGACCGACTAAATCACGTGGTTTTACTTCTACACCCAAAGTCACAATTTCTTTTTTCAGCTTGATTTTCATTTTACGGAATGGCTTTTCAGAGCTGTGCGACTCTTTGTATTCCATTGAAGTAAAGCCTTCATTCAACAGAAATTGGTGAACTTGATCAATCGCGGCACGATCACCCGCTACAGTTCCATTAATGCCTTCACCTGCCACAATAAGAGTACCGCAAAGGTTGATTGAATTTACCAAATCTAATAAGCGTTGTTGAAGATCGGCAGGATCTGCAACTTCTTTGAATTGATAAAGTGCGGCAACAACCCAAGTCGTGGTCGCTGGCTGTTCTACAGGTGCAAGCTGTTCTACAGTAGCGTTCATGGAGTACTCCAATAGATGAAAGACAAAAATTTAAGGCGCATATTCTAACCTGCTTTGTGTGAATATGCGAGAAAACCGAGTGCGGTACATGGTTTTAAAGCACGACACAACATTTTAAAAATGTAGCAGAACGGGGTATGATGCCACTCGTTTCAAAGAAGAATGTTGTGTTCATGTTGATGCGCCAACAGGTGTTGTTAAATATTGGAGTGTTGTGTTGAGTAAGGATCGTCAAATTGCCACTTTAACCCCGTGTGCAGGTCGTTGTTCTACGGTGTTTGGTGATGCTGTCTGTCGAGGTTGCCGTCGCTTTAACCATGAAGTGATTCAATGGAACAGTTATACGCCTGAACAACACACTGCCGTTTGGCGTCGTTTAGATGCACAGCTTGATCAGATTTTAGTGCCTATGTTGCCTTTTGCTGACTTGCGTCATGTCGAAGGGTTTATCCGCTCTAAGCGTGTGCGTTTACGCGATGATGCTTCAAAAGGGCGTAAGCTGTATCACGCACTGAAAATTTGTGAAAAAAATCGACATTTTACCGATGAAAGCGGCTTGGGCATTCACTACAAAGAAGTGCGACCTCTGTGGCAGGAATTTGAGCGTCGCGTGTTGGCACTTGCAACTGCAAGTTATGATTTTGCATTTTTAAGAGCTGATGGTATCAGCCATAGCTTATTGCATAGCTTGCACGATGACTAATTTGTAAGTCTTGCTATGGGGTCTGTAAAGAGTAGATGACTTTATTGAGCCATAAAAAAAACTCGCAAAATCTGCGAGTTTTTTATTTTGTACAGGAGTGGCTTAAGCCACTTGTACAGGAATACAGTTTGCAGTGTGGCTCACGGTATTGTCTGGGTTTGCATAGACCAAACGTGGTTCGTGTGCATTGGCTTCTGCTTCAGTGAAGTCACCAAAGGTTGCGATAATAATAATATCGCCTACATCGGCTTGGTGTGCAGCACCACCATTGACTGAAATGATGCCTGAGTTGTCTTCACCACGAATTGCATAAGTTGTGAAGCGCTTACCATTGGTCACGTTCCATACGTGGATTTCTTCATATTCACGAATGCCAGCCAAATCCATGAGTGTTCCGTCAATTGCACATGAACCTTCGTAGTGAAGTTCTGCATGAGTTACAAAAGCACGGTGGATTTTGCATTTTAATAAACGAGATAGCATGGTGAGCGTCTCCTTAGTGGACCTAAGATTTTATCTTATGGTTGAATTCAAACACTGCTTGCTGGATGTCAGTTCCGAGCAGAAAGCGCATTTTGCTCTGAAAATTGCGACATGGCAAGTGTGATTGTTCAACAATTGTGGATTCATCAGTTCGGTTTATAGGCATTGATTTGATTCATGGCTTGTTGTACTTCGCCATTGACCAGTAACTTGATACGACCTAATGCATGTGCAAGTGCATCATCCATTAAAATTTGCTCGCTACTTGGTGCTTTGCTCAGTACATGACCAGACACGCGTTCTTTTGAACCCGGATGCCCAATACCAATGCGTAAACGATGGAAGTTTGGACCTGTGTGCGGCACGATGTCACGTAAACCATTATGTCCACCATGACCACCACCCGTTTTTAGGCGAATGATCCCTGGGTTCATATCCAGTTCATCATGAGCAATCAGCATTGCTTCAGGTGCAATTTGATAGAATTTGGCGAAGGGAACAACACTTTGACCAGAACGATTCATAAAGGTTGTGGGTAATAACAGACGAACGTCTTGACCTTCGATATTACCACGTCCGCTGATCCCGTGAAATTTAGGATCGGCTTTTAATGTAATGCCATATTGATCTGCAAGGCGTTCTACAAACCAGAAGCCTGCATTATGGCGGGTTTGGGCATACTCTTTACCAGGGTTGCCCAAACCAACAATCAGTGAAATATTAGCCACTAATTATACCATGAACACTTATGCGCGTTTGAAGTCAGCGTGCATAGGTGTGTTTTTAGCAGGGTGACGTTGTAACGCTTGGATTTTCACGTTTTCAACTTTGTCGCCTACTTTGATTTCTACAACTTCTTCAAAGAAAGCATTGCTTTCTAAAGCTTTTACAAGCTCACGAAGTTCTAAAGTGATTGTTACAGGCTCAGCGTCGCCACCATAAATGATAGCTGGAACTAATGCAGCGTGACGAAGGCGGCGGCTCGCACCTTTCCCTTGGTTAGCTGCTTCACGCGCTTGAGCGTTTAATACGAAGTTTGCCATGATAGACATCCTTATTTTGAGTTTAAATAAACTAGATCTGCGACCAATCTAGTGATAGAAAACCCTGCCAAGTGGCAGGGCTTTGAAAATTTAGCGCTCTATTATAGATAAGAATCGAACATTGCGCTAATAGATTCTTCGTTGTTAATACGGCGAATTGTTTCTGCAACCATACTTGCTACAGATACTTGGCGAATTTTACCAAGTGCTTGAGCTTCTTCTGAAAGAGGAATGGTGTCGGTAACAACCAGTTCATCAATCACAGAATTTTTCAGGTTTTCAATCGCTTTGCCTGAAAGTACAGGGTGGGTAGCATAAGCAACAACGCGGCGAGCACCAAAAGTTTTAAGTGCATCGGCAGCTTTGCATAATGTACCTGCAGTATCCACCATGTCATCTACAATGACACAGTCACGATCTTTTACATCACCAATCAAATGCATCACTTGTGATTCATTCGCTTTTTGACGACGTTTATCGATAATTGCAAGATCGATATCACCCATTTGTTTTGCAACAGCGCGCGCACGAACCACACCACCAACGTCTGGTGAAACTACCATGAGATTGTCGTGTGACTGTTGACGCAGGTCAGCCAATAGCGCAGGCGTACCATAAATGTTGTCTACAGGGATGTCGAAGAAACCTTGAATTTGGTCTGCGTGCAAGTCAATCATCACTACACGGTCAATCCCTACAGTGGTGAGCATATCTGCAACCACTTTAGCGGTAATTGGAACACGTGTAGAACGAGGACGACGGTCTTGGCGGGCATAACCGAAGTAAGGAATAACGGCAGTAATACGACCTGCACTTGCACGACGCAACGCGTCAGCCATCACCAAGATTTCCATGAGGTTGTCATTGGTTGGCGCACAAGTAGGTTGTACGATAAATACGTCTTTACCACGGACATTCTCGGTAATCTCTACAGCAATCTCACCATCAGAGAAGGTAGAAACTGATGCAGCACCTAAAGGAATGTGCAAGTGGCTTACGACTTTTTGAGCGAATTGTGGATGCGCGGTTCCACTAAAAACGACAAGATTGGGCATGAAGCACCCTTGGCGGTTGGTGTATGTAAGAATAGATGGCAGGGGTAGCTGGATTCGAACCAACGGATGCCGATATCAAAAACCGGTGCCTTACCACTTGGCGATACCCCTAATGCGGCAGAACTTTAATATTTTTACTGCGTTCTGTCAAGGTAAATTAACAGGATAGCGGTAATATTGGGGGTTCTGTCTAATGCGAGAAAATGGCAGGGGTAGCTGGATTCGAACCAACGGATGCCGATATCAAAAACCGGTGCCTTACCACTTGGCGATACCCCTAGATTTGATCACTGTAAGATGGCAGGGGTAGCTGGATTCGAACCAACGGATGCCGATATCAAAAACCGGTGCCTTACCACTTGGCGATACCCCTAATACAGTAATCTACAGGTGAAAGAGATGGCAGGGGTAGCTGGATTCGAACCAACGGATGCCGATATCAAAAACCGGTGCCTTACCACTTGGCGATACCCCTATTGTACTGTGAAATGTCGTAATGGAGATTCATCTAAGCTGTTCACAACGTACGCAGTACATGGTGAGTGTGCCAAAATGTCGTCTACATTCATTTCTGCAGTCACTTCAGTAAAGACACAAGCACCTGTACCTGTAAGCTTTGCTTGACCAAATTGGTCTAAATAACGCATTGCTTCATCAACTTCGGGGTATAAATTTCGTGCCACAGGCTCAAAATTATTTCCAAAGTCAGATGGCTTTATCTGATAGCCGCAGAATTTAGTGGGCTTCGTGTTTCTTGTCAATGTTTTTTGTGAAAAAAGTAGTTGAGTGCTGATAAAACAGTCAGGTTTTAACACAATATATTGTTTTGGGGCTAAGTCTATGAATGTTAACTGTTCACCAATGCCTTCTGCCCATGCATTACGTCCATGTACAAAAATGGGAATATCTGCACCTAGTTGTAAGCCTAGTTCTGCCAATTGGTCGATTTCTAAGCCACATTGCCACAGCTGATTGACAACAATTAGCGTGGTTGCCGCATTAGATGAACCACCGCCAAGCCCTGCACCCATTGGGATGTGCTTTTCAATCGCAATATTTAACCCGGTGGCTTGTTTTGCGTATGGTTTTAAAATTTGCGTGGCTTTGTAGATCAGGTTTTGCTCTAAATCGACACTATTTAAGCCCTGAATGTGAATGTCAGTTGTGTCATTCACTTCAAATTCCAGCCAGTCATATAAATCAATCAATTGAAAAATACTTTGCAGTTCGTGGTAGCCGTCTTCACGACGACCCGTAATGTGCAAAAACAGATTCAATTTAGCAGGTGAGGGTACACGAATCATGGCGAAAATTGGCAAGTGATTAACGATTTTGGATGAGCATTGTAATACGGTTTTCCTGCCCTGACTCAAGTGCCTGTTTCAAAATCAGGCGGTTGGGTAAAGGGGCATTTTCGTTATAGCTTAAATCGACTGTCCAACCATCTTCAATAAATTGTGTCGGGCGCTGTTGGGGATCTTTTTGAATTTGTGCATTCACTGTTGCAGGTCGGGCTTGTACCCAATCGACCAAGTGGGTGATGGGCGCTTGCCAACCTGTGGCTTGTTCTAACAGTTCTTCAGGACTTTCGGCATAAATCAACCCTGTTTTGGCACTGTTGAGGGTGACTTGTCCCGGTTGTCCACTAATTTGCGTTTTACCCACACCCAAAATACCGCTCAGTTCAATATCAAACTGCTGTTGCTGCTGCACCCAAGTAAAAAAGGCACTGCCAGACTGCTGCGGAGTGCGCACGCCAATTTTGCCTTGCAGGTTAAACTGATTTTCGGCTTCAACTTGCTGTGAAACATGGGCAGGAGATTGCACAAAAGGCTGACAACCTGTGATGAACAGACTGGTACTGACAAACAGGGTAAGACCTAATTTTGAGAATAAACGCATAAAATCACTTAACTCTTTTTAACGGGCTGCGCTAACAATAGCGAATTTAATTGTTGCAATTGCGGATCATTCGGATGATTTTGTTGTAATTGTTGTAACACTTGGCTGAATTTTTGAATATCTCCTTGCATATACAACGATTTTGCATAACGTGAGCCAATCGCGGCACTATGACTCAGCGCGTAGGCTTTTTCCAAAGCCTGTGCCGAAGCAGTGTAGTCATTTTGCAAATAGCTGACATAACCTAAAGTATCTAAAATAGAGGCTTGTTCAGGTGCAAACTCAAGTGCTTGCTCTACATAGCGACGCGCTTCATCCAAACGACGATTTTGCAGTGCAAGAGTATAGGCGTAGGCATTTAAATAGGTTGGGCTGTTCGGCTCAATTTCCAGTAACTTGGTGAGCAGTTGATCCAGTTTGTCTTTTTCCTGATGTGCATCCAATAGTAAGACTTCTGAATAGATCAGGTCAGGATCATCGGGCAGGTTTTTGATGGCTTCATCTAACAAACGCAGAGCTGCTTTTTTATTGTCCATGCGTTTTAAAATATCGGCCTGTGCCTGATATAAAAAACTGGCATGCTGCGGATAGTTGACCCGTTCCTGCGTTAAAAAGCGCAGGGCATCGTTCAGTTTATCTTGCTGGGCAAAAATACTGATCATGTTGCGACGTGAAACCGTATAGAGGCTACCATCCACCAAACGATAATAGGCTTTGGCTGTTTCAAAGTGCTGTTTACGTTCGGCATTGACTGCCAAATAGAAATAGGCTTCGTTTTGATATTGGGCTGAATAGCGCAACTCTACTAAATATTTTTCGGCTTTTTCGTATTGTTTCAAGTCAATACTGGTCAAACCTGCAATAAATAAGGCTTCATCTTCCGTAGGCCATTTTTTTAAAATAGCTTCTAGCTTTGTTAGCGCCAAAGTTGCTTCATTTTTTTTGACCAAATATTTGGCTTCGGCTAAACGGACTTCAAAATTATTTTTGTGTTTACGGCTAGATTTAGCATACCAAGCTGCCGTTTCTTCTTCATTGCCAAGTACGCTCAACAAATTGGCTTTCATTAAAATATAGCCAGTGACTTTCGGGCGTTTGCGCAACGCTCGGTTAATGGTGTCGAGCGCGGCTTGATATTGTCCATTTTGCGCTTTTAAACCTGCAATCAATACCAAAATAGATGGATTGTCTTTGGCTTTGCTGGTGCGCAGGGCTTGAATCAGAAATTCACGGTCTTCTACAGATTCAGGGGAAATTCCCGCCAAAATTTGTTCTAAGTCAGCCGTGGCATCAATATTTAGAATTTTATCTAAGGTTTCTGCAGCCAAGTCATATTCATGCGCTTTGAGTGCAATGTGCGCCAAATAAAACAGTGCAGGGACATCGGATGGTTCTTGTACCACCCAATGTGTTGCAATATCTAATGCGGCACGTAGGTCATTTTGTTCAATGGCAATATTCAGGGCGCGTTGTTTAATGGAAGTCGAATTGTTCTTAATTGCCAAGACCGTGTAGTTGTGTAATGCAGTTGGAATATCGCCATAAGCCAAGGCAAATTCTGCCACCATGGTTTGTTTTACCGCATTATAATTTGAATTTGCATGATAAATTTCTTCAGATGCTCTAAGATGAGCAACTGAAGCCATGCTACCGACCAGTAAGAATGTGGTAGAATATTGCTTAATTGTCGCGCCGTATGGTCGGCTATTTGTTTGACGCAATTTTTCTTGATCCAAGTAATGCTTTTTATGACACCGTTATTGCACAATAGCATAAATTTAGCGAAATGATGATCTGATATGTCTTTCTTTGCATTGGGTGTCAACCATCAAACCGCCTCTGTAGAGTTGCGCGAGCAAATTGCATTTAACCCAGAAAAGTTAAGTGCCTTACTTGCTGAGCAAAGCCAACATCCCGAACTGAATGATTTGGTGGTGGTGTCTACCTGCAACCGTACCGAAGTCTACGCCATGTCTGAACATCCAGAACAGGTGTTGGATTGGCTTGCACACGTCAATGGTATTGATGCGAAGCAATTGAGTCGTCATGTTTATCGTTATGAAAATGCACAGGCGGTGTCGCATTTAATGCGCGTAGCCAGTGGGCTAGATTCACTCATGTTGGGTGAGCCGCAAATTTTAGGTCAGGTCAAAACTGCGCTGTCTTTAGCCAAAGACTCACATACGGTTTCGCAACAACTCAACCGAATTTTTGAATATGCGTTTTATGCTGCCAAACGGGTACGTTCAGAAACTGCCGTAGGCAGCCATGCCGTGTCTATGGGTTATGCGGTTGCGCAACTGGCGTTACAAGTATTTAGCCATCCTGAAAAACTAACCGTGATGGTGGTGGCAGCAGGCGAAATGAATAGCCTTGTAGCGAAGCATTTAGCTGAGATGGGCGTCGCTAAAATTTTAATTTGTAACCGTACCCGCGCCCGCGCCGAAACTTTGGCACAAGAAATTGCGCATCGGGTTGAAGTTGAAATTATTGAATTTGATCAGTTAGTAGCCAATTTACACCGCGCTGATGTAATTTCAAGCTGTACGGGTAGTTTGCATCAGGTGATTGCTTATCCTGAAGTGAAAGCAGCGTTAAAGAAACGTCGCTATCAGCAAATGTTGTTGGTCGATTTGGCCGTACCACGTGATATTGATCCTAAAATTGAAAATTTGGATGGCGTGTATTTGTACGGGGTCGATGACCTGCAAAGCGTGATTGATGAAAACTTGGCGCAGCGTCGTCAGGCGGCTGTGGAAGCAGAGCTAATGGTCAATCAGCTTGTGACTGAGTTGGTGACCCATCAAAAAGTTCAGCAAGCAGGTGCGACCATTCATGCTTACCGTGAACATGGCGAAAGCTTGCGTCAGGAAGAATTAAATTTGGCGATGGCGCGTATTGCCAAAGGTGAAGATGCTGCACAGGTTCTGCAGGAATTTTCCTATCGTTTAACCCAAAAACTGCTGCATCCAACTTCTATTTTATTGCGTGAAGCAGCCAAAGGTGATGAGCCTGAATGTTTTGAGTTTATGCAGGAAAATTTAGCAGCGACTGCCAAACATCGTCGCAAATAAGCAAGATTAACGTGATTCACAAAAAAGATTTTTGATGATACAAACTTAATCTAATCAGATCGCTTATTCCTCTAACAAGGTCAGCGATCTTTTTTTATCAATTTCATAAATTTGATGTTTCAAGCGCTTCATTTCTTCAATGCTGCTGAATTTTTTGGAGCGAATTTTTTGCTGTAAGCAGTCGTATTGCAATTTGGTTGAAAAATCCTGCGCCAACTTATCAACATGCTCAGGAGAAGTTGTGTAATCACTGACATTGGCTTGTTGTAAAATGCGCTGTAATTCATAGTGATACGCTGAGCATGCACCCAAAATATAATATTTGGCTTGTTCAGGATCATCGGGTAGATCATCAAAAATAGTATTTAAAATATTTAAGATTTGGTGTAGCAGATGATCATTTGGAATCAGCGCACGTAACGGTTCAAAGTGAATATACAAATACGGGTGATTGATTAGAATCGCAATCACATATTCTTCGGCATCGACTTTGGTGCTAAAACTCAAAGATGCATCGTTATTGGTCTGTGCCTGCCATTTACGGTTAAAGCCTAACTTTTCACGGAAAAACTGTTGCAGCAAATAGCGATAAGAACCCGTTTTGGGCAAAAGTTCGGTCAACTGCCGCAGTTCACCCATGACCTGACTTTTGCCTTCAGGGGTACTGATATTATGGTTTTGGGTGAGATGCGCAAAGACAAAATCTGATAGCAAAGGTGCTTGATCTAATAAACGTCGGAAATTTTCGATGCCTTCACGACGAATAAGTGAGTCAGGGTCGTGCTCATTGGGCAAAACAAAGAACTTCAGTTCACGTCCATCATTGAGCAAAGGTAGTGCAATTTCTAGTGTGCGACGTGCGGCTTTTTGACCTGCGGCATCGCCATCAAAAGCGATGGTAATGCGGTTGTTTTGGCGGAACAGAATATTTAAATGATCGGTATTACTGGCTGTACCGAGTGTCGCTACAGCACCATGAACGCCGTATTGCTGCAAGGCAATCACATCCATATAGCCTTCGACCATTAAATAATCTTGGGCTTTTTGTTTGCGTCCTTCATATAAACCATAGAGCAATTGGTTTTTATGAAACACTTCCGAATCGGGCGAGTTGATGTATTTGGGTTTGATTTCATCATTAAGTGCGCGACCACCAAAGCCGACCACACGTCCTTTGCTGTCACGGATTGGAAAAATCACCCGATCACGTAATAAATCGAAGTCACGTCCCTTGTCACTGGTACGAATTAAGCCTAGCAGTTTTAAACCTGCAATGTCTTGCGGAAAGGCTTTTTCTAAATGCTGCCAATCTTCGGGTGCGTAACCCAAGCGCCAAAACTGCAAGGTTTGTGCGGTTAAACCACGTTTTTGAAAATACTGTTGCGCGGCAGGGCTGTGCGGCAATTGCTGCTCATAATATTGCGCTATATTTTCTAGCAAGTCGTATAAGTTGCCTTCTTGTGCAGGTGTGTCCTGCATGGTGTCCCATTGCTCAAAACCTGCAAACGGGTCGGCATTGTTTTGAAATTCCGAGTTCTGAAATTCCGAGTTTGCGTATTCAGCACTTTGAAACTCGGCAAAAGGATCAAAGTCGATGCCAGAAGCTTCAAAAGTATGTTCGCTTGATGTGGTTTGAGCTGCAGAAGTTTCATTCTGGTCTTTTGCTGTTGGTTTGGGTTGAGCTATCGGTGTTGGCTTTTTGGCTTCACGTTTATAAGAGAGTTTTTTATTGTCGTGCTGATCTTTTGGGAGTTCGATGCCTGTTTGACTGGCCAAGTCTTTCATGACATCTACAAAATTGCGGTTATCAATATCCATTAAAAAACGGATGGCGTTACCATTTGCCTGACAGCCAAAGCAATGATAATACTGCTTGTCACGGTAAACGTGAAAAGACGGGGTTTTTTCCTGATGGAACGGGCAACAGCCCGAATAGGTACGACCAGTTTTTTTTAATTTCACGCGCTGACTAATCAGATCGACAATATCAGTGCGATCTAAAATTTGATCAATCGTGTGCTGTGGAATGGCCATACGGTTTTGTCTGTTATCTCTTGGTAGTGAAAGGTTCGCCGAACAGGTTGAATACATCAGACTGTGCTGATTGACTCAATGAGTATTCTCTTTTGTATCTTTTTCTAGGACAGGAAACAAGCCCATAAAAGAACAAAGGGCAAGTATCATAACTTGCCCTTTGCATTTTTCAAAACTGAAAAATCAGTCGGAATGGTTTTATTCAGTGCTGTCGTTTTGAGATTTTGGACGATCGAGCAAGCCAAAACTCAAACGGTTGGTGAGGCTGCGTGATGGCTCTGCTTGTGCTTTAGTATCTGACTGTTGTGCTTCGGTGCTGCTTTGCGCTTCACGTCCGAAAATACCCAAAGTTGCACGGTTAATCCAGCTTGCGTCATGACGGGCAGCACGTAAATTCACGCTACCATCTGCTTTAACCAAATTTGGATAGTTCAGTTTCAACACATCAATATATTGTTGAGCTGTGGCTTGATCGCCCAGTTTGCCATAACCATAAGCCACCGTTGCCAACGCTTCTGGAATTTGCGGAGTTTGCGGATAATGCTCAACTACCCACAATGAACGCTCTACTGCAGCCACCCATGCTTTACGTTTAATGTTATAACGTGCTGCATTCATTTCGGCTTCTGCCAGTTCCTGACCAATAAACTGCATACGCTGTGCAGCATCTACCGCATAAGTGCTCGATGGATAGCGACGGATAAAATCGACAAAGTTTTGATACGCTAGTTTTAAATAGCTGACATCACGGTGCGCTTGCTTGAGCGAGGTATAACGCAACAAACCATCATAGTTTTGTTCCATATTCGCTACGCCACGTACATAGTAGGCATAATCGGCTTTAGGATGCTGCGGGTTCATGCGGATAAAACGATCTGCAACAGCAATTGCGCCTTCATAATCTTTTTGCTGGAATTTTGCATACAACAATTCAAGCTGCGCCTGCTGCGCATAATCACCCGTTGGGTAATAGGTTTCTAAAGCTTCAAGATGCTTAACGGCATCGGTGTATTGACCACGATCCAGTGCTTTTTCTGCTTTTTCAATATAAACTTGTTCGCTAGATTGCGGACCAGTATCGACCACTTCTTTTTTTGGATTGCTGCTACAGCCCACAATTGCAGACGCAACGCCGAGTGAAAGAGCAAGCATTGTTATTTTATAACGTGGTAGCGACATAAAAATTCCTCTGTTAATACGGGCAATGAGCTACAATTGCGCTATTAAACCACTTTTGTCTGAATGAGCAAATGAGTCAAGCACAATCTACCCATTCCAATTTACCTGAAACTGAGTTCAATTTACTTGAAGATGCTGAGGATGCAGATAACCATACTTCAGACTCAACTGCAACACGTTTATCGTTGCAATTTCAATTGGATGACAGCCACTTAGGACTACGCATCGACCAAGTTGCAGCCATCATTTGGAGTGAATTTTCACGTGAAAAGCTAAAACAGTGGCTCAAAGACGGTCATTTGTTGGTAAATGGTAACACGGTCAAACCTAAATATAAGTGTGAAGGTGATGAGCTTCTTACCCTAGAAGTCGAGCTTGAAGCGCAAACCCGCAGCCTGCCTGAAGATATTCCACTGGATATTATTTATGAAGATGATGACATCATGGTGATTAATAAACCTGTGGGCATGGTGGTGCATCCGGGGGCGGGAAATAGCTCTGGAACTCTGGTAAATGCCTTGCTGCATCATTATCCAAAATCGGCAGAGTTAACTCGTGCAGGTTTGGTGCATCGTATTGATAAAGATACTTCGGGTTTGCTGGTGGTTGCCAAAAATCTGGAAGCACAGTTTGCCTTGACCAAGCAACTGGCGAAAAAGTCAGTTTATCGTTTATACGACTTGGTGGTGTACGGCAACATGATTGCGGGAGGCACTGTCGATGAGCCGATTAAACGCCATCCTGTAGATCGAGTGAAAATGGCTGTTTTGCCGGGCGGCAAAGACGCCGTCACACATTACAATGTTAAAGAACGCTTTCAGCATTTCACTCGTGTTCAGGCGCGTTTGGAAACTGGACGTACTCATCAAATTCGTGTGCATCTAAGTTATATTGGTTATGGTTTGGTTGGCGATCCTGTTTATACGCCACGTGTACGTGTGCCAGCAGGCGCATCGGCATTATTAAACGATACCTTGCGTAACTTTAAACGTCAGGCCTTACATGCCGTCAAACTCGGTTTGGTGCATCCACGTACTCAAGAAGAAATGATGTTTGAAGCGCCGTGGCCTGAAGACTTTAAACAATTGGTAGACGTGTTACGCAGTGAAAATGCTGCCTATTAATTGTTGCATAGACAGCATTAACAAGATCAACTCAGATACGGCAATGCCAGAAAACGACTAAGGATAGATTTATGCAATTTGTTCAAGGATTACCTGCAGGTGTGTATGTTGGGCAAACCCGCATACAACATGTGCAAGCTTTAGCGACAGACTGTGCCGATGTATCTGGTTTTAATCTGGCGCTCCATGTGCAGGATGATGCATGGCGTGTGCAGCAGCATCGTATGAGTTTACTGGCAGAGTTTGCTGAATATGGGGTCGATAAAATGACGTGGATGACGCAAACACATAGCGTGTTGTGTCAGACCATTAATGAGCAAATCACTTGTGAAGCTTTAGAAGGCGATGGTTTGGTCACTCAGCGTAAAGCGCATGCTTTAATGATGATGACCGCAGACTGTTTACCTGTGGTTTTGGGCAATGCCGAAGGCACTGAGGTTGCGAATCTGCATGCAGGCTGGCGTGGTCTTGCCAACGGTATTATCGAAAACACCATCGTCGAAATGCAAAGTGCTCCAACATGGGCGTGGTTGGGTGCGGCTATTAGTCAGCCGTGTTTTGAAGTTGGGGCTGAGGTGAAACAGGCATTTTGCGATAAATATCCTGAATTAGACACGGCTTTTATTGCAGGGCAGCAGCAAGGTAAATATCTTGCTGACTTGTATGCGATCGCGCGTTTTATTTTGCAGCAGCATGGTGTTACAACGGTCTTGGGCGGTGATCAGTGCTCGTATCAACAAGCCGATGATTACTATTCTTACCGCCGTCAAGCACGTACAGGACGTATGGCAACATTCGTGTTTATGCAGGCTTAGTGTTAAACTTGACTTAATTATTTGGTTTTAAACATTCTCATGTCAGTGACTCATTCAACATCTTCTTGCGCTGCTATTCGTGTGGCGGTGGTTTATCACAGTCCTTATGGTCATACTGCTAAGGTGGCACAGCATATTGCACAAGGTGCTGCGCAAATGGATGCTCAGGTGACTTTGATGGATGTGGCTGAAATTGAATGGGATAGCCTAGATCAAGCCGATATTATCATTATGGGCTGTCCAACTTATATGGGCAGCATTACTTCGGCTTTAAAACAGTTTATGGAGCAATCGTCTAAGCGTTGGTTGGCCAGAACTTGGCAGGGCAAACTGGCGGCAGGTTTTACCAATGGCGGTGGTTTAAGTGGCGATAAACTGGCGGTGCTGCAACAAATTAATTTATTTGCGATGCAGCATGGCATGTTGTGGTCAGGTTTACCGTTTATGCCGACAGGGCGTAGTCCACACGATATTAACCGCATGTCGAGCTTTTTGGGTTTAATGACGCAGTCTGATAATGCCAGTGTTGAAGTTACGCCACCCGAAGGTGATTTGGAAACTGCAGTCAAATTTGGTAAATATTTGGTGGAATTAAAACTTAAAGACTAAGCATTTTTAGTTTTACAACTTCCATAAAAAATGCTCGATGTTGATCTCGAGCATTTTTTATGGGCGGAATGTGCAAAATTATTTGTGCATCAAACGTGCTTTATCACGCTGCCAATCGCGGTCTTTTTCAGAAGCGCGTTTATCGTGCAATTGTTTACCTTTCACCAAAGCAATTTCAAGCTTCGCTAAAGGGCCTTTCCAATAACATGCTAAAGGTACGCAAGAATAACCTTTTTGATTGACTGCACCCATCAACTTTTCAATTTCACGTCGTGAAAGTAAGAGTTTGCGGGTACGGGTCGCTTCAGGCACTACATGCGTTGAAGCCGACAAGAGTGGTTGAATTTGTGCACCAAATAAAAAGGCTTCATTGTCACGAAACAGGATATAACTTTCGGTAATAGTCATACGTCCTGCGCGCAAAGATTTGACTTCCCAACCTTGCAAAGAAAGTCCTGCTTCAAATTTTTCTTCAATAAAATAATCGTGGCGTGCACGTTTATTCTGTGCAATTGTTCCGCCCGTATTTTTTTTAACTACAGTTAGCTTCGCCATATTCAATTACTTCCAAACTTATGACTATTGTGCCTCAAACCAAGGCTTGCTGACAAATCAAAATCATCACAACTGTTGGCTAAACTGCTTTGATATTTCATAATTTGGTAGACTTTGTTCACTAAATTTTTTTGTATTTGTTAAACTAACTTTGACAAAACCAACTAGAGCATAATGGATGTCTAAAACTCGCGTAATTTATCCGGGCACCTTTGACCCGATTACTAATGGTCATATTGACTTGGTGACACGTGCTGCAAAAATGTTTGATGAAGTCGTGGTCGCAATTGCCATTGGACATCATAAAAATCCAATTTTTACTTTGGAAGAACGTGTGGAATTGGCACAGGCATCTTTAAAGCATTTGCCTAATGTTGAATTTGTCGGATTTGATGGTTTATTGGTTAATTTTTTCCGTGAGCAAAATGCGACTGCAGTTTTGCGTGGTTTGCGTGCTGTTTCAGATTTTGAATATGAATTTCAGTTGGCAAATATGAACCGTCAATTAGATGCGAAATATGAAGCGGTATTTCTGACTCCTTCAGAGCAATATTCATTTATTTCTTCTACATTAGTTCGTGAAATTGCACGCTTAAAAGGTGATGTGACTAAATTTGTTGCACCTGTTGTGGTCGAAGCCTTTGAGCGTAAATTACGACAAGGTTGGTAGCGTGTCTTTATATATTACCGATGAATGTATTAACTGTGATGTCTGTGAACCTGTATGCCCAAATGAGGCAATTTATATGGGTGAGCTGATTTATGAGATTAATCCAGCATTATGTACTGAATGTGTAGGACATCACGAGCAGCCGCAGTGTCAGTTATTTTGCCCAGTCGATTGTATTCCGCTCGATCCAGAGCATGTAGAAACACAGGAACAATTGCTGGAAAAATATAAAAAACTGATTGCTCAAAAAAGCGCAAGCAATTAACTTATAATTTTGCTAAGATGCGCCTTCGAAGTGAACCAGACGATCGCTGCTGTGGAGGTCTCCGTGACTGAAACAGGGGAGGAAAGTCCGGGCTTCATAGGGCAGGGTGCCAGGTAACGCCTGGGCGGCGTGAGCCGACGGAAAGTGCAGCAGAGAGTAGACCGCCTTCATATGGTTTCTTTTTCGGAAGAAATTGAAGGTAAGGGTGAAAGGGTGCGGTAAGAGCGCACCGCATGGCTGGTAACAGTTCATGGCATGGTAAACCCCACCAGAAGCAAGACCAAATAGGAATCCTGAGGTACGGCCCGTACTGGATTCGGGTAGGTCGCTTGAGCGTATGAGTGATTGTACGCCTAGAGGAATGATCGTTCTCGACAGAACCCGGCTTATCGGTTCACTTCACCAAATTTTAAGCAATTGATGCGTGATAAGGCTTGACGTTGCCTAGATTACAGCAGATAATGCGCGCACAGTTTTTGGCTATGTAGCTCAGTTGGTTAGAGCACCGCACTCATAATGCGGGGGTCACAGGTTCAAGTCCCGTCATAGCCACCATTTTTCAGACCACGTTCACTAACGTGGTCTTTTTTTGTTTAAAATTTATTTGTGCAATCTATTTGAGCTGTATCTAGTTGAATCTGCATTTGTAGGTTTTGAATCTGTTGCCAATTGGCTTGTTGATCAGAGTGAGCAAAAATTTTGGCATCGACCTGATTTAATTTTTTTAGCGAAATGTGTTGTGATGCACAATAACGCCCTACAGCACGCTCATAAGCCAGTTGTTGCTGCGCTGCAGCATTGAGTTGATGTGCCGTTAAAATCTTTTGCTGCCCTTTGGCATAAGCAACCAAGACACGTCGGTCTGCGATGCTATAACTCATTTTAGAATTAATAAATTGCGCAACATCACGCCGTACACCGTTGTAATCTACAAAAATAGGTGAAACCAAAGCGCAGGAACTTAAGCCAACAACAAGGCTACTCAGTATTATAGACTTCAAGATCATGGTTGAATTTATTCTCTTTTTTCTGTGTGACTTGATATAGATTTTGCTGCAAATATTTAAGAATCTCCGTAAGAAAATAGTAATTTGATTAAAATTAAACAAATTGCACTGTTTTTGCTTAAACTGTGAGCGTTTGTAAATTAAAATACTTGACGATGCAGGGCTAAGTTTAGATAATGCGCACACAGTTTATGGCTATGTAGCTCAGTTGGTTAGAGCACCGCACTCATAATGCGGGGGTCACAGGTTCAAGTCCCGTCATAGCCACCATTTTTATAGACTAAGCTCTCAGCTTGGTCTTTTTTTATGTCAAAATTTTAGGCTACTTTTTGCAGCATTGGTTTAATGGCAGGTACAAAAAAACCAAGCCGTGGCTTGGTTTTTTTGTATCTTTGTTTAAGCAATGCTTTAGCGTTAAATCCCTGCTTTCCAACCATTGACGAGCGGATAGCGACGTTCACGACCAAAAGCGCGTGAACTAATACGTGGTCCTAATGCACCTTGGCGACGCTTGTACTCGTTGCGATCAACCAATTGAATGACTTTCTCGACCATCGCGCGTTCAAAGCCTTTGCCAATGATATCTTCTTGGCTTTGATCTTCTTCAATATACGCATACAAAATCGCATCGAGCACTTCGTATGGTGGTAAAGAATCTTGGTCTTTTTGGTCAGGACGTAATTCTGCTGAAGGTGGGCGCGTGATCACACGCTCAGGAATCACAGGAGTATCGGCAATACTGTTACGGTATTTAGCCAGTTCAAACACAATGGTTTTGTACACATCTTTGAGTACCGCATAACCACCGACCATATCGCCATAAAGCGTGCAATAGCCAACTGCTAACTCAGATTTGTTACCTGTAGAAAGCACGAGGTTACCAAACTTATTCGACAGACCCATTAAGATTGTGCCGCGGGCACGGGCTTGTAGATTTTCTTCTGTGGTATCGCTAGGGCTGTTACCAAAGAAAGGATACAGCGTTTGCATAAAGCTATTTACGATCGGGTGAATTTCGGCAATACCAAAAGTCACGCCTAAAGTTTTGGCTTGCTCTGCAGCATCTTCCACACTAATTTGCGCAGTATAAGTGTACGGCATCATTACCGCTTGTACCTTGTCTGCACCAATTGCATCAACCGCAATGGCAAGGGTAAGTGCTGAATCAATTCCACCCGACAAGCCTAGAATTACACCTGGAAAGCCAGAGCGTTGCACATAGTCACGGGTTGCTAATACTAAACCTTGATAGATTTCTGCAAGGGTGTCTAAAGCTGGGCTAATTTCGGCAGTTTTAAAGTGCTTCTGTGCAGCGTCATATTCTGCGTAGAATAAACCTTCTTGGTAGGTTGGGGCTTGTAATGCAACATTGCCTGCTTGGTTAATCACAAAGCTCGTACCATCGAAGATTAAATCATCTTGACCGCCAACTTGGTTTACATACACCACATTGAGATGTAATTGTTTTGCCAGTTCGGTCATGGTCTGTACACGATGCTGCGGTTTACCCACTTCATAAGGCGATGCGTTCAAGACCAATGCAGTTTCTACATTCAACTGTGCCAATTGCTGCACGGTTGGCAAAGACCATAAATCTTCGCAAATCAAAACGCCAAATTTATGACCAAGGTATTCAAAAACTAAGTGTTGATGACCTTCATCAAAATAGCGTTTTTCATCAAATACAGCATAATTTGGTAAATTTTGCTTGTTGTAAATACCTAAGATGTTGCCATCTTTCATGACGGCAGCCGAGTTAAAGCGCTGACCATCTTCAGTTTCATTGACAAAGCCGAAAACTAAAACAATATCTTTAATTTCACGTAATTGTTCAAATGCTTGTTGTGTGCGTTGATTCAAGCTTGGGCGCAGTAATAAATCTTCTGCAGGGTAGCCCAAGAGAGAAAGTTCAGGGAAAATAATCAGATCTGCGTGTTGTTTTTTCGCTTCATTTGCCTGTTCAAGCATTTTTTGCGCATTTGCTTCGAGATTGCCGATGTGTGGAGAGAACTGTGCAAGGGCAATTTTAAAAGATTTCATTTAAATTAAGTCCTATTCCTATAGGTTTAAAATACACATAAACGACTGATTATTATTGTTATAAAAATTTCAGCGCAGTGTATTGTGGATTAAACGACTGCCGAAAGGCACAAATAAAAACCATTTATTATCTAACAGATAAAGATCTTATTTTGCGGTGCAAAAATAGAGACTTTTGCTATTTTATCGTAATTTAGAATAGATGCTAGCATCGAATACACTTTATTCTTGCATGCTGCAGAATATCATTGAAATGTGACAGAATTTTTATGCTATTTATTTGAAAAGCATTATATTTTTAGGTTGTATGATGCATGTGTTTTTCGTGAAATAAGCATGTACCAAGATGAGTGAGCTAAGTCGAGCGGTGCGGGCTGTTTAAAATAATATTGTCTATTTTTTTAAGAAAAATATCTTTGGCAATTTCACCTTGTTGCTCAATGTTGTAAGCAAAAAAAGGTTTCGCTTCAATTAAGCGATAATGATATGGATTGTAACGCTTAAAACTCAAAAAATACGCGGTTTGCAATACCGCACCACGCAGTAAGACATTGATGTGATGTTGATGCTGTAAAATGTGCGCCATCTCATGAATAAAGATCGCTTGATAGCCACGGTGTGCTTGGCTGTAGTCGGCTAGATAATGCCGATTACGCACATGAATATAGCCACAGGGGGCCATAAAAATGTGCTGTGGCTGCCAAGGCAAATAAGGATGGTTCATAACTTTGACTTGGCTGTAGTCAATCAGATTGCCAAACACAGATTGGCACAACTGTATTTCCATTGCAGTTAGGCTTCGACATCTAAACTGATCTAGTTTGAGCAGTCGCATCAATAAGCTGAGAATGAATAAATGCAGTTGTAGCATGGAAATGAGTCGTAAGTGGCAGACATCAAAAATATAGCCTAAATCCGCAATGATCTAAATTTTATTTTACGTTTTGGTTGTGGTTTAGGACAAACCAAACAGAAATGAGTTTGGTGAGCTAAATAAAAGCAATAAAAAAACCACCCGAAGGTGGTTTTTTTGTCGTGTCGTTTTACACGCTACAACGCAGACCGAATTAACGGTTGATGTCGCGTTGAGTGTGGCCAGTGTAAAGCTGACGAGGACGACCGATTTTGTAAGGACCGCTGTGCATTTCTAACCAGTGGCTGATCCAACCAACTGTACGTGCAAGTGCGAAAATTACAGTAAACATTTCTGTTGGGATACCAATCGCTTTAAGGATGATACCTGAGTAGAAGTCTACGTTAGGGTATAAGTTACGCTTGATGAAGTATTCATCAGATAACGCAATACGCTCAAGTTCCATTGCAAGAGCGAGTTGTGGATCGTTGATACCTAAGTCGTTAAGTACTTCGTCACAAGTTTGCTTCATTACAGTTGCACGTGGGTCATGGTTTTTATAAACGCGGTGACCAAAGCCCATAAGTTTAACTTCTTTAGTCTTCACTTTTTCCATGAACTCAGCAACGTGTTCTACAGAGCCGATTTCATCAAGCATCTTAAGAACAGCTTCGTTCGCACCACCGTGAGCAGGACCCCAAAGTGCAGAAATACCTGCAGAGATACATGCGTATGGGTTAGCGCCAGTAGAACCAGCTAAACGTACAGTTGAAGTAGACGCGTTTTGTTCGTGGTCAGCGTGAAGCGTGAAAATACGATCCATTGCGCGAGCGTGAACAGGGTTTACTTTGTAATCACGGTCTGCTGGTGTAGCAAACATCATGTACAAGAAGTTTTCTGCGTAGCTTAAGTCGTTACGTGGGTAAACAAATGGTTGACCAACAGTGTACTTGTAGCTCCAAGCCGCTAAAGTAGGAATCTTCGCGATTAAACGAATCGCTGTGATTTCACGGTGGTTAACATCTTCGATGTCTAAGTTGTTGTGATAGAACGCAGATAACGCACCAACAACACCTACCATGATTGCCATAGGGTGAGCGTCACGACGGAAACCGTTATAGAAACGTTTTACTTGGTCGTGAACCATAGTGTGGTTGCGAACTTTAGCGTCAAAATCAGCTTTTTGTTCTGCAGTTGGAAGCTCACCATTTAATAATAAGTAGCAAGTTTCTAAGTAGTCAGCTTTAGTCGCTAATTGGTCAATTGGGTAACCACGGTGTAAAAGAATACCTTTGTTACCATCAATGAACGTAATTTTAGACTCGCAAGACGCTGTTGCCATAAAACCAGGATCAAAAGTAAAGTGACCTGCCGCCAACACATCCTTAACGTCAATTACATCTGGGCCTAATGTGCCGCTGTAAATTGGTAATTCAATTTCTTTTCCATCAAGCTGTAATACGGCTTTTTTGCCAGTTGCTTCAGACATTCAATAGATCTCCTGTCCTGGTGAATGTTGATCTGACTCGAAGTATCAATCTTTTAATGCGCAAGTCAGACGGATTAAAAATTAGCTCTAAGATTAGAGAGTACTGAAATTTTGTCAATTATACTTATGGATTAAGCAGACGACTATTTATAGAAAAAGTCGAAAAAATTCCAGTAAAAAAATCAATAAAATCACAGCACAGCCGCCGTATCATAAGTCAAAATTTGTCGGATGTGCAGAAAAAAATCATCAATACGGATTAATTGTAAGCAATTTTAAATACTGGTTTTGATGTGCTATTTCTTTAGCAGGATTCAGTCCAATACTTAAATTTATCTAATTCTCATAACTTACACGTTTTTACATACACGGTAGGGTGGTCAGATTGGTTGTAATAGGCAGTAAGTCTGGTATTTAAATTCGATATTGATTGATCAAAAAATGACTGATTAAACTCAGAAAAAATTTCAGGAATAAGCATTTTTTGGGCAAAAGAATATGGGGTTCTGCATAAGATTAAGAGTTTCTTGTTTTGTGTAATATTAGAAAATACTGGATAAGTCATTCTTTCGCATGATGATTATGGTAAGAAGTGTGGGTTGGTATTTAGAGAAGACGCTGAATATAAGTTTGAGAAATAGTCTGGGTTATAAACCTTGTAATACGGGATATATAAAACAGTCTAAGTCTGTTGATTATTAATAAATAGAAGTTATCCAAGTGTGAGTAACACAATGATTATTGCTTTGCAGCAACGTGCCACAGTATTAACAGTAAAAGATGCGAGAGTCCGATAAAGCTGTTTGCTCAATGTTTGTAGACGCGAATAGATACGATAGAGCACAAGGTGCAAATTTATCTTTAGTCTAAATATTCTAAACAGGTATAAAGCCATATATAGAGCCTATTACTGAATAATTTGTATAAAAACATTGTGTTAGAAGTGTAATTGCAATTCGTTTAAGCAGGTTGTTGCTTCTTGTTGTTGTTAACGATTCTTATTTAAAGGATTTTTGGCAAAAAAGCCGAGCTGTGTTGTTTGTATTTTGACAGTTGACGTTTTATAATTCAGTGTCGTTTTAAGGTTAGGCATGAATTTGCCTAACAATGCCAGCTTTCCTTCGAATTTATTCCAACAAACTCCGGATGGAGTTTTTACTTACAGGATGCCCGCTGTGAAAAGCAACAGACCTGTCAATTTGTCCATGGGTCAAGTTTTAGAAGTAAACTTAAAATCGCCCGTGGCTATTGCATCAATTCTACACCGTCTTTCTGGTGTCATCGTATTTTTACTCGTACCGGTACTTTTATGGTTGTTAGACAAGTCTTTGTCTTCACCTGAAGGTTTTGCTCAAGTTCAAGAAATTTTTAACGGTTTCTTTGTGCGCTTTATCGTATGGGTATTTGTAGCCGGCTTAATCTATCACTTCATTGCTGGTGTTAAGCACTTACTTGCTGACCTTGGTTTTGCAGAAGAACTGCAAAGTGGTCGCATTGCAGCTACTATTTCATTGATCTTGTCTGCTATCGGTATCGTTGCAGCATTTGTATGGATTGTAATCTAATGAAAAGTGCTACAGGTTTAACGGGTTCAGGTTCTCGCGATTGGTTTATCCAACGTATTAGTGCTGTTGTTCTTGCTGTTTATACCGTTGTGGTATTTGGTTGGATTCTTCTTAACGGTGGATTCAACTTTGAACAGTGGTACGGCTTTATGATGACATTACCAATGAAGATTATGTCTTTATTGGCAGTCTTATCTCTTGTTGCACATGCTTGGATCGGTATGTGGCAAGTATTCACTGACTATGTGACTACTCGTCAAATGGGTCCTTCAGCTTCAGGTTTACGCCTAGTGCTGACTTCAGCAGTGATTATTGCTGTTTTTGCATACGCAATCTGGGCAATCCAGATTTTCTGGGCGAATTGATAGGAAAATATCATGGGCGCGATTAACCCTAAAGAAGATTATACAAATATTCCACACCAATTCTTTGACGCAGTCATCGTTGGTGGTGGTGGTTCAGGTATGCGTGCATCTTACCAACTTGCTCAAGCTGGTTTGAAAGTTGCGGTATTGACTAAAGTATTCCCTACACGTTCACACACTGTTGCAGCGCAGGGTGGTATTGGTGCATCTCTTGGTAACATGCAAGAAGATAACTGGCACTACCACTTTTACGACACGGTAAAAGGTTCTGACTGGTTGGGCGACCAAGACGCGATTGAATTCATGACGCGTGAAGCGCCACAAGTGGTTTATGAATTAGAACACTTGGGTATGCCATTTGACCGTAACGCAGACGGTACAATTTACCAACGTCCATTCGGTGGTCACTCTGCAAACTACGGTGAAAAAGCGGTTCCACGTGCATGTGCTGCAGCTGACCGTACAGGTCACGCACTTCTTCACACGCTTTATCAAAGCAACGTGAAAATGGGAACTCAATTCTTCGTAGAATGGATCGCTCTTGATTTGATCCGTAACGAAGCTGGCGATGTACTAGGTGTGACTGCAATTGACCAAGAAACAGGTAAAATCGCAGTATTCCAAGCGAAAGCGACATTGTTTGCTACAGGTGGTGCAGGTCGTGTGTACCGTGCATCTACAAACGCATATATCAACACTGGTGACGGTCTTGGTATGGCTGCGCGTGCAGGTATTCCATTACAAGATATGGAATTCTGGCAGTTCCACCCAACAGGTGTTGCGGGCGCGGGCGTATTGTTAACGGAAGGCTGTCGTGGTGAGGGTGGTATCCTTCGTAACGATTCAGGCGAACCGTTCATGGAGCGTTATGCACCAACTTTGAAAGACTTGGCGCCACGTGACTTCGTATCACGTTCTATGGACCAAGAAATTAAAGAAGGTCGTGGTTGTGGTCCAAACAAAGACTACATCTTGCTTGATATGACGCACTTAGGTGCAGACACAATCATGAAGCGTCTTCCATCTGTATTTGAGATTGGTAAGAAATTCGCGAACGTTGACTGTACTAAAGAGCCAATTCCTGTTGTGCCTACAATCCATTACCAAATGGGTGGTATTCCAACCAATATTCATGGTCAAGTGGTTGTTCCAGAAAGCCGTGAAACTCAAGAGTTGGTTGCGAACTACAACGCAGAAACTGATACATATACAACCAACGCGGGTGACCGTGACTTTGCTAAACCAGTAAAAGGTTTCTATGCAATTGGTGAGTGTTCATGTGTATCTGTACACGGTGCAAACCGTTTAGGTACAAACTCATTGCTTGACTTGGTTGTATTTGGTAAGGCTGCTGGTCAACACATCATTGAGTATGTGACTAAGCAACATGATGGTGAGTACGAACCACTTCCAACAACTGTACTTGAAAATACTGTGAACCGTATTCGTAAACTTGACGAATCGACTTCAGGTGAAAACGCTCAAGAAGTTGCTGATGCAATTCGTAACATCGTTCAAGACCACGCAGGTGTATTCCGTACTTCAGCATTGCTTGATGAAGGTGTGAAACAAATTCTTGCGCTTGAGCCACGTGTTCGTAACATTCATTTGAAAGACAAATCTAAAGTATTCAACACTGCACGTGTAGAAGCATTAGAAGTTGAAAACTTGTATGAAGTTGCTAAAGCGACACTGATCTCAGCTGCTGCACGTAAAGAATGTCGTGGTGCGCATACGGTTGTAGACTTTGAGTTACCACCAGATCACCCAACTTATTCTTACGGTCGTCGTGATGATGAGTGGATGAAGCATACTTTATGGTTCTCTACAGATAACCGTCTTGAGTACAAACCAGTACGTTACAAGCCGCTTACTGTAGCTGCTATTCCACCTAAACCACGTACATTCTAATTGGGAGAAGTAAGATGAGTAGAGGTACTCGTACATTTAATATCTACCGCTACGATCCTGATAAGGATAAAGCACCGTACATGCAAACTTTTAAGCTTGAATTGACTGATAAGCACCGTATGTTGCTTGATGCACTTCTTGAATTGAAAGTACAAGACGAATCTTTGACATTCCGTCGTTCATGTCGTGAAGGTATTTGTGGTTCTGATGGTGTAAACATCAATGGTAAAAACGGTTTAGCGTGTCTTTGGAACCTAAACGATTTACCAGAAGTGATCACAATTCGTCCACTTCCGGGTCTTCCTGTAATTAAAGACTTGGTTGTAGACATGAATCAGTTCTACGATCAGTACAACAAGATTCATCCGTTCTTGATCAACAACCAACCTGCGCCACCAAAAGAGCGTTTACAATCTCAAGAAGATCGTGAACATCTTGATGGTTTGTATGAATGTATTCTTTGTGCATGTTGTTCAACTTCATGCCCATCATTCTGGTGGAACCCAGACAAGTTCTTGGGTCCTTCAGCGTTGTTGAATGCATACCGTTTCATTATTGATTCGCGTGATACAGCAACTCAAGAGCGTTTGGCTCGTCTTGACGACCCATTCTCTTTGTTCCGTTGTAAAGGTATTATGAACTGTGTATCTGTATGTCCTAAAGGCTTGAACCCAACTAAAGCAATCGGTCACATCCGTAACATGCTTTTAGATATGGCTGGCTAATAGACTGCGTGATCAGTTGAGAAAAGCACACCTAGGTGTGCTTTTTTTTGTGCCAAAATTACGATAAAAGTCGTGTGATAAGTTGCTTGTTTTTGATGAGTACGTAAATGAAAAATGTTGCATGCAAAGAAGTGATTAAAAAGTGAGTATTTGATATTTTTTAGGTATAACTGTTGGATAAATAGACAAAAACAGCATTTAGCCGACTAAAGTTGCACACAATTGTAATCCAGTGCTGCTATTTTGTTGTAAAGCATGGGCAAATGCCAAGTTTAGCTGCAATATTTATTTTTAGATGTTATCATGTAACGTGTAAGTGAGAGGGCAGATTGAGAGATGTGCTCTCTTTTATTTTATCTGAAATAGCGGTGTTGGACTTTGGTCTAAATTGCATCTGTTTTTTAAATAAAGCACCATATGTTAGATGAAAATAGAATCAGTGTATTTCGCCAATTTATAGGAGGTATGTGTCAAAAAAATCAATTGCATTTCTGAGATCATGTTACGATTAACAAATGACTATATCTGAAAAATGTTGAATTTTTGTACATTTTATCAACATTTTAAGTGCAAATGATGTGTTATTAAATTAGGACTATTGCAGAAAAGTCGTATTAGAAAAGCTAAGACTGAGCACTTATTTTTTCTAAAACGATTTTGCAAAAAATTGCTCGGCTTGGGTCGAGTATATAAATGAGTGATGATGCCAATGAGGGCGTTATGATTCATAAATGACATTGGGTTTTCCTAATGTAGTGATAACGCCTCATGACATATGTCAACTGGGGACTAATGTCATGTTACCAATTTGACATTATCAATCATGGGTTTTGCTTAAAAAGCATCCTGGAAAATGTTTTTGCAATAGGAAATGGGTCCACAAATGCAAGAAGTTGCTGACGCACTGCGTCTTGACACTGAACTTTCCGCTGATAGTGCAGCGTATATTGAAGAACTTTACGAGCATTATTTGACGTCACCGGAATCAGTCGGTGCTGATTGGCGCGAATATTTCGATAAATTCCCGAAGGGTGATCAACCACACAGTAATGTACGTGAGCAATTCCTTTTATTAGGTCGTAATTCAAATCGCGTTCAAGCCATTGTTCAAGGTTCAGTGAGTTCTGAACATGAACAACGTCAAATTGGCGTGTTGCAACTGATTGCTGCTTACCGTAACCGTGGTCACCAAAAAGCAAAATTAGATCCACTAGGTTTGGCAAAACGTGAAGACGTGCCAGATCTTGATCTTGCTGCACATGGTTTAACCAAGTCTGATTTAGATACTGTTTTCCATACAGGTAATTTGGAAATTGGTAAGTCTGAAGCAACACTAGGCGAAATGGTTGATGCCATGCAGGCGATCTACTGCGGTTCAATTGGTGCAGAATACATGCACATTGTTGATACCAAAGAAAGACGCTGGATTCAACAACGCTTAGAAAGCGCACGTGGTAAGTTCACATTTACTGCAGATCAAAAGAAACACGTTCTTGAACGCTTAACAGCAGCTGAGGGTCTAGAAAAATATCTAGGTAATAAATACGTTGGTGCGAAACGCTTTGGTGTAGAAGGCGGTGAATCATTTATCCCGATGGTGAATGAAATCATTCAACGTGCGGGTGCTGTTGGCTGTAAAGAAGTCGTGATTGGCATGCCACACCGTGGTCGTTTGAACCTGCTTGTGAACATCATGGGTAAAAACCCTGCAGACCTATTTGGTGAGTTCGAAGGTAAGAGCTTGCATAAAAAAGGTTCTGGCGACGTAAAATATCACCAAGGTTTCTCATCTAACGTGATGACTCCGGGTGGTGAAGTGCACTTGGCACTTGCGTTTAACCCATCGCACTTAGAAATTGTTGGACCTGTGGTTGAAGGTTCTGTACGTGCGCGCCAAGTACGTCGTAAAGACATTGGTGGTGATGATGTATTGCCATTAATCGTTCACGGTGATGCCGCATTTGCAGGTCAAGGTGTTAACCAAGAAACCTTCCAAATGTCACAAACTCGCGGTTATACCGTAGGTGGTACAGTTCACATTGTGATTAACAACCAAGTTGGTTTCACAACATCTGACCCACGTGACGCACGTTCTACTGAATACTGTACTGACATTGCAAAAATGATTCAGGCGCCAATTTTCCACGTGAATGGCGATGATCCTGAAGCGGTGATTTTTGTATCTCAATTGGCACACGATTTCCGTCATACATTCCGTAAAGACGTTGTGATTGATTTGTTCTGCTACCGTCGTCGTGGTCACAACGAAGCGGATGAACCTGCAGCAACTCAGCCAATGATGTATCAAGTGATCAACAAAAAGACCACTACACGTACTTTGTATGCTGACCAATTGGTGCAAGAAGGTGTGTTGGATCGCGCAGCAGCAGATCAAATGATTGAAGATTACCGCGCAGATTTAGAAGCGGGTAATCACGTTGCGAACGCATTGGTACTTGAGCCAAATACTAAAATGTTTGTAGATTGGTCGCCATACTTGGGTCACGACTATACAGACGTTTGGGATACAACTTTCCCTATCGAGCGTTTGAAAGAACTTGGTCAAACCATGCGTAAACTTCCAGAAGGTTTCGTGATGCAGCGCCAAGTTGCCAAAGTGATTGACGATCGCTTGAAAATGCAAACAGGTGAAATGCCACTAAACTGGGGTGCAGCTGAAACTTTAGCTTACGCATCTTTGTTGGATGAGGGTTACCTTGTTCGTTTGACTGGTGAAGACGTTGGTCGTGGTACTTTCTCGCACCGTCATGCAAAACTGCATAACCAAGTCGATGGTAAAACTTATATTCCACTTTGCCACATCAAAGAGAACCAACCACGCGTTGCAATCTACGACTCATTATTGTCTGAAATGGCAGTATTGGCATTTGAATATGGTTATGCGACGACCCTTCCAAAGAGCTTGATTATTTGGGAAGCACAATTCGGTGACTTTGCCAACTGTGCTCAAGTGGTAATCGACCAGTTCATTTCATCTGGCGAAACCAAGTGGGAGCGTGTGTGTGGTTTAACGATGCTTCTTCCACACGGTTTTGAAGGTCAAGGTCCTGAGCACTCATCTGCACGTTTAGAGCGTTTCTTACAGCTTTGTGCGGAAGAAAACATGCAAGTGATGACACCAACAACACCTGCACAGATTTTCCACGCTTTACGTCGTCAGGCGATTCGTCCAATCCGTAAGCCAATGATCATCATGTCGCCGAAGTCTTTACTTCGTCACAAGTTAGCAGTGTCTAACCTTGATGAGCTTGCAACTGGTACATTCCAGACTGTGATTGATGAAATTGACAACATCAACAAATCAGACGTGACGCGTTTGGTATTGTGTGGTGGTAAAGTGTATTACGACTTGCTTGAAAAGCGTCGTGAATTAGAATTGAACAATACTGCAATTGTTCGTATTGAACAGTTGTACCCATATCCAGAACAACGTCTTGCTGAAGTTCTTGCTTCTTATCCAAACGTAAAAGAATTAGTTTGGACTCAAGAAGAGCCGAAGAACCAAGGTGCTTGGTTATTCATCGCGCCACGTTTATATGATGACGTAATGAAAACTGGTAAACAGATTCGCATTAGTTATGCGGGTCGTGAAGCATCTGCAGCACCAGCGTGTGGTTCACCATATTTGCATGCAAAACAACAAGCTCAGCTCATCAATGACGCGCTTGCGATCGTAGCTGAATAACAGGAGATTCGAAGTAATGGCAACCGAAATTAAAGCACCGGTATTTCCAGAGTCAGTTGCAGACGGTACGATTGCAACTTGGCACAAACAACCAGGTGAAGCAGTTTCACGTGATGAAGTGATCTGTGATATTGAAACCGATAAAGTTGTTTTGGAAGTAGTCGCTCCTGCTGATGGCACAATCTCTGCAATCATCAAAAACGAAGGCGATACAGTTCTTTCTGACGAAGTAATTGCTCAATTTGAAGCGGGTGCTGTTTCTGGCGCTGCTCAAACTCAAGCAGTTCAGTCTGAAGCACAAGTAGAGCAAGCTGCGGCGAAAACTGAAGCAGGCGCTGCGCCAGTTGTTGAGCGTGCACAACCAGTTGCTGACCAAGCACCAGCAGTACGTAAAGCGTTGACTGAAACAGGTATCAATGCTGCAGACGTTTCTGGTACAGGTCGTGGTGGTCGTATCACTAAAGAAGATGTTGCAAATCATCAAGCTAAACCTGCTGCTGCAGCTGCGCCATTAAGCGTTGCGGTAGGTGAGCGTATCGAGAAACGTGTTCCTATGACACGTTTACGTAAGCGTGTTGCAGAGCGTTTACTTGCAGCGACTCAAGAAACTGCAATGTTGACAACATTCAACGAAGTGAACATGAAGCCAATCATGGAAATGCGTGCACAATACAAAGACGCATTTGAAAAACGTCATGGTGCACGTTTAGGCTTTATGTCTTTCTTCGTGAAAGCTGCAACTGAAGCATTGAAACGTTACCCAGCAGTAAACGCTTCTATTGATGGCGAAGACATCGTATATCACGGTTACTACGACATCGGTGTTGCGGTTTCTTCTGACCGTGGTTTAGTGGTTCCTGTATTACGTGATACAGACCGCATGAACTACGCTGAAGTAGAAAACGGTATTCGTGACTATGCTTATAAAGCACGTGACGGTAAGCTAGGTATTGAAGATATGACTGGCGGTACATTCACCATTACTAACGGTGGTACTTTCGGTTCATTGTTATCTACACCAATTCTAAACACGCCACAAACTGCAATTTTGGGCATGCACAAAATCCAAGAGCGTCCTATGGCGGTAAATGGTCAAGTTGAAATCTTGCCAATGATGTACTTAGCGCTTTCTTATGACCACCGTTTAATTGATGGTAAAGAAGCTGTAGGTTTCCTTGTAACAATCAAAGAATTGTTAGAAGAGCCAGCTAAACTCATCCTTGACCTTTAATTCTAAAGAATAAATCAGTGGGCTTGGAGCGATCCTCTAAGCCCATTTTTGGAGATAAAAATGTCTCAACAATTTGATCTTGTTGTTATTGGCGGTGGCCCAGGTGGTTATGAAGCGGCAATTCGTGCGGCTCAACTTGGCTTTAAAGTTGCGTGTATCGAAAAACGTATTCACAAAGGTAAACCATCTTTGGGTGGTACATGCTTAAACGTGGGCTGTATCCCATCTAAAGCATTACTTGATTCTTCACATCGTTATGAAGATACGGTTCATCACTTGGCTGATCATGGTATCACTACAGGTGAAGTACAGTTTGACCTTGCGAAGCTATTAGCACGTAAAGACAAAATCGTTGACCAATTAACTGGCGGTATTGATCAGTTATTAAAAGGTAACGGTGTTGAGTGGTTAAAAGGTACGGGTAAATTGCTTGCAGGTAAAAAAGTTGAGTTCGTTTCTCATGAAGGCGAAACTCAAGTTTTAGAGCCTAAGTATGTGATTCTTGCGACTGGTTCAGTTCCTGTAAATATTCCTGTTGCTCCTGTAGATCAAGACATTATTGTTGATTCTACTGGTGCATTAGAATTCCCAGAAGTGCCTAAGCGTTTAGGTGTGATTGGTGCAGGCGTAATTGGTCTTGAACTTGGTTCAGTATGGCGTCGTCTAGGTGCAGAAGTTGTTGTATTTGAAGCAATGGATGCATTCTTACCAATGGCTGACAAAGCTTTGGCAAAAGACTACCAGAAACTATTGACTAAGCAAGGTATGGATATCCGTATCGGTGCGAAAGTTTCAGGTACTGAAGTTAATGGTCGTGAAGTGACTGTTAAATATACCCAAGGCGGCGAAGAAAAAGAACAAACTTTCGACAAATTGATCGTTTGTGTAGGTCGTCGTGCTTATGCTGAAGGTTTATTGGCAGATGACTGCGGTATTAAACTGACTGAACGTGGCTTAGTTGAAGTAAACGATTGGTGTGCAACTTCTGTTGAAGGTGTATATGCAATTGGTGACTTGGTACGTGGTCCAATGCTTGCACACAAAGCAATGGAAGAAGGCGTAATGGCAGTTGAACGTATTCACGGTCATGCTGCACAAGTTAACTATGACACAATCATTTCAGTAATCTACACACACCCTGAAGCGGCGTGGGTTGGTTTAACTGAAGAGCAAGCGAAAGAAAAAGGCCACGAAGTGAAAACTGGTCAATTCGGTTTCGCGGTAAATGGTCGTGCTTTAGCAGCAGGCGAAGGTGCTGGTTTCGTGAAGTTTGTTGCAGATGCAAAAACAGATCGTTTATTGGGTATGCACGTGATTGGACCTGCTGCGTCTGACATCGTTCACCAAGGTATGATTGCACTTGAGTTTGTATCTTCAGTTGAAGATTTACAATTAATGACATTTGGTCACCCAACCTTCTCTGAAGTGGTGCATGAAGCCGCTTTAGCTGTAGATGGGCGTGCGATTCACGCGATTCAGCGTAAACGCAAATAAAACTAAAAAGAGCGGCTTAGGCCGCTCTTTTTGCATTTGATGGTTGTATTTATGGGAATAATCATCTAAAAGTAAAGAGCATAGGAAAAACACCACACAAGGAAAGCAATATTAAAACTTCGGTTTGATATTGGTGGTGATAACTGAATAAAAGAAGTAGTAAAAGGTTAGTCAATGAATCTACATGAGTATCAAGCAAAAGCGCTATTAAAAAAATATGGTATGCCAGTACAAGAAGGCATTTTGGCAACTACAGCCGTAGAAGCCGTGCAAGCTTTCGAGCAACTGGGCGGTAAATTTGCGGTGATGAAAGCTCAGGTGCATGCAGGTGGTCGCGGTAAAGCGGGCGGCGTGAAGGTCGTAAAATCTGCACAAGAAGCAGCAGACTATGCCAACCAAATTCTTGGAACACGTTTGGTCACCTATCAAACCGATGCCTATGGTCAGCCTATAAACAGTATTTTAGTGGCTGAAGATGTTTATCCTGTAGAGCGTGAACTGTATTTGGGTGCAGTGGTAGATCGTTCTAGCCGTCGCGTCACTTTTATGGCATCTACCGAAGGTGGTGTTGAAATTGAGAAAGTGGCTGAAGAAACCCCAGAAAAAATTATTAAAGTAGAAGTTGATCCTTTGGTGGGTTTATTGCCATTTCAGGCACGTGAAGTGGCTTTTGCATTAAAACTCAAAGACAGTCAAATCACGCAGTTTGTGAAGATTATGACAGCGGCTTATCAGGCATTTATCGACAATGATTTTGCCTTATTTGAAATTAACCCATTGTCTGTACGTGAAAATGGCGACATTTTATGTGTCGATGCCAAAGTCGGTATTGATTCTAATGCACTGTATCGTTTGCCTGAAGTCTTGGCACTGCGCGATAAAACACAAGAAAATGAACGTGAATTGCGTGCATCAGAATTTGACCTGAACTATGTTGCTTTAGAAGGCAATATCGGTTGTATGGTGAATGGTGCAGGTTTAGCAATGGCAACTATGGATATTATTAAACTCTATGGTGGTCAGCCTGCGAACTTCTTGGATGTAGGTGGTGGTGCAACCAAAGAACGCGTAATTGAAGCCTTTAAAATTATTTTGGCAGATCACTCGGTTAAAGGCGTACTGATTAATATTTTTGGTGGAATTGTACGTTGTGACATGATTGCGGAAGCAATTATTGCAGCGGTTCAGGAAGTAAATGTGACGGTACCTGTAGTGGTTCGCCTAGAAGGGAACAACTCGGAACTTGGTGCAAAATTACTCGATGAATCAGGATTAAAACTTATTTCTGCAAACGGCTTGTCTGATGCCGCAGAAAAAATTGTTGCTGCAGTGAAAGCTTAAGGAGAATCAGGATGAGCGTATTAATTAATAAAGACACCAAAGTATTGGTACAAGGTTTCACTGGTAAAAATGGTACTTTTCACTCAGCACAAGCACTTGATTATGGAACTAAAGTGGTGGGTGGGGTAACGCCAGGAAAAGGTGGTCAAACCCATTTGGAATTACCTGTATTTAACACCATGAAAGAAGCTGTACGTGAAACAGGTGCAGATGCATCGGTGATTTATGTGCCTGCACCGTTTGTTTTAGATTCGATTGTAGAAGCAGTCGATTCTGGAGTAGGTTTGATTGTGGTGATTACGGAAGGTGTGCCAACCATCGACATGCTCAAAGCCAAGCGTTATTTAGAAACCAATGGCAATGGTACACGTTTGGTGGGACCAAACTGCCCAGGTGTGATTACACCAGGTGAATGTAAAATTGGCATCATGCCAGGGCATATTCATCAACCAGGACGAATTGGCATTATTTCACGTTCAGGTACTTTGACCTATGAAGCTGTGGCACAAACCACCAAATTAGGCTTAGGGCAATCGACCTGTATCGGGATTGGTGGTGACCCAATTCCAGGTATGAACCAAATTGATGCTTTAAAATTGTTCCAAGACGACCCAGACACCGATGCGATTATTATGATTGGTGAAATTGGTGGTACGGCAGAAGAAGAAGCTGCGGAATATATCCAGTCGAATGTTAGCAAACCTGTGGTGGGTTATATTGCAGGAGTGACAGCACCTAAAGGTAAGCGTATGGGACATGCGGGTGCAATTATTTCAGGCGGTAAAGGCACTGCGGAAGAAAAATTTGCAGCCTTTGAGCGTGCTGGAATTGCTTATACGCGTAGCCCTGCTGAATTGGGTTCTACCATGTGGCAAGTCTTAAAAGATCAAGGTTTGCTTAAATAAGCCAAATTTTGAAACGCTTGATTTTATTCAGCACTCAATCCCCAATATTGGGGATTTTTTATGTTGAAAAATTAGCCACATTTGAGAGATAAAGTATATGATAAGAGTTAATTTGGTATTGCTTTGTTGCATAAATATGTAAGCATCTGATTTAAATAAATTTAATTTTGTATCAAGAAATAATCAAAACTTTTAAATCATATAGTTATGAAATCTTTGTGCGACAAAGCCGTTCAAGTAGTTTTTGCATCTAGGGAAATGATTTTTTATTGTTGAACAAGCTGTATAAACAGCTGATTCAAATAAAAAAAATACGCAATGATTGGGGTGATCATTTCGTATGAAAACGAATCTGCTTTCACAGCTTCGATAACGGAGAAATGTTATGAAATTAGGATTACTCCTAAAGCATGTAAGTATACTAAACTGAGAAGAAATACTAATCCGCAGTATTCAGGTTACGTGATGTTAAATCACGTAAGTAATAAGTGTTTTTTGTGAATCACGTCATCTTATGTTGATTTTTCACTCAAATAAAAAGTCTCTTATTCATGTGAATAAGAGACTTTAAAATATTTGTATCTACAAAATGCTTAGAAGCGGAATACACCCAAGCCAGCTTTCACTTCATCTAAAGTTTGCTGGGTAATATCACGGCATTTGTCGGTGCCTGTTTTCAAAATATCCATAATGTAGTCAGGATCTTTAGCAAGTTCGATACGACGTTCACGGATCGGCCCAATCAATTCTTTTAGAATGCCTTCCAAACGCTTTTTCACCGTACCATCGCCCAAACCACCACGACGATAATGCGCTTTCAGTTCTTCAAGTTCTTCTTTGTTGGTATCGAAGGCATCTAAATAAGTAAATACTACGTTGCCTTCAACCTGACCTGGGTCTTCGATACGCAGGTGATTTGGGTCGGTGTACATTGCATTGACAGCTTTTTTAATGTCTTTGTCTGTGGCATCTAACACAATGGTATTGCCCAGTGATTTTGACATTTTCGCTTTACCATCAAAACCAGGTAAACGTCCGACATTTGACAACAATGCCTGACATTCAGGTAGCAAGTCATGACCAATTTGACGATTCACCCGACGCACAATTTCATTGGTCTGTTCAATCATTGGAATTTGGTCTTCACCTACAGGAACGACCGTTGCTTTAAATGCAGTAATATCGGCTGCTTGAGCTACAGGGTAGCACAGGAAACCTGCAGGAATATCACGCTCAAAACCACGCATCTGAATTTCAGATTTAATGGTTGGGTTACGCTCCAAACGTGCCACAGTCACGAAGTTTAAATACAACATGGTGAGTTCGTTTAATGCAGGCAGGCAAGATTGCACGCAAATGGTGGTTTTTGTTGGATCAATCCCCACCGCTAAATAATCGGTTGCTACCTCAATAATATTACGACGGACTTTTTCAAAGTTATCGGCATTGTCAGTTAAGGCTTGAGCATCGGCAAGTAACAGATGTTGATGATGTGAGTCTTGTAAACCTACACGTGAACGTAAAGAACCCACAAAGTGACCTAAATGTAGTTGTCCAGTTGGACGATCGCCTGTCAAAATCACAGGACGATTATCTTGATTACTCATTTTTTATTCCAAGTCGTATCTACGACATCTATGTAGCGATGAATTGCTACATTGTAAGGCATAACATTTTTCAATGTCACTTCCTTAAGTGAGTTGAATAGAATTTGCTGTAAAAAATTTTGCTGTAAAAATTAATGAAGTAAATACAGACCCTATATAAATTCAGTTTTAAAATAACTTGAAAATCATATAAGGATAACAACGCAATGGCGAGCAGCTTATTACTTTTATTAGATGACATTGCAACAGTTTTAGATGATGTGGCAGTTATGAGCAAAATGGCTGCAAAAAAAACCGCAGGGGTTTTGGGCGATGATTTGGCGTTGAATGCGCAGCAAGTCAGTGGTGTACGTGCAGAGCGTGAGTTGCCTGTGGTATGGCGTGTGGCTAAAGGTTCATTCATCAATAAGCTAATTTTAGTACCGCTCGCGTTATTAATTAGTGTCGTTGCGCCGTGGTTAATCAATCCTTTATTGGTGGTTGGTGGTCTATTTTTAAGTTATGAAGGTGTGGAAAAAATCATGCACACCTTACAACACAAAAAAGCCCAAACGGCTAAAGAAGCGCAACTTGAGCTAATTCAAACTGAGCAAGACCTTGCGGCTTATGAAACCGAAAAAATTAAAGGTGCTGTGCGTACTGACTTTATTTTATCGGCGGAAATTGTGGTGATTTCTTTGGGGACTGTAGCTGCGGCAGGCTTTCTAACCAAAGTGACAGTATTAAGTTTAATTGCGATTGCCATGACGGTGGGTGTCTATGGGTTCGTTGCGTTAATTGTCAAAATTGATGACATTGGTTTATACCTCACAGAACAAGCTGCCAATTTTAAACAACGTATTGGGAGTGGTTTACTGGCATTTGCTCCAATTTTAATGAAGACTTTATCTGTGGTGGGTACTGCAGCGATGTTCTTGGTTGGTGGAGGAATTATCAATCATGCTATTCCTTTTGTGCACCATTTCACAGAAGATACGGTAGAGTATGTACAAGACATCCCAACGATGGGCAGTATTGTAGGTTCAGTCACGCCAATGTTGATGAACCTTGTCGTGGGTATTTTGGCAGGCATCTTGGTGGTGATTGTGGTCGCACTTGTTCAAAAAGTGTGGTCAAAGTCTAAATCGGCTTAATCTATTATCAGAGTTTAAGAGAAGGATAAGAATAATGCGTTGGAAAGGTCGTCGAGTTAGCACGAATGTAGAAGACCGCCGTGGTGGCGGTGGAGCAAAAGCGGGCGGTATCAGTATTTTGGGCTTAGTGGTGGCCTTTGTTGCATGGAAGTTCTTTGGCATCGATCCGCAATCGGCTTATCAAGCGACCAAGCAAGTCACCTCACATGCGCAAAGTGCCGAAACTAAAGGTTTAGATAATCCAACTCCTGAACAACAAGAGGCGATGGAGTTTGTGGGCACTGTTTTGGCCGATACAGAAGATACGTGGTCACAAGTGTTTCAGCAGCAGTTAAATAGCCAATATATACCACCTAAACTGGTGTTATTTACAGGTGTGGTCAATTCTGGCTGTGGTACGGCACAATCGGCAATGGGGCCATTTTATTGTCCTGCCGATCAAAAAGTATATATTGATACTTCATTCTTCCAAGCCATGCGTCAGCAAATGGGCATTGGTGGTGAACAAAATCAGACTGAATTAAGCCGAAATGATCAGGCGGGCGATTTTGCTCAAGCCTATGTGGTGGCGCATGAAGTTGGACATCATATTCAAACCATTTTAGGCATTTCTGAACAAGTGCATAAAGCACGTCAGCAAGTCAGTGACGTGCAGGGCAACCAGCTTTCAGTTCGTCAAGAATTACAGGCAGACTGTTTATCGGGTGTGTGGGCGCATCATAACCATCAACGTACTCAATTCTTAGAGCAGGGCGATATTGAAGAAGCGATGGACGCTGCACATAAAATTGGGGATGATTACTTGCAAAAACGTGCACGTGGACAAGTCGTACCAGACAGCTTCACGCATGGTACTAGTGCGCAGCGTGTACAATGGTTCCAAACAGGCTTAAAGTCAGGTTTGATTAACGATTGTGATACCTTTAATGCTGCAATTTGAGTGACTTAAACTTGTATGATTATGATAAAAGGAGTGATTGATTCACTCCTTTTTCTTTTTAACAATTGCAGGAAATCAGGCTGTTTATGAAGTCAAATATACCTATTACAAAACCCAGCGATGAATTAGCACAACAGATTTTAGCCGTGGTGTGTCTAATTCCTAAAGGGCATGTAGCAACTTATGGACAAGTGGCGGCATTGGCGGGTTTACCCAAACATGCGCGATTAGTGGGTTATGTCTTAAAGCATTTGTCGGCAGATCATCAAGTACCGTGGCATAGGGTGATTAATGCACAAGGCAAAATTAGCCTAAGTAAGTTGAATACTCAGGGAGAGAATGAGCAGGCATTAAAGTTAATGGCTGAAAACATAGTTGTGCTTGAAGGTAAAGTAAATTTAAAACAATACCAATGGCGACCTTGAGTCGTTGAAAAAACAAGAGGGAAGAAAGCAAAGCTTAAGCAGACTAAATATTATGTTGTAAGCAAAGTGGTTTAAGAAATTGTTGAAATGAAAAACAGTATAGTTTTAAGTGCATGAAGATGTGAAAAAGAAAGAAAAAGCGAAAAGTTCCCCATTTCCGAAGAAATGAGGAACAAAAAACTTATTGGCGTACCACAAGTACAGGTGTTGTGCCTTCGCTTAAAATGCTTTGAGCAACGCTACCTAAGAATAATTTTTTCAAGCCAGTACGACCATGAGAACCGATCACGATCAGGTCAGCATTTAACTCTTTCGCAGCATTGCTGATTTCACGTGCAATGACTTGACCTTCAAGTAATTTAGTTTCAGCTTCAACACCTTGCTCAGTGAATTTTTGTTTCGCTTCTTCTAAGGTTTTTACGATAGAAGCACGCGCACGTTCAATTAAGTCATTGGTTTGGTTTGCTGTGATGTATTCTGCAGCAATGTATGGGTCAAGAGTAAGTACTTGAACCACAGTAATTTTACTACCAAATGCTTTTGCAAGTTCAGCAGCTTTTGCAACAGCGGCAAAAGAAGTTTCAGAACCGTCCACTGGTACGAGGATGTTTTGGTAAGCCATGAGTGTTTCTCCTTATTGTAATTTCAATACTTTAATAAAATATTCGCTCTGAGTCCTGTCTTATCTTACGCTGAATTCATATAGAATAAAACCCAGTAATTTCATAAAGATAATTGAGTGCTGTAAGTCCTTATTTCACCTTAATTTAGCATGAAATTATGAAGCTGTGCTTTCAATTCAACTAAAGTTTTAGTCATTTTTTGTTTGCGTGTTTGTCAAAAAATCGATCAGTTGATTGACATCATTACTCTGCAATTGTTCGCGGATTTTCAGTAAATATTTTTCATCAAAATCATACAGTTTTAGCGCCAAAAGTTGAGCAATCTCTGTTTCACTAAAGCGGTATTTAATTACTTTGGCAGGCACACCTGCCACAATAGCGTAAGGCGGTACATCTTGCGTAACCACTGCACCTGTCGCCACAATTGCACCTTCGCCTAGTTCAACACCTTGCATAATCATGGCGCGACTGCCAATCCAGCAGCCATCGCCAATTGTGGTATCACCTGCCGCAACAAAACTGCGAGTATCAAACGGAAAAGCCGAAACCCAGTCACTGCGATGCAATTGATTGCCACCCATCATAATCACGCATTCCGCACCAAAACAGACAAAATTGCCAATATGTAATTGATCAATTGGCTTGTCTGCTGTTGCAGGTTTGTCATGTAAATAACGCACCACACAACGTTCAAAACCCTGATCCCAATAGGCTGAATAATAAGAGTAATTGCCTTTGATGTGGATGTTGGGGTTTTTCACAGTTTTGGAGATGAACTCAAATTCGCACCAGTGTTTAACAGGGGAATTAATCAGCGTTTCGGACATGGTTTTTTCGTGTGGAGAGATGAGGGGATTATATCTGAAATTTTGAACCTCTCCCTAGCCCTTTCCTAGAAGGAGAGGGAATGTTCAAAATATTAGTTGACCACTACACTTTAGTGATTTGAAAGCTTAAAGTATCTATCTTAAAAAATTCCACAAATACATAAAAACATTTTTAACACTGTTTGGAAATAAGAATCCCCAAATAGCAAAAAAGAGTGATGATGCCAATACGATACTGACAGGACTGGTTTGTGTATTGATAAAGAGTCCCCAGACTGGAATTAAAATCAGTCCTAACACAGCCCCAGAAAGCGCATAAACAAATGCATGAATGATGCGATTTTCCATCTTATTTTCCTCTATTTTTATCGCAGTATAATCTATAAGCTCGGCTGTATGATTTATAGGCAATAAAAAACCCCTCAAAGAGGGGCATCGCGTGTAGTCATCTTTATTAAAACTTAAAGATATTCTACATTCACAATTTCATATTCCACTTCGCCTTGCGGAGTGACAATTTTGGCTTCATCGCCTTCATTTTTGCCCAACAAACCGCGTGCAATAGGCGAATTCACTGAAATTTTATTGATTTTAAAATCAGCTTCATCATCACCTACAATTTTGTAGGTTTTTTGCTCTTCGGTGTCTAGATTTTCAATGGTCACAGTCACACCAAAAACCACACGTCCGTTTTGTTCCAATTCTTTAACATCAATTACTTGGCAAGCGCTTAATTTACCTTCGATGTCTTGGATACGACCTTCGCAGAAACCTTGCTGTTCACGTGCGGCATGGTATTCAGCATTTTCTTTTAAATCGCCATGTTCACGCGCTTCTGCAATCGCTGCAGTAATACGTGGACGTTCAACCGATTTAAGTTGTTGTAATTCTTGCTCTAAAGCGTGTTTACCTTCAGGCGTCATAGGATAACGTTGCATGTTGTCCCTCTTTAAAAATATTGAAGTCTATAAATGAAAAAAGCCCGCCACCCGAAAGGTGACGGGACTTTATTGAAATGTATTAACCTACAGTAAGATCTTGCAGGCGATATACATCCATTGGTAATTTAATCGCTAAGGCTTGGCATACAGCATCTGCGCCATTCAAGGTCGTGGTGTAATACACTTTACCTTGCAATGCAGAACGACGGATTGAGAATGAATCCTGCTGAGCTTGTTTGCCTTCAGAAGTATTGATGATGAGGTGAATCTCACCATTTTTCAAGCGGTCTACAATGTGTGGGCGACCTTCAGTCACTTTATTCACACGTTCACACTCAATACCTGCATCGGTGATGACTTTATGCGTACCACCCGTTGCAACAAGTTTGAAGCCAAAATCAGCCAATTGTTTTGCAATACGCGCCACATGCGGTTTATCTGACTCACGTACAGATAAGAATGCATGTTTCACTTCGCCTTCAGTTGGGATTCCTGGTAAGCGATCATTCGAGCCTAACACAGCTTTATAGAATGCTTCACCAAAAGTTTTACCTACGCCCATGACTTCACCTGTAGATTTCATCTCAGGCCCAAGCACAGGGTCTACACCAGGGAACTTGTTGAATGGGAACACAGCTTCTTTCACAGAGAAGTGTTGCGGAATAATTTCTTTAGTAAAGCCTTGTGCTTCTAAAGATTGACCTGCCATACAACGTGCTGCAACTTTAGCCAATGATTCGCCAATACACTTAGAAACGAACGGAACAGTACGTGATGCACGTGGGTTCACTTCCAAGATATAAACGTCATTGCCTTTAACGGCAAACTGTACGTTCATCAAGCCAATAACGCCCAATTCTTTTGCCATTGCAACAGTTTGACGACGCATTTCGTCCTGTACTTCATCTGACAATGAATAAGGTGGAATTGAACATGCAGAGTCACCAGAGTGAATACCTGCTTGTTCGATGTGCTGCATAATACCGCCAATCACCACATCTTTACCGTCAGATACGCAGTCTACGTCAACTTCAATCGCATCATCCAAGAAGCGGTCTAACAATACAGGCGCATCGTTAGAGGCTTGAACTGCATCACGCAAGTAGCGTTTAAGTTCTTCTTCGTTATACACGATTTCCATTGCACGGCCACCCAATACATAAGATGGACGAACAACTAACGGATAACCTACTTTAGCTGCTTCTGTGATACCTTCTTCAGCAGATTTTACAATGCTGTTGTTCGGCTGACGCAATTGCAGACGTTGAATCATTTGTTGGAAACGTTCACGGTCTTCTGCACGGTCAATTGCATCTGGTGATGTACCAATAATTGGTGCACCTGCTTCTTCTAAAGCGCGCGCCAATTTCAGTGGAGTTTGACCACCGTACTGCACAATAATGCCTTTTGGCTTTTCTGTACGTACGATTTCAAGTACATCTTCCAAAGTAATTGGTTCAAAGTACAAACGGTCTGAAGTGTCGTAATCGGTAGATACGGTTTCAGGGTTACAGTTCACCATGATGGTCTCAAAACCATCTTCACGCATAGCAAGGGCTGCGTGTACACAGCAGTAATCGAATTCGATACCTTGACCAATACGGTTTGGACCGCCACCAATGACCATGATTTTGTCTTTGGTAGATGGATTTGATTCACACTCTTCATCGTAAGTTGAATACATGTAAGCAGTGTCAGATTCAAACTCTGCAGCACAGGTATCTACACGTTTGTAAACTGGATATACACCCATGTTCCAACGTTGTTTACGGAATTGCTTTTGTGAAATGCCCATCAAGTTGGCAATACGTAAGTCAGATAAACCTTTGCGTTTAAATGAACGTACATTTTCAGCAGTTAAGTCACCAAAACCTAAAGATTTGATTTGTTCTTCAGTTTTAACAATGTCTTCAATCTGAACGAGGAACCATTTGTCAATTTTGGTCGCTTGGAATACGTCTTCTACAGAGAAGCCATGACGGAAAGCGTCTGCCACGTACCAAATACGCTCTGGGCCAGGAACTTTGAGTTCAACCAAAATTTTGTCACGTGCGCCTTCAGCACCCACTTCAATTTGTTCGTCAAAACCGCAAGAACCAGTTTCCAAACCACGAAGCGCTTTGTTGATCGACTCTTGGAAGTTACGGCCAATTGCCATCACTTCACCTACAGATTTCATCTGTGTGGTTAAAGTCGCATCTGCTTGTGGGAATTTTTCAAAGTTGAAACGTGGAACTTTAGTTACAACGTAGTCAATTGATGGTTCAAATGACGCAGGGGTTGTACCGCCTGTGATGTCATTTTTAAGTTCATCTAGGGTGTAACCAATAGCAAGTTTTGCAGCAACTTTTGCAATTGGGAAACCTGTTGCTTTAGATGCAAGCGCAGATGAACGTGATACACGTGGGTTCATCTCAATTACAACCATACGACCAGTATTCGGGCAAATACCGAACTGAACGTTAGAACCACCTGTTTCTACACCAATTTCACGAAGTACCGCTAAAGATGCATTACGCATCAATTGGTATTCTTTGTCCGTCAAAGTTTGCGCAGGAGCAACGGTGATTGAGTCACCAGTGTGCACGCCCATTGGGTCAAAGTTTTCGATTGAACATACGATGATACAGTTGTCGTTTTTATCACGTACAACTTCCATCTCATATTCTTTCCAACCAATAAGTGATTCATCAATCAATAATTGTTTGGTTGGAGAAAGATCGAAACCGCGTTCACAGATTTCAAGGAATTCTTCTTTGTTATATGCGATACCGCCACCAGAACCACCCATGGTGAATGATGGACGAATAATCACAGGGAAGCCAAAGCGAGATTGAATCTCAAGTGCTTCTTCCATAGATTCAGCAATTGCTGCTTTTGGACACTCAAGACCAATTTTGCGCATTGCTTCATCAAACAATTTACGGTCTTCGGCTTTTTCAATCGCGTCTTTGGTTGCACCAATTAATTCAACATTGTATTTGGCTAAAATACCGTTGGCATCTAATGCAAGCGCACAGTTCAATGCAGTTTGACCACCCATGGTCGGAAGTACTGCATCTGGACGTTCTTTTTCAATGATTGCTGCAACAGTCTGCCAAGTGATTGGCTCGATATAAGTTGCATCTGCCATTGCAGGGTCAGTCATGATGGTCGCAGGGTTCGAGTTTACCAAAATAACGCGGTAACCTTCTTCACGCAGCGCTTTACATGCTTGAGCACCAGAATAGTCAAACTCACAAGCCTGACCAATAACAATAGGACCAGCACCAATAATTAAGATGCTTTTAATATCCGTACGTTTAGGCATTATTTCGCTCCTTAATTACTTCTTAGCGGCTTCAATAAGTTCGATGAAATGATCGAACAAGAGTGCGCAGTCATGTGGACCTGAACTTGCTTCTGGGTGACCTTGGAAGCTAAATGCAGGCTTGTCTGTACGATGAATACCTTGGTTTGTGCCATCGAACAATGAACGATGCGTTGAACATACATTGCTTGGTAAGGTGCTTTCATCTACCGCGAAGCCGTGGTTCTGAGAAGTAATCATCACTGTACCAGTTTCTAAGTTCTGTACAGGATGGTTTGCGCCGTGGTGACCGTGCGGCATTTTCATTGTTTTTGCACCTGATGCAAGTGCAAGAATTTGGTGACCTAAACAGATACCAAATACAGGAGTATTCGTGGTTTCTACAATTGTTTTTACAGCTTCAATTGCGTAGTCACATGCAGCAGGATCGCCAGGGCCATTTGACAAGAAAATGCCATCTGGGTTTAACGCAAGGACTTTTTCAGCAGGGGTTTGTGCAGGAACAACGGTTAATTTGCAACCGCGGTCTGCGAGCATACGCAGGATGTTGGTTTTGACACCGTAATCGTATGCAACCACATGATATTTAAGTTCAGGTTGAGTAAAGCCTTTGCCAAGTTCCCATGAACCTTCAGTCCATTCAAAACCTTCAGGGTCGCAGCATACTTTTGCAAGATCTAAGCCGTTTAAGCCGCCAAATGCACGTGCTTTTGCAATTGCTTCTTCTTCAGTGATATTTTCACCAGCAAGAATACAACCGTTTTGCGCACCTTTGGAACGTAAAATACGGGTCAATTTACGGGTATCAATATCGGCAATTGCAACAACATTGTGTTGTTGTAAGTATTCGCCTAAAGATTGAGTAGAACGGAAGTTACTGTGTAATAAAGGCAAATCACGGATAATTAAACCGTTTGCCCATACTTTATGAATTCGACCTGACTCAACATCTTCATCATTGCAACCAGTGTTCCCAATATGTGGGTAAGTTAAAGTCACAAGTTGTTGTGCATAACTCGGGTCGGTCAAAATTTCTTGATAGCCAGTCATGGCAGTGTTAAAAACGACTTCACCAGTCGTGCTTCCCGTTGCACCGATAGACGTACCTTTAAAGATTGTACCGTCGGCGAGGGCTAAAATGGCGGGGGTGCTCAAACCAAAGCTCCTGAACTAAAACCACAAAAATAGGGCTGTAAAAAAGCGAGTAGACGAAAAAAAAGGAAGGTCAATATTTAAACCTACCCTCCTATGTCTGCTCGCTTGAACTTAACATTGCATTATACGCATGAACTCGCCAAAAGTCCATTGTGAATCTAACGAATATGTAAGATAAAAGACTTGCTTTTTTTGCTAGGTTTATGTTTTAGCGTGTAGTCCAAATGTAAGCAATCTACGATTGTTAGACAATCCAAAACCCATTTGAGTCTAAATTGCCTTATGCTTAATTTATAAACAACAACGACCTTGGGTAAAAGCGAATGACTGAACAAGATAAATCAGCCACTGAACCACAAAACAGTGCAATCAAAGCAGTAAGTGAAGGCGCTGAAAGGCTTGAAAAAGTAACGCATGATGCCAAAGAGCAGGTGCTTGATGTAGTTGCGGAAACGCAAGAAAAACTTCAAGCCGAAGCAAAACAACTCAATGCCAGCGTGCAAGAGCAATTGGGTCAGTTAAAGCAAGATGTGTTGCAAAAAATTGAAGCTTTAAAAGCACAATTTGGTAGTTCACCTAAAGATTTAGGCGAATTAAAAGACTTTGTAAAAACTGAATTTAGCGCAATTATTGAAGATCTTTCTAAACTTGGTAAAGAGTTGAAAGAAGATGTCAGCAGCATTTCAGTAAAACACAAAGATCAATTGGCTGAAACTTTTAAGCGTTCTAAAGAGCACACACTAGAAGCGTGGAAAAAAGTAAATCCATCAAAAACTGAAACTAATGATGAAACTGATCAAGCATAATCCAGTTTAATCTGTTGCTGATTCAGCCATAAAAAAAAGTGAGGTCATGCGCCTCACTTTTTTATTTAAATTTCTTGCTCAAACCAAAAACTAGTTGTTTCAATCTAAACTATTATTAATCACAGTTAGAACTGATGTAGCCAATCGCGCTTATTGTGAAAATCGGCGGCAGGGCTGCTGTGTTGCATGGCATAAAACTGCTCGCCCTGACTGGTTTTTAATACAGCTGTGAGCCCAATAAACAAATCTGTCCATTTCAGTTTATGTTTCAGCATAAATTCGGTTAAATCCAAACTGACATTTAAACCGTAATGCGTACGTTTTAGCTGATTCAACTCAATATCATAAGCGGCCACAGGTGGCATTTGCTCAGGATAACGATATTCTTCAAAGGCATAGGCTTGCCAAGCTTGAGAAGGGGAGAGATTGATTTCACGATAAAAATCTTCGCCCTGAACGCCAATGAAAATTTCAAAGCAGGTCTGTTCCCACAAAAAGTCCTGACGCGGATGTGAAGCCACCAATGCAGGCCATTCGACCCACTGATTCGGATCACGCAGCCAATAACCTACATTTAAGCTAAACGGACTTTGTTGTTCAATTGCACCGACCAAAGAAATCGCTTGAAACTGACGATCAAAGGCGCTGAGTTCGTAACTTGCCATATAAGCTTAGTTAGACAAATGAGCGTGACGAACTAAATTTGACAACTTGGCATTTTGTTTTGCTGCTTTTTTATAAAGTAAAGCAATTTTACCAATTGTTTGTACCACTTCAGAACCTGTTGCTGCAGCAATTTCAGTAATTACAGCTGCACGTACTTCACGGTCTTCACCACCAATTTTAACTTTAATCAATTCGTGATCGTTTAAAGCACGGTTGGTTTCTTCAATTACATTTTCAGTCAAACCTTGACCGCCAACCATCACTACAGGGTTAAGTGCATGACCAATTTGACGTAAACGCTTGCGTTCCTGAATAGAGAGAGCCGCCATAAAGATAACCTAATTTTAAAAACGGCTTAGTATAACAAAAGCCAATTTGAAACGCTGTAAATTCTATGCAAATAATCCGCGATCTTGCAGCAGTACAAAAATATCAAAATTGAACATTTGCTTAGGTTTATCCATTAGTGATGAGAGAGGTTTTTTATGCCACAGTACAGAAATAAGCGATGGATTTAATAGAAAAAACTTGTTAGTTATTGGCATTTAGATACAGATGTCTACTGCAAGCTTGCTAATTTTCACGTACAATCGCAATTTAGATGGCTATTCGTTACTAAGAGAGTTATGGCAACACGCATTACCAACCAAAAGTTATCCAAAAGTAGTCGTGCGTGGATGAGAGAGCACCTAGATGATCCCTTTGTGAAAAGAGCGCAAAAAGAAGGGTATCGTGCACGTGCTGCATACAAACTACTTGAGATTCAAGAAAAATATAAACTGATCAAACCGGGCATGACGGTGGTGGACTTAGGTGCAGCACCGGGTAGTTGGTCGCAAATCGCAGGGAAACTTGTCGGCGACAAAGGTTTGGTGATCGCTTCCGATATTTTGGAAATGGACGCACTACCAGATGTGACCTTCTTACAAGGTGACTTCCGCGAAGAAGAAGTTTTCGAAAAATTGTTAAATATTTTAAACGGACGCACGGTAGACGTTGTAATTTCCGATATGGCCCCCAATACATCAGGTAATAAAGCTGTAGATCAACCGCGTCAAATTTACTTATGTGAGTTGGCTCTCGATTTTGCCAATCGCGTATTGGGACCTAATGGTCAGTTTGTGGTCAAAGTGTTCCAAGGTTCGGGATTTGACGAATTTCGTAAACAGGTCGTGGACAGTTTTGATGTGTTAAAGACAGCAAAACCCGCTGCTTCACGCGCGCGTTCCAAAGAAGTATTCCTTATTGGACAAGGACGTAAAAAAGCGTCTAAATAAAGTTTACTTGCCAAGCCGTTAAAAATTGTGCATTTTGTACGTTTTTAATGAATTGTCTAGCTGATCTTCAGCTTTTTGAATGAAAGGTCACCCAGTAACGGGCATGATCAAATTAGATTGATATGGGAATAAAGCTTTGAGCGATCTCTTCAAGAATGCCGTATTGTGGCTGATTATACTTGGTGTGCTGATTCTAATTTTCAGCAACATCAATAACAGTGAAAAGCCAACTGCAATGAACTATTCAGAGTTCGTTACAGCGGTGAATGCTGGTCAAATTAAGCAAGTCACAATTGATGGCGAAAGAATTAGTGGCGAAAAAGTCAACGGCTCGTCCTTTGAAAGCATTCGTCCAGCAGTTCAAGACCCTGAACTGATGCCGAATCTGATTAAAAACAACGTTGTTGTTGAAGGTACTGCACCTCAACGTCAAGGTTTGTTAATGCAACTATTGATCGCAAGTTTCCCTGTACTTTTAATCATTTTGTTATTCATGTTCTTTATGCGCAACATGGGTGGCGGTGCAGGTGGTAAAAACGGCCCGATGAGCTTTGGTAAATCTAAAGCCAAAATGTTGTCTGAAGACCAAATTAAAGTCACATTTGCCGATGTAGCAGGCTGTGACGAAGCAAAACAAGAAGTGGTTGAAATTGTAGATTTCTTAAAAGACCCTGCTAAATTCAAGCGTTTAGGTGCAACTATTCCTAAAGGTGTGTTGATGGTAGGTCCACCGGGTACAGGTAAAACCTTATTGGCGAAAGCCATTGCAGGCGAAGCCAAAGTTCCATTCTTCAGCATTTCTGGTTCTGACTTCGTTGAAATGTTCGTGGGTGTAGGTGCTTCTCGTGTTCGTGATATGTTTGAGCAAGCTAAACGCCATGCACCATGTATCATCTTTATTGATGAGATTGATGCGGTAGGTCGTCACCGTGGTTCAGGTACAGGTGGTGGTCACGATGAACGTGAGCAAACACTTAACCAAATGCTTGTTGAAATGGATGGTTTTGAAGGCAATGAAGGCATTATTGTTATCGCTGCGACAAACCGTGCCGATGTACTGGATAAAGCTTTATTGCGTCCAGGTCGTTTTGACCGTCAAGTAATGGTTGGCTTGCCAGACATTAAAGGTCGTGAGCAAATTCTGAATGTTCACTTGAAAAAACTGCCTTCAGTTACAGGTGTAGATGTCAAAGTCTTGGCACGTGGTACACCAGGCTTCTCTGGTGCGCAGTTGGCAAACCTTGTGAATGAAGCTGCATTGTTTGCTGCCCGTCGTAATAAAAATACGGTGGATATGCACGACTTTGAAGATGCTAAAGACAAGTTGTATATGGGCCCTGAACGTAAGTCGATGGTACTGCGTGAAGAAGAACGTCGTGCAACGGCTTATCATGAAGCAGGTCATGCGATTGTTGCTGAAATGCTGCCGGGTACAGACCCTGTGCATAAAGTGACGATTATGCCGCGTGGTTGGGCATTGGGTGTGACATGGCAATTGCCTGAACATGACCAAACTAGCCATTATAAAGACAAAATGCTAAATGATTTGTCTATCTTGTTTGGTGGTCGTATTGCAGAAGAAGTCTTTATTAATCAAATGTCAACAGGTGCATCGAATGACTTTGAGCGTGCAACCAAATTGGCGCGTGCGATGGTGACCAAATACGGTATGTCTGACAAGTTAGGCGTAATGGTCTATGAAGATGATACACAACAATCATTCATGGGTAGTTTAGGCAGCCGTACGATTTCTGAAGCAACCCAACAACAAGTGGATGCTGAAGTTCGTCGTATTATTGATGAGCAATATAAAGTTGCCCGCGATATTTTGGAAAATAACCAAGATATTGCCCACGCAATGGTAAAAGCATTGTTGGAATGGGAAACCATTGATCGTGACCAAATCCGCGACATTATGGAAGGTCGTGAGCCACAGCCACCGAAAGTGTATATTGCAGACAATCCTGTGATTGATGTAACACCAACTGATGGTCCAAGCACACCGCCACCATTACCAGCGAGCTAATCAGTTCACATAATGTTAAAAAGAGTCTTTGTATAAAGGCTCTTTTTTTATTCGTGTGGTTTATGCGCCGTTGCAACAGGAATATTGGTAATGTTGAAGCGCACTGAAAAGAATTCAACATCTTCAAAATTACCCTTGTTAAAATAAGCTTTTCAAATTGAAAGGAAGACCAGCATGCAGCTGATGCCATTACCCAAGCGCGTATTGCAATGTGGACGTTTGCGTTTAGATTTATCTCAGCCGCATGTGATGGGAATTCTAAATGTGACACCAGACTCGTTTAGTGATGGTGGGCGACATAATGAAAAAGATGCTGCTGTGGCGCGTGCTTTGGAAATGATGGCAGAAGGTGCAACCGTGATTGATATTGGCGGCGAATCAACACGTCCAGGAGCTAGTCCTGTGAGTGTAGAAGAAGAAATTCGTCGTGTGGTTCCTGTGGTAGAAGCCTTATCTGCTTATGATGTGGTACTTTCGATTGATACGTCACAGCCCGAAGTGATTCGTGCTGCCGTAGCTGCAGGGGCGCATATCTGGAATGATGTACGTGCGCTGACCCGCCCCAATGCGTTGCACACAGCCGCTGAGTTAAATATTCCCGTGATTATTATGCACATGCGTGGTGAACCGACTACCATGAACAATTTAGATCAATATGATGATGTCACTGCAGATGTGATTGCAGAATTGCAGCAACGTGTCGCTGATGCTTTGGCGGTAGGGGTCAAGCCTGAAAATATCATGATTGATCCAGGTTTTGGTTTTGCGAAAAATGCACAACAGAATCTGAAATTGTTAAATGAGTTGCATCAACTTAATGGTATGGGGTATCCAATTTTATCGGCATTGTCCCGTAAACGCTTTATTGGTGAAGCTTTGGGTGGGGCAGAGCCAACACAGCGTGCAGTTGGTTCTGTAGCGGCACATTTACTCAGTATTCAGCAAGGTGCTTGTATGGTGCGTGCGCATGATGTGAAAGCCATGTCTGACGCCATTAAAGTCTGGCAAGCAATGCAGTTGGCAAATTAATCGCAGTATGCAAATTGGGGCGAAGCTAGAATTAAAGCCTTGCTTATGCTATATAGGCACGCTTGAATCTCTGTATTTTTGAGTGCTTGTATGTTTGCAGATTTACTTCTCCCGATGTTTGATGATGAGTTTTATCCTGATATTTTAGTTGCTGAGTTAAAACAACTGATTCAACAGTTTGCAAAACACGTGTCTAAATCCAATTTATCTGAAACCGATATTTATCATTTTGCAGATCAGACCGTGCAAGCCATTAATAAAATGAAACCACAATTTGAAGATCTGGATTCAGATTTGGACGATACCGCAGCAGATTATATTGCTGAGGCGATGATGATGGTGCTGCAAGATCAAGGCTATTTCGAGATTGAAATGGAAGAGTTGATTGCAACGAGAGAGTGGTGATAGGTCACTCTCTTTCAGCTTTAATTTATGGGTGATTCAATAAATCATCTAAAACATCATCCAAATGGCAACTTTGCTGTGTATGTAGTTCTGCAATTTCCCGAACATTCAACGTATATAGCCCATTATGTTCATTCGGCTGTGCAATTAAATTGACCCAAAACTTTGTATTTTGTTGCAGCAAAGTTTTGAGTTGCTTTTCTTCTTCAGGATTTTGGAAATTTAATAAATATAAATTGTTGCCTAAGCTGCAACGACGTAATTGTAATTCTTGATTTTTATATTGCAATGTTCCTGCAAAAACATCATAAAATTCTGCATCAGTTTCAATTGGGTTTACGGATTCGGTTGCTGACTCAAGGCTGGGATTTTGTGCATGGCTTGCAAAACTGAGCAAGCAGCATAAACAGATCACCCATTTGAAAGAGAAGATAAAGCGTTGTAGAGACATTTCAAATCATCGGCACATAAGTGTTATCGTTTTCAATATTATATTTTTTAGGCATAAAAAAACCAGCTTAATGCTGGAGTTCTTTATTTGCACCATTTGAATGATTTGATTCATTAAAATGGTGCCCGAGGCCAGACTCGAACTGGCACGCTTTGAGGGCGGGGGATTTTAAATCCCCTGTGTCTACCGATTTCACCACTCGGGCATGTGCGCAATAATAGAGGACGAAATAAATCTTGGCAAGTAAATTTATTTACAATTGCTTTCTTTTCAATCAATTCAACTTATTAGCTTGAAAAAAGTTCGGTTTGCAGTATATTTCTGCTGTTTGTCATCAATATTTCATGAATTTGAGATCAAAGCGAAATCATAAATTTCTATGTTGAGCGCTCAAGAAAAATAAAAGGAATATTCATGAACATTCGCTTAACTCGCCGAGAGCTGATTCAAAAAAGTTTGGCTGGTTTTGGGGCGTTGTCATTGCCAGTCGCATTAACTGCATGTGGTGATGACAATGAAAATACAGCAGAAAATGCATTAAAGGTGCAGTTTTTGCATGGTGTCGCCAGTGGTGATCCGCTGCATGATCGTATCATTTTATGGACACGTGTAACGCCAAGTGACATGGCAGCATGCATTGAAGTGGTTTGGGAAATTGCCAGCGATGAGGCGTTTAAGCAATTGGTAAATACTGGCAAAGTACAAACCAGCGCAGCGCAAGATTTTACTGTTAAAGTGGACGCAGATCGTTTACAGGCAGGGACTAAATATTATTACCGTTTCCGCTTTGGTAATACGGTTTCTGCTATAGGACAGACCAAAACCTTGCCACAACGCAGCGATCAAGTGAAATTTGCGGTCTGTTCTTGCTCGAACTATCCCGCAGGTTATTTTCATGTGTATAAAGAAATGGCACAGGAAAACAATCTGGATGTGATTATTCACTTGGGTGATTATATTTATGAATATGGACAAGGTGGCTACGCGACTGACGATGCAAAACAGTTAGGACGTACCTTTGCTGCAGACAATGATAAAGAAATTATCAAGTTAGATGATTATCGTAAACGTTATGCTTTATATCGTACCGATGCTGATTTGCAGACTGCTCACCAACGCCATCCATTTATTGTCATTTGGGATGACCATGAACTCAGTAATGATACTTGGGAAGCGGGTGCAGATAATCATCAAGAAGGTGAAGGCAGCTTTATAGAACGTAAAATTGCGGCATTACAGGCGTATTTCGAGTGGATGCCAATTCGTCCAGTTGCAGAAAATGATCATTTGAATATTTATCGCCAGTTTGATTTTGGTGGTTTGGTGAATTTGATGATGCTGGATACGCGTATTTTGGCGCGTCATAAGCAATTAGATTATGCTAACTATATGACGGCAGAAGGTATTGATGCTGCTAAATTTCAGGCAGATTTATTTAGTGATCAACGCACATTGATGGGTGGAGTTCAACGAGAATGGTTGCAAAAGCAGTTGGGGCAGTCTAAGGCTACTTGGAATGTTTTGGCTCAACAAGTGTTGATGGCGAAAATGCTGATTCCACAAGAACTGTTATTGCCTTTAGCGAAAATCACCAATGGTGATCAGCAACCTGAAACACTTGCACAAATGAAGCAGAAAATTACAGAATTGGTCACGCTGAAATTGCGTTTAAAAGCGAATGATCCAACTTTGACAGCAGTAGATAAGGCACGTTTGTATGCGGTTGCACCTTATAACCTCGATGCTTGGGATGGTTATGCCTACGAGCGAGAAGTTGTGTATGGGACATTGCAGCAACTTGGGAAAAAAGCAGTGGTGTTGGCAGGTGATACTCACAATGCTTGGGCTGCAACCTTGCATACACATGAAACAAATCATGAGGTTGGGTTGGAATTCGCGACCAGCTCGGTATCATCGCCCGGAATTGAGTATTACTTAAATGTGCCTGCAGACGAAATGGCAGCGTTGGAATATGCCTTTCAAGAACTGATTGATGAACTGGATTATTGCAACTTAAATCAACGTGGTTATTTAACGGTGACTTTTGATCGTGCGCAAGTGGTTGCAGATTGGAAGTTTATAGATACGGTTAAGGCACGTGAATACAAACTCGATGATACGCGTGGTCATCAACAGAAGTATGGTGTAGACTTAAAACCAATCATTGATGTCGCTAAAACTGCTTAAAATTGGTGTGATATTTACAGAAAACCGAGTCTAAGTTGCTCGGTTTTTTTTGATGATTAAGCGGAGGTTTTTAATCGAGTTTATCTTGAATATAACTATCTAAATCTATGTATTTAATGCTTTTACATAAATTGTGTTCAACCTGCATCAGTTGTTGATGTAACTGAATTGCATGTTGATATTGCTGATTCAATTGGGCAAAACGAGGGCTATTTTTATTGGAAAAATACATCCGATATTGAATTTTAGCAGCTTGACGATATGACCAGTAAGCAGCACGGCGAAATTGCGTTAAGCAATATTTTTGTTCAAGGCTTATGTGGTCACGGAACATATTCTCTTTATAGAAACGTACAAAACCAAAACTGATGCAGAAAAAGAATAAAATCCCTTGCAGAATTGCACTCTGAAAATAGGCGAAATTTACCGCTTGTAGCAGAATCAATACTGCTATTTTTATGGTGGCATGTTGCTGTAGTTGATACCACGATGCCGAACTGTGTTTAATTTGATACAACACATAAGGTAGAAGCAGCATAAAACCTAACATGATGGCTAAAATCGCCAATGCCTTGGCTTGAAAGGCATCGTACTGCGGTGCAAAGTTTTGAATCCCGTGCGCCAGACTGATTGAAATAGGAATAAAAATCAGGCAGGCCAAGACCCATGGAATCATTTCTTTCCAATCATCCAGCATGCCTTTGCTTTGAATAAAACCATAAAACAAAATATTTCTTTTAAATGCAGCAGGGTATTGTTGTTGCAATTGCTGCAAATCAAGAAGCGCTTGTTTAGGGTTCATAGAGGCATCATTGAATATTGAATAAAGAGGGGAAAACCTAAAATTTAGGCATAAAAAAACCAGCTTAATGCTGGGTTCTTTATTTGCACCATTTTAATCTATTTTAAAATGGTGCCCGAGGCCAGACTCGAACTGGCACGCTTTGAGGGCGGGGGATTTTAAATCCCCTGTGTCTACCGATTTCACCACTCGGGCATAGTTTTACAAGATTGGAGGCGGAGGTCGGAATCGAACCGGCGTCCACGGAGTTGCAGTCCGCTGCATGACCACTCTGCCACCCCGCCGCGTCTTGTGATGCGTATATTAGCAAGCTCTGAAAAAAAAACAATACTATTAAATGAGCAGATGCACATTAATTCGACATATAGAATAAAATAGTCTAAATAATCATGTATTATTTGCAAAATTGATTCATATCAACATTTGGAGATGTGCCGTGGCATTAATTTTAGACGGTCGTGCATTGGCAAAACAAATTGAAGCTGATCTGTTAACACGTGTAGAAGCGTTAAAAGCAAAATCAGGTCGTACCCCAATTCTAGCGACTATTTTGGTCGGTGATGACGGTGCATCTGCAACTTATGTACGCATGAAGGGCAATGCTTGCCGTCGTGTGGGCATGGATTCTTTAAAAGTAGAATTGCCAACAGAAACCACCACAGAACAATTATTGGCAGAAATTGAAAAATTGAATGCCAATCCTGATGTGCATGGTATTTTGTTGCAACACCCAGTTCCTGCGCAAATTGATGAGCGTGCTTGTTTTGATGCGATTTCACTTGCAAAAGACGTAGATGGTGTGACCTGTTTAGGTTATGGTCGTATGGCAATGGGCGAAGCTGCATATGGTTCTGCAACACCTGCAGGCATTATGACCATTCTTAAAGAAAAAAACATTGAAATTGCAGGCAAACATGCCGTTGTTGTGGGGCGTTCGGCAATTTTAGGTAAACCAATGGCTGCGATGCTTCTTGAAGCCAATGCAACAGTAACCATTTGCCATTCACGTACCCAAGATCTTGCAAGTTTTGTGAAACAAGCGGACATTATTGTTGGTGCGGTTGGTAAAGCTGAATTGATTCAAAAAGACTGGATCAAACCAGGCGCTGTGGTTGTTGATGCAGGCTTCCATCCACGTGATGGCGGTGGTGTTGGTGATATCCAATTGCAAGGCATTGAAGAGATTGCTTCTGCATATACGCCTGTACCAGGTGGCGTTGGTCCAATGACCATTACAACTTTGATTCGTCAAACGGTTGAAGCGGCTGAGAAAGCGTTAGGTTGATGAAGACCTCTCCCTAACCCTCTCTTGCGCTTCAATTTAAAAGCAGTGCTTTAAATTTTGCTCAGGAGAGGGGAAATTCATTGTGAAAATAATGGATGTTCCTTCTCTTGCGCCGTATACGGCTCAGGGAGAAGGCTGGGATGAGGGCTTAAAAATTCTCTCCCTAACTCTCCTAAAAAAGAGTGGGGAATTCATTGTAAAAATAATGAATGCTCCCTCTCCTTTAAAAAAGCAGAGGGAACTTTTTAAATTAGAACGAATAAAAATCCAATGAGCTGTACCTTTCAATTTCCTAAAGCCCCTGAACATCTTTTAGATGCTTTACATGATGTAATTCCAAATTGTGAATTACTGGCACAGCAATTGCCTGAAACGCCTATTTCACTTTGGCTTATTCCACCAGTATTTCCTACCGACAAGCTAGATGATGAAGTGATTCGTCGTATTTGGAATGATACGCCGTACTGGATTTTCTGTTGGGCTTCAGGACTTGCAATGGCGCAATGGTTATTAGCAGAACCGCAGCAAGTAAAAAATAAAGTCGTTTTAGACTTTGGTGCAGGTTCGGGCGTGGTGGCGATTGCTGCAAAAATGGCAGGTGCCAAACGGGTAATTTGTTGTGATATTGACCCCATTAGCCTTGCAGCCTGTCGAGCCAATGCTGAATTGAATGATGTGGTGCTTGAATATTTAGATGATCTATACAAAGCAGAACAAGTGGATGTATTGTTGGCTGCCGATGTACTTTATGATCAATGCAATCGCTTTTTTTTAGATGAGTTCTTAAAGTTCGCCCCAGAAGTTTGGGTGGCAGACAGCCGAGTGAAAAACTTTAGTCATCCACAATATATAAAAATAGATGAACGCAGCGCGACCACATGGCCAGATTTGGATGAAGCCAAAGAGTTCCGTAATGTGAGTTTTTATAAGACGCGATAACTCATCACGTCTTATAGGAAGCCAGTTTTGTGGCGCGAATTAATTGCAGCTATAACGCACAATGCGCAGTGTGCTTGGGCGAGCATCTAAGGCCTGACGTGTAGCATAGTTTTCACTGCTATGTAGCTCAGGTGTGTTCGATAAGCCAATAGAGGTGCGGCTTTGCCCAAGTTGGCGACCATACGGGTCTTGTTGGTTGGCTGCAGGATTCACCACTTCATTAATACTTAAAATCCGCAATTGATAAGTTTTATGCGCACCAAGTTCTTTTTGGCAGGCACGCTGTAATTTACTTTCATCGCGCTGTTGGTTTTGACGTCCTGCAAGAGTGTAGGCTAATACTGCGTTGCGATCAGTTTTGCTTTCGACTTTATAGCCAATAAAACTATTCTCGTTTTGCTCAGGCAAACTTTGACAAGCGGATAAACCTAACCCAAGTCCCGTCATAGCCAAAATAATCATTGTATTCTTCATGGTTTTATTCATGATCATGTCTCATGTTTTGATGTCATTTCATTCTTGTTTTAAGTATGCCATAGCTGAGTGGACAAAGCATGGCTTTGTTGGCGGTGTAGCAGGCTGTCTATATTTGAGCTGATAAGCGTGTGCTTGTGATGTCATGTTTTTACCTTGAATCTTCGTATTATTTAGTATTTACACATCAGGTGGGATTGTTGAAGAGCGGATTTCGGTGCTTTTAACACATAAAATATTAGGGCAATAAAAAAGGTCACCGAAGTGACCTTTTCTTAGCAATCAGCGTTGAATTACGCAGATTTAACCGCTTCAAGTAAAGCAGCTTGACGTGCTTTCAATGCAGCAGGTAGGCGCTCACCAAGTTTGTTGAATAACTCAGTGTGGCTTTCTAACTCTTTGATCCATTGTTCTTTGTCTTGCGCTGTTACAGTTTCAAATTGCTCTTTAGAGAAATCTAAACCAGTCCAGTTCAATTGCTCATACGTTGGAACAAAACCAATTGGAGTTTCAACAGCTTCTGCACGACCTTCGCAACGATCAATGATCCACTCAAGTACACGCATGTTTTGACCAAAACCAGGCCATACGAAGTTGCCTTCTGCATCACGACGGAACCAGTTTACATTGTAGATACCTGGTAATTTGTTGCCTGCAGCTTTTGCTTTCTCGCCAACTTGCTCACCCATCTCTAACCAGTGAGAGAAGTAGTCTGCCATGTTGTAACCAGCAAACGGAAGCATTGCAAATGGGTCACGGCGTACAATACCTTGTTGACCAACGGCTGCTGCAGTCGTTTCAGAACCCATCGTTGCTGCTTTATATACGCCATCTACCCAGTCAAATGCTTCTGAAATTAGAGGCACTGTGTCTGCACGACGACCACCGAAGATGAACGCTGAAATTGGAACACCTGCTGGATTTTCCCAGTCAGCATCGATAGAAGGGCATTGACCTGCTGCAACAGTGAAGCGCGCATTTGGATGAGCTGCTTTTTCTGCGCCAGTGTGTGGTTGACCTTTCCAGTTGGTTAGGTTTGCAGGAACTTCTTTAGATAGACCTTCCCACCATACTTCGCCGTTGTCAGTCACAGCAACGTTGGTATAAATCACGTCTTTGTGCAGAGTTGCCATACAGTTCGGGTTAGTCTTGGTGTTTGTACCAGGAGCAACACCGAAGAAACCAGCTTCAGGGTTAATTGCATATAAGCGACCATCTTCACCTGGTTTGATCCAAGCAATATCGTCACCTACAGTTTCAATTTTCCAGCCTTCGTAACCTGCAGGTGGAATTAACATCGCAAAGTTGGTTTTACCACATGCAGAAGGGAATGCTGCAGCGATGTAGTGTTTTTCGCCTTGTGGATTGGTCACGCCTAAAATAAGCATGTGTTCTGCTAACCAGCCTTGTTCACGGCCCATTGCAGAAGCAATACGAAGCGCTAAGCATTTTTTACCCAATAATGCGTTACCGCCGTAACCAGAACCATACGACCAGATTTCACGAGTTTCTGGATAATGTACAATGTATTTTTCTTTGTTACATGGCCAAGCAACGTCTTTTTCGCCTTCAGCCAATGGTGCGCCCACAGTGTGTACGCAAGGAACAAATTCGCCATCTGTGCCCAATACGTCATAAACAGCTTTACCCATACGAGCCATTTTAGACATGCTGACAGCAACATAAGGAGAGTCAGTTAATTCAATACCGATGTGAGCAATGTGGCTACCTAATGGGCCCATAGAGAATGGAACCACATACATGGTACGACCAGCCATTGAACCGTCGAATAAACCGTTTAATTTAGCGCGCATTTCAGCTGGCGCTTCCCAGTTGTTCGTCGCACCAGCATCTTCTTTGTTTTCAGAGCAGATGTAAGTACGGTCTTCAACACGAGCAACGTCAGAAGGATCTGAATTTGCAAGGTACGAACCAGGGTGTTTTTCTTGGTTTAATGCTTGCATGGTGCCGTTAGCGATCATCAAGTCGATTAGACGTTGATATTCTTCTGCGCTACCGTCACACCATTCAATTTTTGCTGGTTTCGTTAACTTTGCAATTTCTTCAACCCATGCAATAAGCTTAGGGTGACGAACGAATTCTGGTGCGTTCACTTGGGTCATGGTGAGGCCTATCTTAAATGTGTACAAATCGTGTACAAAGTACAATCTGAACGATGGGGTACATGGTTCAGATGAAATATGAAAAAAAAGTGGCTGTATTAAAGCACAAAAACATAAAAAAAATAAGACATAGGCTTGATTTAGCTTTATGTGAAAAATACCCATATAAATAATGAATAACATATATGAAACATGGGCTTACAACTTTTTTGTGTTCCATTTATCATTATTTAAAAAAATTATGGGCATTATTTATTTTAATTATTTTTAATTAAAACATGTACTTATATCTTAAATTTTATAAAGAATGATTATTGATTTAATGAATGGTCGTCATTCGATTTTTACATAAAGCTGCTTTTCATTCTGCATCAATTGGTTGAAATTAGAGCAAAAGCTTTAAAATGATTGAAGAAAATGTCGACAACATTACAGCCTTTATCTCTTATTTATAATCAAAAATCAGGATTTCATGCCACACAGCAAGAAGGTGTATATGAAGAACTGTTGCATGTTTTGTCACAGCATGGTTTTGAAATCCAATTGTTTGAAATGGGTGGAATCGCCAATTTTGATCAACTGATGCAACAGGTGTTAGCACGGCATCAAGCAGCGCAGTTAAGCGGTGTTGTGGTTGCAGCAGGTGGTGATGGTACTTTAAATGCAGTGGCGGCTAAACTGAAAGGCACTCACATTCCGATGGGTATTTTGCCTTTAGGCACGTTTAATTACGTGGCGCGTTTATTGAATATCCCACTGGATTTAATTGATGCTGCACAAGTCATTGCTACAGGCACGACGCGAGCTGTGCATGTGGCACAAATCAATCAACATATTTATTTAAACAATGCCAGTTTGGGTTTGTACCCTTTATTTATTCAAAAGCGCGAGCGTTATAACCAATATTTAGGACGTTTACCTTTGCATGCCTATACTTCAGGTTTGGATGTGCTGATTCGTGACCGTAAAGAGTTAAAATTAAAAATTGCAATCGATGGCACACTTTATCCCTTAAAAACCCCGTTGATTTTCTTTGGCAATAATCAATTGCAATTATCTGAAATGAATTTACGTATTGCGCAAGCGGCAGAACAGGGCAAAGTTGCGGGTGTCGTGGTTGCCAAAAGCGATAAGCTGACTTTATTTAAAATTTTATGGCAAATGATTCAGGGCAAACTAGATCAAGCCAGTGATGTTTATAGTTTTGCTGCAGATCAGGTGGTAATTCACAGTACACAGACGCAGCTGACCGTGGCGATAGATGGGGAAATTGTCAAAATGCGTCCGCCATTACATATTTCGGTGCAGAAGAATGCACTCAACATTAAGGTGCCGCATGTTATTGCATCTGTCTGATTTGCATTTCGGCACCGAAAATATCGCGTGTATGCAGGCGATTCAACAGTTGTGTGCATCATTGCAGCCTGAAGCGGTAGTGGTGAGCGGCGATTTAACTCAACGCGCACGTTATGCACAATTTTATGCCTGTAAGCATTTTTTAGACAGTTTAGATGTGCCGTATTTGGTAGTACCAGGTAATCACGATATTCCGCTGTATCATCTCTGGAAAAGGTTTTTGAGTCCATTCGCCCGTTATCAGTTGTTTTTTGGGCGCATGGAAAGTGTGTTGGAAACGCAACATTTTTATCTGATAGGCGTAAATAGTATTCGACGCCGTTTTCATACTCGCGGGCATATTTCTTTAAGTCAAATTCAGGAAGTTGAAGCTTTGCTACAAGTTGCGCCAAGTAATAAGTTTAAAATTTTGGTGGCGCATCAACCATTTTATACACCACCAGATGATCGCCACAGCATTAAAGATTGCCCAGTGTTGGGGCGAATTGCCTTAGAGCAGTGGAGTAAAAGTGGTTTATATGCCTTGCTGCATGGGCATTTACACCAACCCGCAGTATATGACTTAAATCAAATTTATGCCTTAGGCTCAGCGCATCCTGTGCTGGATATTCATGCGGGTACTGCAATTTCATATCGTTTGCATCAAGGTATGCCGAATAGCTTAAATGTATTGTGTAACAATGGTGATGTGCAGCATTACATTTTTGATGCTGAAAAAAAGCAATTTGTGTTGTGGCAACAAAATGCAGAATAAATCACCGATCTAGCCAACTTGTCTAAAAAAACAACAAAAATTGAAAAATTTTTAGCTTTTCCCCTTGAAGCGTTTTTTTCCATCCCCACAACTGTGTCATCTAAAATTTATTTTGATGATGACCAAAGGAATAATTAAGTCGTCATCAGGAATCTATACATTGACTTAGTCTAATGGAGTTATTTATGAGCAACATTCGTCCATTACATGACCGCGTAGTTATTCGTCGTGTTGAAGAAGAAACAAAAACAGCTGGCGGTATCTTGCTTCCAGGTTCTGCTGCAGAAAAACCAGCCCAAGGTGAAGTGATTGCAGTAGGTAATGGTCAAATTACAGACAATGGCGTACGCGCTTTAGACGTAAAAGTGGGCGACAAAGTCTTGTTTGGTACTTATGCAGGCACCACAGTTAAAGTAGACGGTGAAGAACTTCTAATTATGAAAGAGTCTGATATTTTAGCGGTACTTGAAGGCTAAGTTCAGAACTCATATTCAAAGCAAATTTGAACATTATTTAAAAATATTTGGAGTTAAACATGTCAGCTAAAGACGTAAAATTTGGTGATTCAGCTCGCACAAAAATGATCGCAGGTGTAAACGTACTTGCAGACGCAGTTAAAGTAACTTTAGGCCCTAAAGGTCGTAACGTAGTGATTGACCGTTCTTTCGGTGCGCCGCACATCACTAAAGATGGTGTATCTGTTGCGAAAGAAATCACCTTGAAAGACAAGTTTGAGAACATGGGTGCTCAGCTTGTACGTGAAGTGTCTAGCAAAACCAATGATATCGCAGGTGACGGTACGACCACTGCAACAGTACTTGCACAAGCCATTTTAAATGAAGGCATCAAATCTGTAACTGCGGGCATGAACCCAATGGATTTGAAACGTGGTATCGACCTTGCTGTAAAGGCAGTCGTTGCAGACATTAGAGCAACGGCTAAACCTGCTTCTGACACGAAAGCGATTGAGCAAGTAGGTTCTATTTCTGCAAACTCGGACACGACTGTGGGCAAGTTAATTGCAGAAGCAATGGAACGCGTTGGTAAAGAAGGCGTAATCACTGTTGAAGAAGGTTCAGGCTTTGAAGACGCGCTTGACGTTGTAGAAGGTATGCAGTTTGATCGTGGTTATATCTCACCATACTTCGCGAACAAACAAGATACTTTGACTGCAGAACTTGAAAACCCGTTCATTCTTCTTGTTGATAAAAAAATCAGCAACATTCGTGAACTGATTACTGTCCTAGAAGCGGTTGCAAAAACAGGTAAGCCTCTTCTGATCATCGCTGAAGATGTTGAAGGCGAAGCGTTGGCAACACTTGTTGTAAACAACATGCGCGGCATCATTAAAGTATGTGCAGTGAAAGCGCCTGGTTTTGGTGATCGTCGTAAAGCAATGCTTCAAGATATTGCAATCTTGACAGGCGGTACGGTTATTTCTGAAGAAATTGGTATGTCTTTGGAGCAAACATCACTAGAGCATTTGGGTAGCGCGCACAAAGTTACAGTCTCTAAAGAAAACACCGTGATTGTGGATGGTGCTGGTGATGCAAATCAGATTTCTGAGCGTGTTCAGCAAATCCGTGCGCAAATCGAAGAATCTACTTCTGAATATGACAAAGAAAAACTTCAAGAACGTGTTGCTAAATTAGCAGGCGGTGTAGCAGTCATCAAAATTGGTGCTGCAACTGAAGTTGAAATGAAAGAGAAGAAAGACCGTGTGGATGATGCGCTTCACGCAACTCGCGCTGCGGTTGAAGAAGGTGTTGTTGCAGGTGGTGGTGTTGCACTGGTGCGTGCTGCATCTGCACTTGATGGTCTGACTGGTGCTAACGATGACCAAAACGTAGGTATCAACATTCTTCGTCGTGCAATTGAAGCTCCGCTTCGTCAAATCGTAGCCAATGCTGGTGATGAGCCATCTGTAGTAATCAATGCTGTGAAGAACGGTGAAGGTAACTATGGTTATAACGCTGCGACTGGTGAATATGGCGACATGTTGGAAATGGGTATTCTTGACCCTGCAAAAGTAACTCGTTCTGCACTTGAGCATGCAGCGTCTGTTGCTGGTCTGATGTTAACAACAGAATGTATGATTACTGAAATTCCAGAAGACAAGCCAGCAATGCCAGATATGGGTGGCATGGGTGGTATGGGCGGTATGATGTAAACCTCAGCGTACCCAAACTTCAAAAACCTCGTATCGTCAGATACGGGGTTTTTTTTATGGCGCAGTTTTTGTAATGTAGAGATTGCACACATGAAAAGACAAAATCACCTAGCTATTTTTTATTTACACATTAAATGTGTAATATGTATCTAAACTCCTTTTTTTTGTGAATAAAACTCATTATTCTTTTTAGAACAATAAGAAAAACAAATGATTAAATAAATGTAATGCAGATTGGAGTAGGCATAAAGGGGATAAAAATGGATAACCGAGAACACGAAATTATAGGCAGTATTTATGATGCCGCTGTAGATGTGAATTTATGGCCGCAAGTAATTGAAAAAATTGTTCAATATACAGACAGTAAAACCGCCATTTTTACTGCCTTAGATCAATTTAGTCCAAGTTACGATTTTTTATTTAGTCACAATATTCCAGATGAAGCTTTGCATGCCTATCGTGATGAGCGGATTCGTGTGATTGACATGCAGTTACACCGAGTATTGTGGGAAAATTTAGGTGTGGGCCAAGTAGCGAGCTCGGATTTATCGCATTATGGGGAAAACCCTGAAAGTGATGAATATATCTTTTATGAACGGTGTTTGAATCCGACGGGAATTAGTTATATCTCGGCTGTTTTGCTCGATCAGGGTTCACATCGCTGGGCGGTTTTGGGATTACACCGTGCGCCAGATGTAGCGCCGTATCAACAAAAAGAGTTGGATTTTTTAAAGCATTTGGGTGTGCATTTACGCCGTGCTTTACAAATCCATCGTCAGTTTAGTTTGGTTAAACAAGAAAATTTAAGTTTGTATAGCGTGCTCGATCATTTAAAAACAGGTGTAATTTTGCTTGATCATCAGCTGAGTTTGACTTATTCAAACCCTTTAGCTCAAAGCATGCTGGAACACGATTCATGTTTAGATTTGGATTTGTATAATCGATTAAAAACCCATGCTTATGATCAAAGTCGTTTAGATCAACTATTACATTCAGCGTTGTTGGGACAGTCGGCATTAAACGCAGATGTAGGCGGTGTATTGTCTTTGTCAGATGCGAAAGGACAACAATTAATGCTGACTATCGTACCTTGTTCTAAATTAAAAAATATGCAGCATCAAAATGCAGGACAACATCAAATTGCGGTATTTCTGACCGATAAACATCAGCACTATGCCTTGTCTAAAGCCTATTTGCAGCAAGCTTATCAATTATCTAAACGTGAGTTTGAGTTGTGTGAGTTGTTGTTGAATGGTTATAAGTTAGAAGAAATTGCGGAACATTGCGGGATTACCCTCAGTTCGGTGCGCACTTATTTTAAAAATATTTATGAAAAAACCCAATGCAAATCGCAAATTGAACTCATGCATTTATTAATGGGTTGTACCATTCATTTTGAGCATATTGGTTAAAGCTGCCTAAATTTTGCTTAGGCAGCTTTAAAATATTTTTAGTTACTACGTTGTAGGGTAATAGTGTCTTCGCCTTGTGGATGCAAGGTTAGACTTGTTCCGGAGATGCTATAAGTTGCATTAACTTTAGCGCTATCCGAAGTGTCATGTAATCCACCGCAACCGTTGGTGTCATATAACACTTCTGTTACGGCAAGTGTATTGGATGTTATTGAATATTTACCATATTCAATTCCTGGGTTATCGCAATCACCTTCGGTGTCTAACAAGAAATAGAATCCTGTGTCAAAGAAAGCAAACAAGTGAGTTTGATTAAATTGCCAAGTGCCAACTAGACCTGATGATTGTTTTACTTTAGTTAAAATATAGGTGCTATTACTTCCTACATCAGTCAGCACTAGATCTGTGCCATTATAACTTAGGCGGTGGTGACCATCATTGTCAGGATGTGAAAGCCCGTAGTCACCGTTTGTATCTATGGAAATTACAGGGTTCAGCGCTGAGGTTAAAGCATTCCAATTTAATTGTCCGATTTCAATACCAGGCTTCCCTGTTTCATCAGCTACATCTGCTTCACCCAGAGCATAACGTCCATCGGGTAAAATATGTAATAAAACAGCAGATGCATTGGTACGTCCAATTTCCCAAGTTCCAGCAATATCTTTATAGAATTGGCTTGCGCTACTTGTGGTAGTACCTTCTGTATTGGGTCTTGTGAGTATAAATGTACCTTCATTTGGTTCGTGGAGTGTAAGTGATGTCGAATTAACCGTGACTGGTAGACCTGAGCTTGAGTTTGCACTATTGTCAGATAAGCCTGCACAGCCATTTGTATCGATCAGGATATTATCTACGAATAACTTTCCATCTTGAACACGATATTTACCATATTCGATACCTGGTCCACCACAAGGCATTTCTCCAACTTCCACTTGATCGTCCCCAACAGCATCAACCATGATATAGGTATTATTATCCGGATTGAAAACAAATAGTTGCTTGCCTGAACTTGAGTTCCAAGCACCTGCAATGCTCGAATTGTTTTGAGGGACTTTAGTAAATGTTGCACTTTCATTAGGGTTTTGAGCTTCAGAAATTTTTAACTGTGTACCATCAAATGATATTTTCATATCACGTGTTTTTCCAGAATCAGTTAAGCCCCAATCTTCATTTGTATCAATTGAAGATTGCGCCCATAAATCTCCAGCAACAGCATTTACCGATAACTCACCGTACTCCATGCCATTCGCACTATCAGATGGTGAGCTAACAATAGGTTCGCCAATCAGGTATTTCCCGTCTGAGGTTACTTGAAGTACGATTTCTGATTCAGCATTTTTTGCGTACCAAACCCCAACGATATCTTTGAGGAGTGTTTTGTTAAAGTTAGCTTGTGCTTCTGTTGCGCTAACTACGACTTTATCTTTAAAAACTTCTATTGTTTGTAGAACAGATTGAAAGCTTGTAATAAATTCTGTTGTTGGTTTAGAGAAGTCAATTGAGTTTGCAGGGAGTTGACTCACTGAGTCAGGGATTTGAATACCATCGTCATGATCACCCTCAGAATCTAAAGATTGTAAAAAAATAAGTAAATTTGTTCGTGTTGTTACATCATCGGCTAACTCCACAGGGGTAATACGATCAGCACCAGTTACTGTGCCAATTTCAATATTTCCGATATGGAAAGTGATTTCATCACCTTCTTGATATTCAAACTCCCCTTGAGCATTTGTACGTTTAGAGACACCATTAATTGTATAAGTTGCACCACTCACAGGCCCATCGGTCAGTACGCCAGTTTTTGTGGTGTTTGATGGTGGGGGAGCAGAACTACCAGAATCATTGTCTGACCCGCCACATGCACTGAGTAAACCTGCTAAGGCTAAGCAAATTAACGTTTTTTTCATCATGATTTCCTTGTCATCTCGTTGTTTATAGACAAAGTATAAAAACATGGCTGAGTCGCTGCATATCCTAAAATGAGGAGGTTAAGGGCTTAAATCTGTGAGAAAAAATGAAGAAAAAACAATATTTTTGTGAAAAAGTATAATTTTTTGATTTTCAGTCACGGAAGATCCACTCGCCTATGTTAATTTGAAGAAAAATATTGCGTGTTTAAGCCCAATCGCCACCAGAAAGTGATCTTGTTCTATGCTGTCTAAATTTTTTATTGAACGTCCTATTTTTGCAGGTGTGCTCGCCATTGTGGTGATGGCACTGGGGATTTTTTCAGTATTAAATTTACCTGTAGAACGCTACCCAGACATTGCACCGCCTCGTATCACCGTCAGCGCAACCTATACAGGTGCTTCGGCTGAAACCGTAGAAGAAAGTGTGACTCAAATTTTAGAACAACAAATCAAAGGTTTGGATCATCTGCTGTATTTCAGTTCTAGCAGTGATTCTTCAGGACGAAGTCGCATCAGCATTAGCTTTGAAAATGGTACCAACCCCGATACCGCACAAGTCCAGGTACAAAATGCGATTAATGGCGCAATTAACCGCTTACCTGAAGATGTGCAACGTCAGGGGGTAAATGTCTTTAAATCATTGGGTGATACCCACATGGTCATTGGGCTGTACGATGCCACAGGCAAAAGCAGCAATATTGCCTTGTCTGACTATATGATGAGTCATTTAGAGCAAGAGTTGGCACGCATTGAAGGTGTGGGTGAGGTCGATGTTTTTGGTGCACAATATGCAATGCGGATTTGGCTGAATCCGTTAAAGTTAAAACAATACGCACTCATGCCAAGTGATGTACGTGCTGCAGTATTGGCACAAAATACCCAAGTCGCAGCAGGCGCAATTGGTGAATTACCCACAGCACAAGAACAATATCTCAATGCCAAAGTCACCTCAGGTTCACGCTTAAAAACGGTAGAAGAATTTGAAAATATTATTTTAAAAGCAGATCAGGCAGGTGGCTTTGTTTATTTAAAAGATGTGGCACGTATAGAACTCGGTGCAGAAAATTATCAAAACTTTAATACCATTAATGGTTTTCCATCGGCAGGGATGGGGATTTCTTTATCGTCTGGTGCCAATGCGTTACAAACTTCAGCCTTAATTCAAAAACAAATTGAGCATTTAAAACAACAATTGCCCGAAGGTTACCAAATTGTCTATCCACGAGATAACACGCCTTTCGTGCAGGAATCAATTAATGAAGTGGTGAAAACTTTAATTGAAGCGGTGATTTTAGTTGTCATCGTGATGTTCTTGTTTTTACAAAACTGGCGCGCGACGCTCATTCCTACCGTAACCGTGCCTGTGGTGATTTTAGGCACTATGGCCGTGTTGCAACTCTTTGGCCTAAGTATTAACACGCTGACCTTATTCGCTTTGGTTTTAGCGATTGGTTTGTTGGTGGATGATGCGATTGTCGTGGTCGAAAACGTCGAGCGTTTAATGCACGAACAGCAGCTCTCGGCTAAACAGGCATCTATCGCATCTATGCAGGAAATTAGCGGTGCTTTGGTCGGCATTACCTTAGTTTTGACCGCAGTATTTATTCCTATGGCATTTTTTGGTGGTTCGACTGGGGTGATTTATCGCCAGTTTTCCATCACCTTAGTCACTGCGATGGTGCTGTCTTTAGGTGTGGCCTTAATTTTAACGCCTGCCTTGTGTGCCTTGATTTTAAAACCCAATTCACAACCAGCCCAATGGGCCATCTGGTTTAATCAAAAACTGGAAAGCTTAAAACAACACTATCTCAAATTATCAGGCTGGACGATTCAGCATAAAGCGGTGTGTCTGGTTATTTTTGCAGGCTTACTGACGGTTTTTGCTTTGTTTTACCGTGCCCTACCTACCAGTTTTATCCCGAATGAAGATCAGGGCATGTTGTCGGTGCAATTTAAATTACAGGAAGGTGCGCCGTTGTCTAAAAGTCGTGAAGTGGGCGAAAGCATACGCGAATACTTTATGCAGCATGAAGCCCACAATGTTGATTTGGTGATGATTCGTTATGGACGTAATTTTTCGGGAACAGGGCAGAATTTAGGTCAGGGTTTTATTGCGCTAAAACATTGGGATGAGCGTCAAGGGCAGCAACATACTGCACAAGCCATTCGTGAACGTGCCATGCAGCATTTTCGACAGCACCCCAATGCACAAATTACCATTGGTATGCCCGCGGCAGTCCGTGGTTTGGGACAAACCGATGGCTTAGAGTTTTGGATGCGAGATGTGAATGGTACAGGACGTGATTTTTTAACCCAGCAATTTCAAAATTTGCAGCAGCAAGCCACTCAATATCAAAGCTTTAAGAATTTAGATCAACGTGCTAATCCGGAAAAAGCAGAGCTAAACGTCACGATTGATCAGAAACAGGCGATGGCAGCAGGTTTAAATCAAACGGCTATTAACAGTACCTTAGCGGCAGCTTGGGGCGGCAGTTATATCAACGATTTTATTGACCGTGGTCGAATTAAACGCGTAATTATGCAGGGTGATGCCGAATTTCGTGGTAAACCTGAAGATTTGAACCAATGGTCGGTACGTAGTCAACAAAATCAAATGGTACCTTTTAGCCAGTTTGCTCAACTCAGTTGGAGCGGTGGGCCAGAAGTCGTCAATCGTTTTATGGGTTATAGCGCTTTGCAAATGGAAGCCGATACTGCCGAAGGATATAGCTCAGGGTAGGCGATGCGTGATTTAGAACAGATGGTGGCACAGCAGCAGGGCATTGACTTGGCATGGAGTGGGTTGTCTTTTGAAGAAAATCAGTCCAGCAATCAGGCTTTGTTACTGTATTTGGTTTCCATCGGGTTTATTTTCTTATGCCTTGCTGCCTTGTATGAAAGTTGGAGTATTCCAACAGCCGTGATGAGTGCCATTCCTTTAGGAATTGGTGGAAATATTATTTTCAGCTATTTGGCAGGTTTCCCGAACGACATTTATTTCCAAATTGCCTTGCTTACCACCATTGGTTTGTCATGTAAAAATGCCATTTTAATTGTGGAGTTTGCTTCGGCTGCGCAGCAACAAGGCAAACAGGTGATTCAAGCCGCTTTAGAAGGTGCAAGCTTACGGCTCAGACCTATTTTAATGACCTCATTGGCATTTGGTGCAGGTATTTTGCCGCTAGTATTTGCCTTTGGTGCAGGTGCAGCAAGCCGTCAGGAAATTGGGGTGAGTGTTTTAGGTGGAGTTATTTTTGGCACAATTTTAGTGCTCGTTTTTATTCCGTTTATGTATGTGCTGGTTCGTTCTATATTTCAAGTGAATCGTTCATCACCCATAAACTAAAGATGTTTTTTATTAGGCACTTAGCAAAATTATAGGCTATGATATGAAACGCTAAAAATCTTGTATAAATCTACAGATTTTCGGGTTTTTAAGGGTTGGTTTGGGCTGAGAAACTTTGCCCATTCTTCATTTTACGTTTTGGAATGATGGAGTGGGTGAGAGCAATGACCAATCTGCACGCTGCACAGTTAGAACAAGCCTTGCAATTGCATCAGTCAAGTACAGTGCGCAGCTTGATCGACAGTATCAACCCTGCCGATTTAGCCGACTTAATGCAGCACTTGAGTCTGAAAGCACAGCTGAGTTTAATTGAACAAATTGACAGTGCTGCCTTGGTGATGGAATTTTTACCACTGCATTCACAACTTCAAATTGCCGAAGCGATTGCACCGCAGCAATTGGTCAAACTGATTTCAGCCATGCATTCAGATGACCGCACCGACTTATTTAAGTTACTTTCTCCGCATTTACAGCGTTTTGTCAGCTTACACATTACGGAAGAAAAACGCGCACAGATTCAGACTTTAGCGCGCTATCCTGAAGAATCTGCGGGCGCGATTATGAGTTCGGATTTCGTGGTGCTCTCGCCAGAACTGAACATGCAGCAAGCCATAGATGAATTGCGCAGAATGACCACAGATCGGGAAACTTTGTACCTGATTTATATTGTCGATGAACTAATGAAACTATTGGGGGTTATTTCTTTAAGGGAAATTATTCAAAACCCGCCTGAACAAAAAATTAAAAATGTGATGTGCACCGATTTGGTCACAGGTTTGGTGACTGAAGATCAGGAAAGTATCGCGCAAAAACTCAGCCATTATGATTTTTTGGCCTTACCGATTGTAGATGATGCACAGCATTTACTGGGGATTGTCACCTATGATGATGCGATGGACGTGGTACAGGCAGAAACTACAGAAGACTTTTTAAAATCCAGTGCGGTAGCGTCTTCACCTGGCATGAGTATAAAAACTGCGCCAATTTTATTTTTATATCGCAAACGTGTGTTTTGGTTGGTGATTTTGGTATTTGGCAGTTTATTGTCTGGAATTGGCATTGCGCATTATGAAGACATTATTGCAGCACATATTGTACTGGTTTTTTTCTTGCCGCTTTTGGTCGGTAGTGGTGGTAATGCGGGTTCTCAGTCTGCGACCTTAATGGTACGGGCACTGGCTACAGGTGATGTGCAATTTAAAGATTGGCTGCATTTACTCGGACGTGAAAGTTTGGTGGCGCTATGTTTGGGTGGAACTATGGCTTTTGCGGTTTCAATTTTAGGCTATTACCGTGGCGATATGATGGTGTCTGTGGTATTGGCACTGAGTATGCTGGGCATTGTGCTGATGGGCTGTTTAATTGGCATGAGTTTGCCTTTTATTTTGCATCGCCTGAAACTAGACCCTGCCAGTGCCTCTGCGCCTTTGGTAACCTCGATTTGTGATGCAACGGGCGTGGTGGTGTACTTATTTATTGCTTCACAGTTGTTACTTTAAACACTGTCGGTGATGATGACTTATTCAAGACCTCATCTTAAACTTTTTGCATTGATCAAAATTCTGTTTATAAAATCATAACAGACCTGAGTAAAAAACTGCTTTATTCTCAAGTAGATTGCATTTACCCAACGATACGTTTTCTATGCCAGAACCTGCATCTTCAAAAAAACTTAGCCAGCAAGAGGTGATTCGCTTAGAGCGCGATTTAGCCAAGTTTGCCAATATGATGGATTCTGTGGTGCGTATTCCATTTACCAAGCAGGGCGTGGGAGCAGATGCCGCATTAGGCACTGTACCTGTCGCGGGGGATGTCGCAGGTTTTGCACTGACCTGTTATGCGATTTATAAAGCCAAACAAATTGGTGTACCACAAACCAAACTCACTCCCGTGATTAAACTTGCTGTGATGGATGCGGTAGTTGGTTTTGTGCCAATTGTCGGCACAGTATTTGATGTATTTATTCGCCCAAGCCGTAAAGCTTTAGATGTAGTGCATACGCATATCCGTGAAGAATATCAGATTCACAGTGAGCATCATGTGGTACATCCTTTTTTACATGAGCGATTGGAACGTAAACAGCAGCAGTCAGCATTTTGGCGTAATTCTGTAGTGGCATGGCTGTGGCTACATTTGCCTGATTTGCTTGGTGTGATTTTTCTTATTTTCTTTATTTGGGCAGCATGGCTCGGTGCAAGTTGGTTGTGGCACTGGTCACAAAGTTTTGCTGTTTAAATGAACCTGTTTAAAGTACAAAACCATCTGGCAGATCTAATTTACAGACATGAAAAAAGCTTCCCTGAGGAAGCTTTTTGGTGTCGCTGTTACAATATCTTGCTAGCAGTATTAAGGTAAATTTAATTGCTGTAAAGCTGCAACACGTTGTTCAATGCTTGGGTGAGTTTGGAATAACGCTGCCAAGCTAAAACCTTCTTCTTTACCTGCAGAAATCGCAAAAGCTTTCATTTCTTTTGGCATTGCATCAGGCATTTCAGATTCTGCTTGTAAGCGTAATAATGCAGAAATCATGGCTTGTTTACCTGCCAAACGTGCACCTGCTTCATCGGCACGGTATTCACGTTGACGCGAGAACCACATCACGATTGAAGAGGCCAAAATACCAAATACGATATCCAGTACAATGGTAATTGCAAAATAAGCCAAGCCTGGTGCTTCGCCATCTTCACGACCAAATACGTTACGGTCAATGAAGTCACCTGCAACACGGGCAAAGAACATGACGAATGCGTTGACCACACCTTGAATCAGTGCCAAGGTCACCATGTCACCATTGGCAACGTGACCAATTTCGTGTGCCAAAACTGCACGTAATTCATCTTTGTTCATACGCTCAAGCAGCCCTGTAGATACAGCCACTAAAGCATCGTTTTTATTCCAACCTGTTGCAAAAGCATTCGATTGGTAAGAAGGGAAAATACCCACTTCTGGCATTTTGATACCAGCACGCTGCGACAATTGCGCAACTTCATTTAATAACCACGCTTCAGCTTGGTTACGAGGGGCATTCGGGTCAATTAATTCAGTCCCAGTTGTTTTTTTCGCCATCCATTTAGACATGAATAGTGAAATTAAAGAGCCAACCATACCAAAGACAAAACAGATGACCAACAGGTTGCCTAGGTTTAAGCCACCCGCGCCATGGTAACTACCGACACCGAAGAGTGACAAAATTATGCCAGCTACAACCAGTACCGCGAGGTTGGTTAGCAAGAACAAACCAATCCGCATCATTGAGTAAATCCTCTTATATTAAAAATGTAATCTGATTTATTAATAAACCATGCCGTAAATATGCGGTGTATGTATTAAAAATTCAAGAAAAATAATAAAACTGTACTAAAAATATTTTGAGCTGATACTGCAATCGGCACTTCATTTGAGCTTGCGGCAACGCAAGCTCAAATGAAGTGCTGTAGCTTTTATTCTGAAATAAAAATACGTGCCGAAGCCGTGGCATTCCCTGTCGCGTAAGAACCTGCAGGTGCATCGGTAAAGCGACCATCGGCAGCCATAATAATTTGACGTTGTGGACGTTTGTTTGCCGCCACTTGATGATTACTGGCAGTGTAATTGTCTGACTGCGCAATCACTTGTGCATTTTGACTCTGAGTATTGCTATTGTTATTTGCCGTAATCGCGTTACTGCCAGAACTTGCACTAACGCCGCTAGCATATAGGTTGCTATAGCGACTGGTCACACGACGTACATAATCCTGTGTTTCACGAAAAGGCGGTACACCGCCGTATTTTGCAACATTGCCTTCGCCTGCGTTATAGCCCGCCAAAGCTAAAGTGGTGTTGCCATTAAAGCGTTTGAGTAACCAAGCCAAGTATTTTGCACCCGCCATAATGTTTTCATGCGGGTCATAAGCGTTGCTGACATTAAAACGTCGTGCTGTCGCAGGCATGAGCTGCATTAGACCTTGTGCACCGACAGGCGAGCGGGCGTTGACATTAAAACCTGATTCGGTATGCATCACTGCTTTAATTAGACCTTCTGAAACACCGTGTTGTTGTGCTGCTTGCTGAATAATGTGGTCAAAGGCGTTTTTATTGCGGCTATAACTTGGCAATACCGACGCTTCGGAATTGCCCCAGTTGCGATAACTGTGAATATTGCTGTCTGGATAATATGTGACTTTTACTTTTGTCAGTGAACGATCTGCACTTTTGCGGTTAGTCAGCAAGGTACTGCCATTGCTGTCCTTATACATATAAATTTGACCTGCGTGCGTTGTCGTTGCCAAAGGCATGATGCTGGCAGTCCCCAAAATATACAGTAAAAAGGCATTAATTTTATTGTTCATGCTGTGAATACACTAAAAGCTGTCCCCAAACAGTTAATAGGAGTTTAACAAAAATCTCACAGATGAAAAGGCTTTGTACAAATTCATTTACAGTAGTGTCGAAAAAAATCAAGCTTAATTGCTGACAGAGTAATCAAAAAAAATATTTATTTTTTTTTAATTGGATCAGCTTGACACACTTAAGTGTATGATTTTAAATTAAAATAAAATCGATCAAAAAGTAATCAATTTAAAGAGAAGCCTTAGAATAACGGCAAGAGGCGTTGTCAAGTTGTTTTAAATCCACAAAGTTATCCACAGCTTTTGTGGAAAACTGTGGAAAAGTCCAAAAGATAAGCATCTTGGCGAAAAAGTGAACCTGAGGGTTCAAACTTGCCACAGAAAAAAACGATCTGCGCAGATAGAAATAAAGTGTGTAAACAGAAATGAACGCGCAGTCAGAAATTAAGTTCTTTGACGAAAAGGAAGATTACGATGAAATTACATTCTTTTGATGCGGGATTGGTCTGAATCGGCTAAAATTGCGCGGTAATTTTTTTCATGGGTTAATCGCGTCTATGTTCTCACCAGTTGAGTCCGATCAAGGCTTTAATTTCAAACCAGAACTTCCAACCAGCTCTGCGTATTATCGTTTGTTGAAAAAGCTGCGTCGTCAAGTCGGGCATGCGATTCGTGACTTCAACATGATTGAAGATGGCGATAAAGTCATGGTGTGTATTTCTGGTGGTAAAGACAGTTATACCTTGTTGGACATTATGTTGCAGTTCAAGCGCATCGCACCCATCAATTTTGATGTGGTGGCTGTGAACTTAGACCAAAAGCAACCAGGCTTCCCTGAAGATGTATTGCCGCGTTATTTAGAAGAAAATAACATCCCATATTACATATTAGAAAAAGACACCTATAGCATCACCAAGCGTTTAACGCCTGAAGGTAAAACTTACTGTGCAGTGTGTTCGCGTTTACGTCGTGGTTCTTTGTATGGCTTTGCGCAGGAAATAGGGGCAACCAAAGTGGCGCTTGGGCATCACCGTGATGATATTTTGGCGACTTTTTTCTTAAACTTGTTCCATGGCGGTAGCTTAAAAGCCATGCCACCGAAGTTGTTGTCATCAGACAAGAAAAATATGCTGATTCGTCCACTGGCTTATGTGGAAGAAAAAGACATCATTAAATATGCAGAAATGCGTAAATTCCCAATTATTCCGTGTAACTTGTGTGGTTCACAGGAAAACTTACAGCGTGCCATTATTAACGACATGTTACGTGAGTGGGATAAAGCACATCCTAAGCGTTTGCACAGTATTTTTGGCGCATTACAGAATGTATCGCCATCGCAGTTGGCAGACCGTGAATTATTCGACTTTGAAGCGTTAGACAGCCAGCGCGTATTTGATTTTGCCGATCAGGCCGAACAAAACGCAGCAGAGCAAAACAAACGCATCAATATGGTCAATTTAGGCTACGCTGCAGACTAAGCGATAACAGCCTGTCAATCCCTTTAAAATGTAATCAACACCAAGCCAGAGCTTGGTGTTTTTTTATGAATTTGATTTATTTGAGAAAGTCGTCATTTCGACTAAAAATACAAAAACTGAACGTCCCGTACAAAATTTCTTAGCCTTTCACGAAAGGTTCATGCTATAACAATCAGCAAGCAAAACAGCTTAATAATGATGGTGTCTGGATAGACAACACACATGCACAAATATATTGAGGAAAAATCATGCCTGCTTTTTTAACTGATGATTGGTTTGCAACTGTAGAAAATCTAACGGCTCAAGCTGGTGATTTAAACCTACCTCCAGCACTTGCAAATCTGGCAATTAACTTAGTGGTGACTGATGCTGCAGGCAACACAGAATTGTCTTTAGATGGCGGTAAAATCCAAAAAGGTTTGGCGGACAACGCAAAAACAACATTAAATATGGATGCGGAAACTTTACGTAAAGTATTCCTAGAGTTTGACATGGCGGCTGCTATGCAAGCCTTTATGACAGGTAAAATCAAAGTACAGGGCGATATGTCACAATTAATGGCATTACAAACTGCAAAACCAAGCCAAGAACAAAAAGACTTATTTAAGAAGATTCTTGAGCAATCTGCTTAATTCAAGCGATTTACGCTGTAGCAGGCGAATTTCCCGCTATAGTACAAAAAAGCCTAGCTGAAGTATCAACTAGGCTTTTTTATGCACTGCAGCTTTAACAGCGCATTATTCATGTTTGAATTGTGGCTGATATACACTGCAACTCAATCACGCGAGGTAAATTTTAGATATTCACCAATTGCGGTGTGGTCTTAATATGCTCAAGGTAGGCGCGAATACGAGTCACATATTGCACTGCTTGACGATAACGACCGTTGCTCGCTTTGTTACGGTCTAAATACGCATATAGGTTAACCCAATTGTTCGGGTTTTTGCCTTGTGAGCGAATACGCTTCTGAATTTGACTGACTGCACCAGGACCCATGTTATAAGCGACTAGGGCATACCAGTTACGATCAGGAAATGGAATATGCTCATAACGGCTGAGCATTTGGTCATAATACTTAGCACCACCCTGAATACTTTGTGCAGGATCGGTACGGTTGCTTACGCCCATCGCTTTGGCTGTATTATTGGTCAGCATCATAATACCGCGCACACCTGTTGGCGAAACCGAGTTGGGTTTGAGGTAAGATTCCTGATAACCAATTGCCGCCAAAAGATGCCAGTCTAAATCGTACTGCGTGGCAGTCTTTTTAAAGTTGGCCTTATATAAAGGTAAACGATTACGCAAATCCCGCTGGATCACATCCCACGATTCTTGTTTGACCACATTACGATTATAAAATGAAGCCAATTGGGTAATTGAGCCGTTTTGCTTGCCACGACAAACAAAGTTGCTTGCGGTTTGGCTAAGAGGATCATCTGCGTGTTTAAACACCCAGTTCAGCTCACTATTTAAACCATTACGCTTTAAAGTATTTAAATCGCCACAACTGGCAGAAAATGCCGTGAGTTGCTGCTTTTCGATGCTTTGGATACTCGACGTGGTCATGGCAAAGTTCGCTTTACCAGAAGACACCCATTTTAAAGCGGTCGCATTGTCGCTTACCGTTTTAAATTCGAGTTTCACATTCATGCTGTCGGCATAGTTACGCACAAGGTCATAACCAAAGCCATGTAAATGTTGTCCATCTTTAAACACTGTGGTTGGATTTTCCACAGACACAACGGTCAATTTGTTCTGATTGACGACGCTGTCAAATTGATGAACGGCTTTGCCTGCGTTAATACTGTGGAATGGGAGAAGAACAGTACTGAAAGCGAGGACTTTGAATGGGAGGCGATTAAAAAATGAGTGAAGGCTAAGCCTAGACCCAGACGTTGAACTACTGTGCATGTTGGCTCCGCTACAAGTAATTTATGCCCTAAAAAGCAAAGGCAACACACCTTAAACTTTTTCAAGTTTGATAAATTCAATAAGGGTTGGGCATTCATGACGTCATTCAAAATGACTTGGGATTAAAGGGAAAATGTGTAAAATTTATACACAGGTTAAAAAGTGATCAAAACTAAAAGATGTGCGAATAATAAAGATGAAAATTTTGGATGTCAAATTTTGTACATAAATTTTTTGAAAAATGTAACATAAGATATTCATTTCATTGAGAAATAAATTTTATAAATTTTTATTGTGTATAAAAATGCAATAAAATATAGGATTGATGTTAACCAAATGTAAAAAACCGGCTGCAAAAACACCATGAAATCTAACTTAATTACACGTTCTGGACACGATAAACTCGTGGCTGAGTTACAGCATTTGTGGCATGAAGAACGCCCTGAAATCACCAAAAAAGTAAACTAGGCGGCAAGCCTCGGCGATCGCTCTGAAAACGCAGATTACCAATATAACAAACAGCTTTTGCGTAAAATTGACCGTCGGGTACGTTATTTGGGCAAGCGTTTAGAAGAGCTGCGTATTGTCGATTTTGCACCAGAACAAGAGGGTAAAGTATATTTTGGCGCATGGGTCGAAATTGAAAATGAACAAGGCGAGCAAAAGACCTTGAGAATTGTGGGCGTGGATGAAATTTATGATCATCACCCACAACATATTTCGATTGATTCACCTATGGCTCGAGCTTTGTTGTCTAAACAGGTAGATGATGAGGTGGAAGTGCAGACGCCGTTGGGCAAAAAGAGTTGGTTTATTAATTCGATACGCTATGAAAAGCCTGAAATTGCAGAAAATGACTGATTTTTGATTTTATTTTGAACATTTGGATCATAATTTTTAGAAACTATTTGCCAAGCTGAATTTTTCTTTATATGATAGCCGCCATTGGAAGCGTGGCAGAGCGGTTTAATGCACCGGTCTTGAAAACCGACGAGGGTGTGAGTCCTCCGTGAGTTCGAATCTCACCGCTTCCGCCAAATTTAAAAAGACCCTTGATTTTCAAGGGTCTTTTTTTTGAGCTAAAGTTTTCTAGTTTTAATTACTATAATATGAGCTTGACTTTCCCAATAATTATAATATTTGTGTAGATAATTTTGATTAGGTCTAAAAAAGACTAGGTTTTTGTTAGAATCTCAACTTGGAAAATTAATGATTTTTAGATTAATAATTAATCAATAAGCGAACTTTAAAATGGTATAGATATATGAAATACAATAAAATAATAAAAAACATTTATTTTTACTTATGACCTTCTCAAAAAAAGATGTAACTCGCGCAGGCGAAGCTTTAATTAATGATAGTTTATTAGATGACCACCAATTGCTAGAACGTACTATGCAAATACTAACATATTGGAGAGATAGTCATATTCAGCCTTTGAATGAAGCACACAATTTATTAAATCGCTTTATCTATCGAATTGATAAGAAAGCATTTACTGCTAAAAGATTAAAACGATTTGAGTCAATTAAGAAAAAACTTAAACGTTTTGATGGCATGCAACTCAAAAATATGCAGGATATAGGTGGTATAAGAGTAGTTGTTGAAAATTTAAAACAAGTAAATGCTATTTTTAAAGTTTTAGCAAATGAACATTGTTTTTATAATGATGGAAAATTTATAAAAATGGACAACTACATACTTAACCCCAAAAATGATGGGTATAGATGCATACACATAGTTGGTAAGTTTAACAATAAGTTAAATGAAGAAAGAAAAATTGAATTTCAAATTCGTACTAAACTTCAGCATAGTTGGGCAACAACATTAGAAATTGTTGATATTTTTACAGGGCAAGATCTAAAAAGTAATGATGGTCTTTATGATTATAAAAAATTTTTTAAAGATGTAAGTGATCAATTTCAAATTATTGAAAATTTGAAAGGTTTTCTTGAGAATGATAAAGGTCAGTTAACAAAAGAATATTTAACTAAAGTTGTTCAGACCCAACACCTTATAAATCAATGTATTGATATAAAAAATTTTATGGATCGCTCTGTAGGTGGAATCACTATAGAAAACCATTTAAAAACCTATTGTGTTACTTTAAATGATTTGAATACTGTATTGACTGCAAAAAACAGCAGGGATGGATTTATACTAATTCGACTTAATGTGCAGACAAGAAAGATTGAACATGAATTTTTTGCAAACTCAGAGCAAACATTGGCTTCTCAAAGATATAGTCAATATGAGCAATTATTATCAAAAGATGAAAAATGGATAGTTGCATTTCTTTCAACGAATGCTATTGGGGGATTAAAAGAAGCTTATCCAAACTATTTTGCCGATTCAGAGATTTTTTTATCTTATATCGGTTTGATTAAAATTGCAGCAGTTCTTGGTGGTGCAAAGAAAGTCACTTCAATAGCTGTTTAGGAGTAAGCTATAACCTCTACTGATGATTGTTGATGAATAGTAATTACTCTCATTCATCACAAGGCAAAATAGGTGGAAAAGCGGCTACTAACTTAATAGTAGTCGCTTTGTTCTCTCTGTGGGGTTCGTTTAGCTGAATGCCTTACCCATTGTGTAAAGGTGAAAAACACCTCTAACAGACTAATCACTCAATAACCTCAGACTAAATAACGAACTGTCCCATTAAACAAAAAACCAGTGAATTATACAATTCACTGGTTTTTGAAATGACATTATGTAGAGCGCATGGGCCGATGAACTACCCAAGCGGCATAAAGCAATTAATTAATCGAATCATCCAAGTTTGGAGCTAACCAACGCTTCGCTTCATCTAAACTCCAGCCTTTACGCTGTGCGTAATCTTCAAGCTGATCTAACGAGATTTTACCTGCGTTAAAGTACTCAGAAGCAGGGTTGGCATAGTAGAAGCCACTCACAGATGAAGGCGGCCACATCGCAAAGCTGCTGGTCAGCTGTGTGCCAATCTTTTCAGTTGAACCTAACCAGTTAAACAGTGTCGCTTTTTCAGAGTGTTCAGGGCAAGCAGGGTAGCCTGGTGCAGGACGAATCCCCACATATTTCTCTTTAATTAGCTCTTCATTACTTAGCTGCTCATTTGGCTGATAGCCCCAGAATTCTTTACGAATACGCTCATGCAAATGCTCTGCAAATGCTTCTGCAAAACGGTCACCCAAAGACTGCACCAAAATGGCAGAATAGTCATCGCCTTTGGCTTTAAACTCATTGGCCATTTCTTCCGCACCAAAAATCGACACGGTAAAGCCGCCCAAGTAATCTTGCCCTTGCTCTGTAGTTGCGACAAAGTCTGCCAAAGACAAGTTTGGTTTACCTGTGACTTTGTCTGACTGTTGACGAATATGATGGAAGGTATGCGTTACTTGATTACGTGCTGCATCATATACTTGTACTGAATCTGCCGCAGAACGGTTGGCAGGGTAAATCCCAAAGACTGCACGTGCATCAAAGCGATTATTTGCAATAATATCTTTGAGCATGGCTTGCGCTTGGTTATATAAGTCGGTTGCAGCTTCGCCCACCACTTCATCTTCCAGAATTTTCGGGAATTTGCCCGCCAAACTCCAAGAAATAAAGAATGGTGTCCAGTCAAAGTATGGCAACAAGGTTTCAAGCGGGTAATTGGTCAGCACTTGTGTACCAATTAATTTTGGTACTGCAGGCGTGTAGTTGTCCCAATCAATTTTTAAACCATTGTCGATGGCTTCTGCATACGACAATTTCGCAGCTTTTGGTTGCTTATTGGCAATACGTTCACGAATTTTAGCGTATTCCGCACGATGCTCTGCAACAAAAGCAGGTTTCATTTCTGGAGAGAGCAAGGTTGTTGCAACACCCACGGCACGCGAAGCATCGGCAACGTAAATCACTGCATCATTTGAGAACTGTGGATCAATTTTAACTGCTGTATGTGCTTTAGATGTGGTCGCACCACCAATCAATAATGGAATATTAAAGCCTTTACGCTGCATTTCTTTGGCAACAAAAACCATTTCATCTAAAGATGGGGTAATCAGGCCAGACAAACCAATAATATCGACTTTTTCGTCAATAGCCGTTTGCAGGATTTTTTCTGCAGGTACCATCACGCCTAAATCGACAATATCGTAACCATTACAGCCTAACACCACGCCCACAATGTTTTTACCAATGTCGTGAACGTCACCTTTTACCGTTGCCATCAAAACTTTACCTTTAGACTGACCTTCGGTTTTTTCAGCTTCAATGTACGGGTTGAGCCATGCAACGGCTTGTTTCATCACACGGGCAGATTTCACAACTTGAGGCAGGAACATTTTACCTGCACCAAACAAGTCACCCACAACGTTCATGCCGTCCATTAATGGGCCTTCAATTACATCTAAAGGACGTTTGGCTTTTAGACGTGCTTCTTCAGTATCTTCATTAATAAAGGTGGTGATACCTTTGACTAAGGCATATTCAAGACGTTTTTCGACAGATTCATTACGCCATTCCAAGTTTTCTTCGGCTTTTTGCGCACCTGCCTGACCACGATATTTTTCGGCCACTTCCAGCAGTTTTTCTGTGGCGTCCTGACCAGTTTCACCTTGGTTTTGGTTCAAAATAACGGCTTCAACCGCTTCTTTGAGTTCTTTTGGAATGTCATCGTAAATGGCCAACTGACCTGCGTTGACAATCCCCATGGTCATGCCTTGCTGAATTGCATGGTAGAGGAATACAGCGTGAATGGCTTCACGTACAGGTTCGTTACCACGGAAAGAGAAGGATACGTTCGATACACCACCCGAAATCATGGCGTGTGGCAAGTTTTGTTTAATCCAGCCAGTGGCTTCAATGAAATCGACCGCGTAGTTGTTGTGTTCTTCAATACCAGTGGCAACTGCAAACACGTTCGGGTCAAAAATAATGTCTTCAGCAGGGAAGCCAACATCATTGACCAACACATCATAAGAGCGTTTACAAATTTCACGTTTACGTGCTGCTGTGTCGGCCTGTCCCACTTCGTCAAAAGCCATCACAATAACGGCTGCACCGTATTGGCGGCAGAGGCGGGCTTTTTCGACAAACTCATCATATCCTTCTTTTAAGGAAATGGAGTTAACAACGGCTTTACCTTGTACACATTTTAAGCCTGCTTCAATGATTTCCCATTTAGATGAGTCAATCATGATGGGTACACGGGAAATATCAGGCTCAGAAGCCACCAAGTTCAGGAAGTGCACCATCGCACCTTCTGAATCGAGCATGCCTTCATCCATGTTGATGTCGATGATTTGTGCGCCACTTTCGACTTGCTGACGTGCAACATCCAAAGCTTCGGCGAAGTTTTCTTCACGAATTAAACGTAAGAATTTTTTAGAGCCTGTGACGTTGGTACGTTCACCCACGTTCACAAATAAAGAGTCGTCATAAATGTTAAATGGTTCTAAACCACTTAAACGACAGGCAGGTTTAATTTCTGGAATTTTACGTGGTGGAATGTCTTTTACCGCATTGTAAATCGCGCGGATATGATCAGGCGTTGTACCACAGCAACCGCCTGTAATATTGATCAAGCCGCTTTCAGCAAATTCTTTGAGGAAAGCTGCGGTTTCTTCAGGCGTTTCATCATAACCACCAAATGCGTTGGGTAAGCCCGCGTTCGGGTGTGCAGAAACAAACACATCGGCAACGTCTGAAACGGTTTTAACGTGTGGACGCATGGCATCTGCGCCCAAAGCACAGTTAAAACCAATTGAAAGTAAATCGCCATGACGTACCGAGTTCCAGAAAGCTTCTGCAGTTTGACCCGTTAAGGTACGTCCTGAAGCATCGGTAATGGTACCTGAAATCATCAACGGCAATTCACGCCCGAGCTGTTTAAACACTTCTTTGACCGCAAAAATCGCAGCTTTACAGTTTAAGGTGTCAAATACAGTTTCAATGAGCAGGATATCTGCACCACCTTCAATTAAGGCATGCGCAGCTTCAATATAGTTTTCTTTGAGTGCATCAAAGCTAATGTTACGAAATGCAGGGTCGTTTACATTTGGTGAAATTGAACAGGTACGCGATGTTGGCCCAAGTACACCTGCCACAAAACGTGGTTTGTCTGGTGTTGAATATTTTTCACAGGCAGCTTTGGCTAAACGCGCTGCTTCGCGGTTAATTTCTGGAACCAAATCTTCCATGTGATAGTCAGACATAGAAACGCGTGTGCCGTTAAAGCTGTTGGTTTCAATAATGTCTGCACCCGCATCTAAGTAGGCTTCGTGAATACCCTGAATAATGTGCGGTTGGGTCAGTACCAATAAATCATTGTTGCCTTTGAGGTCATGTGCCCAATCTGCAAAACGCTCACCACGATAATCGGCTTCTTCCAATTGATGGCGTTGAATCATAGTACCCATAGCACCATCGATAATTAAAATTCTTTGGGCAAGAAGCGCTTTCAGGGTGGTAAGCGTGGACATAAAAAACCCTTTATGACTGAATCCGAAATGAGCGCTATTTTAGCAGAGTTCGCACGGCTTTCGTGCACTTGAAGCGACCAGAGAGAGTGGAAGTCGTAAAAATAGTGCATAAAGCAGTATTTTTAGGATTTTGCTGTAGCTTTTGAACCTAAATAAAAGTTGTGATGAGGAACATTCTAATTTTGATTTTACTTTGATGCGTCATCGCTTTGTCATATTGCTCAGGCAAAATTGGCTCACGGTGAATTTTGTCTGACACTTTAGGCAAATATGACAAAGGTGTAACAATCTAAATTTGAGAGAATGGCATAAGAAAAGTAGGTTTATTTATTCTAAGTGTTTAAATTTAAATGTTAATTTTAATTTTATGCACAAAAAAAACAGCTTAAAGTGTGAAAATAAAGTATGAAAGTTGCTTTATATAGCAGCTCTTTGTCATATAATTGTCACAATTTAATTGAACAATAAGGGGATTTTAAATCCTCTTTTCTGCTTGCATGAATTCTAATCCAACTCCTGTAGATTCAGCACACAAGTCGACCACTAAATCGACCAATGTTCATGTGCCTACACCGAAATTTTTTATGCCGGTGTTTTTAACGATCATCGTTTCTACCCTTATTTATATTGGTTTCCAATTGTCTGCGGATTTATCCCACGTGCCTGCGCTAAGCATGTACTCGGTGATTTTATTGGCGACCGCTTTATTCATTGCCTTAGGCTTTGAATTTGTGAATGGTTTCCACGACACAGCTAACGCAGTGGCAACGGTTATTTATACCAATGCCCTGTCTGCACCTGTGGCAGTAATGTGGGCGGGTTTCTGTAACTTCCTTGGGGTGATGGTCGCCAGTGGCGCAGTTGCCTACGGTATTATTGCCTTACTTCCAGTCGAACTAATTATGAATGTCGGTTCAGGCGCAGGCTTTGCCATGGTTTTTGCCATGTTGATTGCCGCGATTGTCTGGAACTTGGGAACGTGGTACTTCGGTATTCCTGCTTCAAGTTCGCACACTTTAATCGGTTCGATTTTAGGTGTGGGGATTATGAACTACTTGATTAACTCAGGTGCGGGTGCAAGTGGTGTAGATATGGAACAAGTCATGAAAGTGGGCAAGGCTTTATTGTTCTCGCCACTGATTGGTTTTGCTTTTGCTGCGATTTTGTTCTTCTTGGTGAAAAAAATCTTCAAGAAACAAATGGAGTTGTTCCAGCCGCCTGAAGGCAATAAGCCACCACCACCACTGATTCGTGCCATTCTAATTTTTACTTGTACTGGGGTAAGTTTTGCGCATGGTTCAAACGATGGTCAAAAAGGCATGGGTTTAATCATGTTGATTTTGATCGGGATTGTCCCGTTGGCGTACTCATTAAATAAAGAGTTAGGCCAAAACCACATTCAATCGTTCCAGCAGCTTTCAACGCAAACGGCTGATGTGATTTATCCACAACATGCCGATATGCCAGATGAAAAAGCGCGTCAGATTATTACTAGTTATATTCAGACCAAAGAAATTACTCCTGAAGTCGTGCCTGCTTTGGCAAGCTTAACGGATCATTTGGGTGAGCGTGTGGGTCAATATGGCAACTTGAAAGATGTGCCTGAAGCTGAAGTAGCAGAAATGCGTAATGATATGTATTTAAGCACGACTTCATTCAAGCGTTTAGACAAAGCCAATGCCTTGCCTGAAATGTCGGAAGAACAGAAAAAAGTGGTTAAAAGCTACCGCAGCCATTTAGATTCATTCTTACAATACATTCCAACTTGGGTCAAAGTTGCCGTTGCCTTAGCACTAGGCTTGGGTACGATGGTCGGCTGGAAACGTATTGTGGTGACTGTTGGTGAACGTATCGGTAAGCAGCACATGACTTATGGTCAAGGTATGTCTGCCGAGCTTGTGGCAATGTCAACTATTGCTGCTGCAGATGGTTTGGGGATGCCAGTTTCAACTACACACGTACTGAACAGTGCGGTGGCAGGTACCATGGTGGCAAATAAATCGGGTCTGAATTTCCAAATGGTGCGTACAATTCTTTCGGCTTGGATTTTCACTTTACCTGCGACAATTTGTTTATCGGGTAGCTTGTTCTGGTTGTTCTTAAAAGTGTTTTAATCCATTCTCAACTTTTTTGAGTGGTATAAAAAAGCGCTGTGATGATACAGCGCTTTTTTATACCTGCAGATCAGTCTAGAGAAATATTTGCAGGCAAGTTTTTGAATAGATAGATTAGCGGTTTACATTATTTTTTAAATTTTTGGATGACTTTGTCCAGCGGTAATTTATCTGCAGCAAAGCCATAGAGCGCAGCGAAAGGTAGGGCCGTTCGTGCCAAATACGCCACGCGCCACAATCCACCATGGTTCGCACCTTCCATCATCAATTCGAGCGGATGCTCAAGTTTCACTTCAGGATTGGCTGCCGAGTTTGGATTGCGTAAGTCATGAATCCACAATGCCGCCATAATCGCATTGGTGGTTTCAGGGCTAAATGCTTCAACATCAAACAAACTTGCGCCACTAAATGCTGCTTTGAGTAATGGATTTTTGGTCACAGAGTGTGTGGTGGTCGAAGGTGCAATATTGATGCTGACATGCTGTCCTTGATGACGCGCTAAAATTGCACGCCATTGCTGGATGCGTTTTGCTAAAGCATAGTTTGGCCCTTGTTCAACCACCAAACAGTCGGCAATACCATAATGTTGACCATTGTCTGAAGCAATTAAATTATGCAGATTCTTTTGGAAGAAATGACTGCGTGAAATGGTTTCAATACTTTTGGTGAGTAGCTTTTGCCCTTGTGAACGCTGCTGAAACTTCTCTGCCGATGCGCTAATCACTTCTTCAGGAACGGCATAAACATCGGTTGGGGTACACATAAACATAAGGCTGCTATCAGCTTTGTGTTCGCTGACATATTGCATAATGGCATCCATCGCCATCGCAACACGCACGTGTTTTTCACCATCTAAATAGGCAATGGCTGCTAAATCTAGCGTTTCAGGTTTTTGAGCTAACCATTGTGCAATTTCTGGGGTTTGCGTTAGCAGATTTACACCCAATTGTTCTGTTAAAATATCAAGTGGGGTATCTGCCGCGAGTTGTGTTGTACTGGGTGCATATAAGGTGGCATTGCCTTGTTGCACAGTGCTTAAAATTTTATTCCACACACGGCTATTTGGTAAATCGACTGCAATAATATTGGCTTTCCATTTGGCTAACCATGTGAGTGGCCCTGCTTCTGAAGCTGCACCAAATAGCACCATGTTACGGTCAGACAAATCAAACCATTCAGGATGCGCGATTGCAGCATTTAACGCTTCGGCATGACTTGGTTCAATAATGCCTGCTGCTAGCCAAATTGCAATTTGATCTAGTAGAGCTTGACCTTGTAACTTTTGCCCACGATACGGCACATACCATTCGGGTGCTGCTTGGCTGCTGCCTTGTAATTTAAAGGTATGTAAAGTTTCAGTAGGCAAGAGCATGACATCTTTCAGCACATATTTTTGCTCATGACGATAAAACTCAAAACTTTGATGCGCTTTTCTTAAACCATCTTCTGCAATTTGAATTGCGTTAGCTTGTTCACGAATACCATTGGTCACGAGGGCTTTAAAGTATTTTGGATAGTGTTTACGCCAGTTTTTTTCTGCCAAAGCATCGACTGAGCTTTGATGATCGACTGTGGCTAAGGCTTCGGCAATAATTTGTTTGCCCGTGCTTGAGGTGCTGGGTTTATGATTTTCTGGATGAATTGGAAACTGTAAGCCATCGTAAGAAGTGGACATGCAAAAACTCGCAAACTAAATTGAAATTAATATACAGATGTATACATTATCTATGCCAAGTTGCGATATGGGGTAGCAAAAACTACCAAAATTGAGTGAAATTTGAATAAAAAAACCTTCACGAAGTGTAAAGGTTTTTAATGTGAATGAAATGTTGTTGAGATTTAAAGGTCAGTGTTTAAATGTTTAGGTTCTAATCATAAATGAGTCTGATGCTGTATCAACAATGTTTTATTTATTCAGACCAACAGCTTAACAACGTCCTTTTTTCGCCTAACCTGGAGGACAAAAATCACCATCACCATGCGGATGTTGGTGTGGATAATAGCCTTTCGGGTAGATCGTGCGGTCAGGATCAATCACTACACTGCCTTCAGGGGTATGTACGGCACAGGCGCTTAATCCTAGACTGAGTAACAGGGCGCTTAGAAGTGCAAACTTTTTCATGGCTGACTCCTAATTGCTTGATAGTTTTAGTCTTTATATTCTTAGTATAAGTGCTTGTCGAGTAACTGCATGTTATTTGTTGTGTGCTTTATGCTGTATTGGATCATTCAGATGCTTTCATCAATCAAAAATACTTATCAGCAGTTCATAAAATGACGATTGAAAGTCGTTTTGCCCAATGAGAGAGGCTGAAGATGAGAGGCAATAAATGATGGTGTTAAGCGGATTTATGAAAGCAGTCTATTGACGGATTTGAAAATTCTTTAAAGTAGCAACGACTCAGTGGTAGATGTACCGAGTCGTTATAGTTTCAAAAGTTAAAACGGCAGTTGCGCCAGTTTATTCAGGAAGTGAGGCAAGATGCGTGGTTCAATTAAAATAGTCACAATCACACCATAGGCCGCACCCCATAAATGCGCACTGTGATTAATATTGGAATTGCCGCGTTTACCCGACCAAATGCTATACGCTACATACAGTATTGCAAAAATAATGGCAGGCACTGGAATAAAGAACACGAAAATCAACTTCCACGGCTCAAACAAAATATAGGCAAACAACACCGCAGATACAGCACCAGATGCGCCTAAGCTGGCCCAACGATGGTCATTTTTATGCTTTAAATAACTTGGAATAATCGCGGCGATTAAACCACCCAAATAGAATAAAACAAAGCCTAAATCATAGACGTATTGGCGATAAAAACTTTCAATAATGCTGCCAAAGAAAAACAGGGTAATCATATTGAACAGCAAATGCGCACCATCGGCATGCACAAAACCATGGGTAATGAAGCGGTCATATTGACCACGTTGCATAGCAGGCGGCCAAAAAATCAGACGATTCATTAATTCTTGTTTGGAAAACGCCAACATAGACACAATGACCGTAATAATGATAATGGTCACGGTATGATTAAAAGGTAAATCGAGCATAAACGCCTATTCTTTTACTTGAATTCTGCTGTAATAATGCATCAAAACTGAGTTTGAGTCGAACTTTAGGAATAAATCCGACAATTTTGGTTGATTTTTTTTTATTCCCCCGCATCTTCAGTTAAAATAGCCACTTCAGCTTGAGGAAATTATTGTTATGTCGACTGAGAACAGCAGCACAGCAGTTGTAGATGAAATTCCAAACTTATTGATTACGCCAACTGCTCAAGAGTATTTGAAGGATTTATTGGCAAAGCAAAATACACCGGGTATTGGTGTGCGTGTTTTTGTGGAAAATCCTGGTACACCGCGTGCTGAATGTTGCATGGCTTATAGTGCGCCCGATGAAGTTGTACCTACAGACTACAAACAGGAATATCCAGACTTTCCTGCATTTATTGATACGCCGTCTATTCCATATTTATTGGATGCCGTAATTGACTACAACAAAGACCGTTTTGGTGGTCAATTGACTTTCCGTGCACCGAACTCAAAAGTGCCACGCGTAGGCCCAGATGCTTCAGTAGAAGAACGCATTACTTATGTTTTACAGTCTGAAATTAACCCAGGTTTAGCAGGGCATGGTGGTAACTGTGCTTTGGTTGAAGTGGTTGAAGATGAAGAACACGGCTTAACTGCAGTATTGAAATTTGGTGGCGGTTGCCAAGGATGTTCAGCGATTGATGTGACTTTAAAGCAAGGTGTTGAAACAACCTTGAAACAACACGTACCTGAATTGATGCGTGTGGTGGATCAGACTGACCACAGTCAATCTGAAGGTGCTTATTTTAAATAAGCTCTAAGCCTCGCTTAAAAATAACCTCCTAAATTTTAGGAGGTTATTTTTTATCTGAAATTGTCAACAGACCCTATTCATTCGTTTGTAGATTTAAAATTTGTTGTGTTTTTTCAGAATAATAAAATTTCTCTAAATAATGGCGCGCACGTTGCTTTAAATAGCCTTCAGCGATCATTTTTTGAATGACTGGATTTAACAGTTGTTGTAATTGTTGTTGGACTAGCGCTTCATCAATGTTTAAGTCGTGCAATAACAAGTCAAAAGGGCGCGCCTGATTGCGTACATACCACGCATAAACCCCATCATGCACTTGCTGTTTCAAATAGTCACTTTGGCGTAAATGATCCCAAATTTCATGTCCTAAATTGACAGTTTGGGATAGGTCTTGTACTTCAATATAATTTTTTAAAACGGAAAGTGGCAAGTCTTTAACTTTGTGCCATAAATTGGCTTGGAAGTGATACAGTTTTTCCTCATCAAAATGTTGATTAAGCACCGACTCGCTCATTTGAGTCAGCTTCTGCACATTTTTTTGCAAATAATGCTGAATGGTCTGGTCTAAATTGGTATCGGTAACGCTTTCCAAAACCGATTTACCCATTTTCATAAAACGCGATACGCCAGGCACGCTTTTGGCGATCACCGAATTATCCATATAATCCTGAATGGAATGTTGAATGAGTTGGGTAATCATGGCGGCAAAGGCAGGATTATTCACCACGGCTTTAATCAAACGCTGACGATGTCCACTTTTACTTGCAACATATTGTGCAATTTTGTCGATGGTCAGCACAGGTATCACATCGGCAATTTTACTGCTGTCATTAACAGGGTGTACCAGTGCAAAACGAATATGCTCAGCAATTTGTTCCACTAAAAATGAACTGGCAGGTGTATTTAAAATTTGATGTTGAATCAGTTGATGAATGGCTTCAGATGTCCATAAATCTTGTAAGCTTTGTTTGCGAAACCATTGGTAAAACTGCACAAATTCAGTTTGTACCATTTCACTTTGGTTAAATTCTTGATCTAAAAAATCAAGCTGAGCTTCAATTAGTTGCTCAATGATGGGATGTTTCTGCATGAAGGTTTTATATAATAATTAATTTAGAGGAATCAGTTTATCAGCAAGTGGGTTTTTTAGGTTCTGAGTTTTAGCCAGAAACGGCAAATAATATTGTGCGACTTGTTTTTCAGCTTCCAATAACGGCATGTGTCCAACATTATTAAGAATCACAGGTGTTTCGGCGCGTTTGAGTAAAGATTGTAATTCCTTCGCCACTTCAACATTAATAATGCGATCTTGCTTACCCCATAAAATCAGGGTCGGTGCTTCAATTGATCCTGCTAAACGTGCAAATGAGTCTGGAGTATAAATACGGTTGAGTTTGACAATTTGCTCAATTGCTTTACGGGTTTGTTCTGAGCGAGAAATCAGGACTTCTTCTTGCGCATGTTGAATTTGTGAGGTCATGGCAGGCGGGCTTTGCATGATTTGTTTGGCGACGTCGGCTAAATCGCCATGTTTGCTCACAATTAAGTCATTTAAAGATAATGGATTTTTGGTGTAAGGCGTATTAGCAAGTTTATAAATGCCTGCACTATTGAGTAAAAATAAACTTTGCGTATCAAAAGGATATTGCGAGGCATACACGGTTGCAATTGAGCCGCCTAAAGAATGTCCTGCCACGTGTAAGTTTTCTTCACAGTCAATTGCTTCAATAAATTGACGCAGTTGTGAAGTTACATTCGGAACTGAATTATCAAAATTGCTTGGAGTTTTGGTGTCACCGCTATTGGGTAAATCTGGAATAATCACATGATAATGTGGGGTTAAAAATTGCGCGACACGGTTCCAATTATCACGTGTGCCTGCCAAACCATGAATCAATAAAATTGTGGGTTTGCTGTGCGAGCCACCTTCGTTATAGCTCCAGACGACATCTCCAACACGAATGCTTTTAGAGCTTAGTCCTGCTTGTTTGCGCTGTTGCTGAAAATGATTTTGTAATAGTTTAAGTTCAGTTGCGTTGCTGTTACTGGCGTTATTGTTTTTTGTGAAGGTATATGGATTGGGCGCAGCGCTTTGCACAAGGCAAGATGTACTTAGTCCCAAAGCCAATAAAGTCGTATGTAGATAACGTGATCGAATAAATTTCATCATGAAAACGTCTTCCCCTGACGAACCCAAAACAGGCTCCAATAATGATAGGCACTAGCTCTTAGGTCTAATTGCACAAGTGTATTCTGTCTATTGTAGGCGTTTAAAAATGAAAGTCATCCCTTGCTTTTTTGATCAAAGCTTTGAAATTGGTAGAAAGTGTGACCTATCTCAATAAAAAGTGAAAAAATTTATAACAAAAATGAATAAAGAAAAGCGCAGCTGCATATTTTTTTGCAAGTGACATTCATAAAAACTGGCTTTAGAATATCGCAACTTCAAAGATCGGTGGTAAATCAAGAATGCTAACAGCTCAAGAAGCTTTAGAACGTCTTAAACAAGGAAACCAACGTTTTGTTTCTGGTGATACCAGACATCCGAAGCAATTGTCGCACCAACAGCGTGCAGAAATGGCAGAAGACCAAAATCCATTTGCCATTATTTTAGGATGTTCAGATTCACGTGTTCCTGCAGAAATGGTATTTGACCAAGGATTGGGTGATCTTTTTGTAATTCGTGTTGCGGGCAACGTGGTTGCGCCATCACAGGTAGGTAGTGTTGAATTTGCGGCAGAGCGTTATGACTGTGCTGTGGTTGTTGTCTTAGGACACAGTCACTGTGGTGCAATTCAAGCGACAATTGATACTTTAATGTGCCCAGACTGTCCACCATCGGCAAATTTAATGTCGATTGTGAACCGTGTTCGCCCTTCAGTTGAAACCTTAATGCAGACTGAACTGAAAAATGATTTGGCGAAATTGTCTAAGCATGCAGTACGTTCCAATGTATTTGCGTCGGTAAATCAATTGCGTCATGGTTCAGCAGTTTTAGAAAACCTGATTGAACAAGGTCAGTTGAAAGTAGTCGGTGCAGAATATTCACTGGAAACAGGTGAAGTGGTTTTTTTTGATTTTTAATCCGAACCGCACAGCAATTAGATTTTCCTCAAAGGCGCTTTATAAAGCGCCTTTGATATATGGATAAGCATTATTTAGCAAAATAGGCTGAGCTTTGGCATTTGGATGAATTAAATCTTTTTGCATCAATTGCTTATTGCCCGCAATACCTTCCATAAAAAATGGCAGTAATTTGACTTTATATTGCTGACTCACCACTTTATAGTTATTTTCAAATGCTTTGCTATACGCCGAGCCGTAATTTGGCGGCATTTTCATCCCAAAAATCACCACTTTCGCTTTGGCTTTTTGGCTATGCTGAATTAAGTTCGCTAAATTTTTTTGAATCATTTGTGGCGGTTGTCCACGCAAGCCATCATTTCCGCCTAACTCAATGACTACAACGTCTGGACGATGGGTCTGCAGCAATTTAGGCAGACGCGCCAAAGCGCCGCTGGTGGTTTCGCCACTGACACTTGCATTGACCACTTTATGCTGTTTCGGATACTGTTGTTCTAAACGTTTTTGCAATAAGTGAACCCAACCTTGTTGTGGTTGTATGCCGTAACCTGCACTTAAGCTGTCACCTACAATCATAATGGTTTTTGCAGATACCACGAATGGGCTGAAACATAGTCCGAGCAGCAACACACGCGGGAAGACACGACTAGTTAGATTGCGATTTTGCATAATGGGAAACGTATGACTCAAAACACTAAAGAATCTAATATCATGCCACAAACGATTATTTCTGCCCAAAATTTGACACAAAAGATACAACTTGCACAAAAACAATTGACCATTTTTGAGAATTTAAACTTCGATATTCAGGAAGGTGAACAAGTGGCCATTACAGGTCGTTCGGGTTCAGGAAAATCGACCTTATTGGGTATTTTGGCAACATTAGATCAGGCCAGCAGTGGAAAATTGGTGGTATGTGGTGAGTCAATTGCAGAATTAAACGAAGAACAACGTGCAGAAGTTCGTTTAAAGCATATTGGTTTTGTGTTCCAGTCATTTCAGTTATTGCCGCATTTGACGGCACTGGAAAATGTGATGTTGCCACTACGTTTGCAGGAAAAATTTAAATATGCAGAGGCAGAACAAAAAGCCCTCAACTTGCTGAAACGTGTGGGTTTAGAACGACAAGCACAGCAAACGCCGAAAGTGCTTTCGGGAGGTGAGCAACAACGTGTCGCCATTGCACGCGCTTTAATTCGTGAACCTAAAATTATTTTTGCCGATGAACCGACAGGAAACTTGGATGGGGAAACTGCAACTGAAATTGAGCAATTGTTATTTGAATTGAACCGCGAGTTGGGCACAACCTTGGTGTTGGTCACGCACGACCCGAAACTGGCGGCACAATGTCAGCGTCACTATGCCTTAATTGATGGGCAATTGGTTGAGCAATTTGCAGCTAAGCCAACTGCTGCCATAACAGGAGGATGAAATGAACGCATTATTTCATCCGCTGTTAAAGCAGAGTTTTAAAAGCAGTGGTGTATATTTACTGATTATTGCGCTGACTTTAGCGATTAGTGCGACCACGGCCTTAAAGTTTAGCAATGAACAAATTCAAAATGCGGTAGCGTTGCAAGCGGCAGAAATGTTGGCGGGTGATTTAGTCCTGAGTGACAATGAGCCCATTGCGCAAGACTGGCAGGATCAGGCGACTGCACATCAGTTACAACAGTCGCATGTGACTGTATTTAGTTCGATGGCACATACTCAAGCGCAATTTGTGATGGTGAATGTCAAAGCGATTGAGCACAATTTTCCGTTACGTGGTGAATTGAGGGTGAGTCCTGCAGCGGACAAGATTCAATCTGGTGAAATTTGGCTCAGCCAACGTGCCATGGATTTGCTTCACGTTAAACTTGGTGAAACGGTGAATATTGCCGATGCAGCATTTACCGTGACTGCCAAAATTGAACATGATTCTAATCAGGAACTCGGTTTTTCAGGTTTTTCGCCGACAGTAATTATTTCACAGGCCGATGTGGCACGTACCCACGCGATTCAAGTGGGTAGCCGCATAGATTACCGTTTGTTGTTGGCAGGCAGCGCCAAAGATACACAAAATTTTGAGCAGTATTTTAAAACACATACACAACAGCCTGCACAGGCACAGCAAACGGCCAGCCCTGAACAAAACTTTGAAGAACAAAGTAGTTTAAGACTACGCAATGCCAGTGAAGGCAATACTCGCTTAATGCGCCCCATTGCCAATTTAGATACCTTTTTACAGTTAGCGAATATCCTGACCATTTTATTGTGTGGGATTGCGATTGGTTTGACCAGTCAGCGCTATGTGCAACAAAATCAGGATCATATCGCCTTATTACGTTGTATTGGTGCAAGTAAACGACAAATTTTAGCCGCTTATTTGGCTTTGCTTGCTTTGGTCTTAATTATCGCTATGGGCATTGGCAGTATTTTGGGCGTGACGTTGGGCTATGCTTTGTTGCAAATCATGCTGCAACTGATTCCGCACCTGGAAATTCAATTTTCAGCCATTGAAATGTTGCTTGGGCCATTGCCAATCGCCATGCTCACGAGTGCTGTAGTGTTGTTGGGTTTTGTGCTGCCTAATTTATTGCAATTGCTGAATACCGCACCGATTCGCGTGATTCGCCAACAAGACAAAAGCATGCGCGCTTGGTGGTGGATGTTGCTTACAGGGACGCTAAGTCTAATCGTATTTTGTGTGGTCTTGACCGAAAGTTTAGTGCTTAGTACATGGGTGATTGGTGCGATTATTGCGCTGTGCGTATTGCTGTATGGAGTGGTGTGGAGTTTATTAAAATTATTGCGTCATTCTAAAGGCAGACTCGCAGCGTATATTCGTGCGCCTGCTGTCACGGCATTTCAAATTACTGCATTGGCTTTAGGATTAAGTTTAATTACGGTACTTGCAGTGTTGCGTACCGACCTGCTAGATCGTTGGCAGCAGCAATTGCCCGAAGGAACACCCAATCAGTTTGTTTACGGCTTGCCACCGTTTGATATGCCTGAGTTTCAACAACAATTAACGCAGCAGCAGTGGCACAGCACGCCACTTTATCCAAATATACGCGGGCGTTTGGTCGCCAAAAATGATCAACCTTTTGCCGACGCCTTAATTCAGCAAAGCAATACGTTAAGACGCGAACTCAACCTGACACAGTCTGACCGTTATCCTGCCGATAATATCATTGTAAATGGGCAAGCCAATTTCAGTGCAGTGGGACAAGTGTCAGTAGAAGCAGATACGGCTGCCGAGTTGGGCATTCAAATTGGTGATCGACTCAGTTTTAGTTTGCCTGAAGGCATACTTGAAGCCGAAGTGATTAATCTGCGTACGGTGGAGTGGGAAAGCTTTAGTCCAAATTTTTTCTTTATTTTTTCACCGCACACTATGGATGAAAATGCAGGCAGTTATTTGGGCAGTTTCTATGTGCCTGAAGCAGATAAACCGAAACTAATTCAATTGATTCAGCAATTTGCCAACACAGTGTTTATTGATGTCAGCCTAATTTTGGATGAAATTAAACGCATTGTGAATGTGTTGGTGCAGATCATCACCATTTTAGCCATTTTGGTGAGTGTGTCTGGGCTGTTGGTATTAATCGCGTGTTTAAACTTGCTGATGGATGAGCGCAAACGCGAAGTCGCATTACTGCGTTCTTTTGGTAGTTCTAAACAAAAACTCAAACGTATGTTGAGTCTGGAAATCGGTTTTATGGGCTTTATAGCGGGAATAGTGGCGTGTTTATTTGCCGAAGTCATTAGTGCTGTTGCCAGTTACCGCATGGATTTAATGCTGCAACCACATTGGGAAATCTGGCTGATTTTGCCTGTATTTATGACCGTGCTGTGTGCCTTGATTGGACGTTATCGTTTAAGTTATTTATGCGATATTCCGCCACTGCAAAGTTTAAGGGAGATGAATCAGTCCTGATTCATCTCTAGTTGATGTTGTTTTACTTGCTGTAAAGGTTGATTGTTCAACCCAGACTGCGTTGCATCATGCTAAGCAGTTCTTGCCAAAGGGGTTGAATTGGAGCAAGCAGTTTATGGCAATACCAGTAAAATGCAGCACAACCCAATGGTGCAAGGAGCATCGCAAAACTGTTCACTAAGTTACTGTGTTTGCTGCGTTGTCCAAGGTACCAAATGAGTGTCATGGCTGCGCCCATGAGCATGCCGCCAATATGTGCAGCATTATTAATGCCACTGATCATAAAGCCCATACCTAAGTTCAGTGCCATCACCATCACCAAAGTCTTGCCATCCAACAGAAATTTTTGGCGAGGTAATTGGGGCAATAACGCCAATACCGTCAGTGCAGCTCCAAGTCCCATCACTGCACCCGATGCACCTGCACCCACGCTAGGTAACAGCTTTGGATTAGCGACACCTTGTTCGAGCAGGGTATAGCTGTCTTGAATGCTGACATAGCCACTGAGCAGGCTACCCATCAAACCCGCGCAAACATATAACACTATAAAATAGACACGCCCAAACAACTGTTCACTGACGCTGCCAAAAATATACAAGGCCCACATATTTAACATTAAATGTACTAAACCGAAATGAAAAAACATGCTGCTGAACAGGCGAATGGGTTCCGCCAAAAAGGTTAAAGGTGCATAATCAGCACCCCAGCGTATTGCATCTTGCGGGCTAGGATTGCTAATGTTCATGCCGTTGAGCACTTGCCATGCAAACAAAGCCACGTTTATTGCAATCAGGGCTGCGGTAATCCACCACAGGTGAATTTCAACTTTATTGTTGCGCAGGTTTGGGGGATGTTGGGACATATATTTGAATATTGTGTCGTAGTGATCAATCTAAGCTTAACACGAAAAAATAACGCTTCAGGAGCCATGCACCAAGATGAAAGCTTTTTTTATACGAACTTTGTTAATTCTTGTCAGTGTGGTGCTTTTGGTTCAATTATGGATTTTTAGCAGCTTGGTGTGGTGGCGTACGCAGCCTGTGCAATCGACCATGATGATGCGTTTGGATTATTGGGCTGAACCGAGTAAGCCTATACAACATCAATGGCGCGACTATGACCAACTCAGTGATAATTTAAAGCGAGCTGTGGTGACTGCCGAAGATGGCAAATTTATGCAACATCATGGCTTTGACTGGGAAGGTATTCAAACTGCGCTGGAACGGAACAAAGATGAAGGCAAGGTTGTTGCAGGTGGTTCCACAATTTCTCAGCAGCTCGCCAAGAATTTGTTTTTATACAATAAGCGATCTTTTTTGCGTAAAGGGCAAGAAGTTGTGGCGACATGGATGATGGAACGCATGTGGTCAAAGCAGCGTATTTTAGAGGTCTATCTCAACTCGGTAGAATTTGGCGATAATATTTATGGTGCCGAAGCTGCGGCACAGCATTATTTTGGCAAAAGTGCAAAAAGTTTAAGCCGTGATCAAGCAATTTTCTTGGCTGCGATTTTAACCAATCCAAAATATTTTCAGGAACATCGTAATGCGGGGGCATTAAAAGCCCGTAAACAGATGGTGCAGCGCTATATGCGTTATGCGGAAATTCCCTAAATTGAGCGAAAACAAACTATAAAATGTGAAAATATCCACAAAGCCTAATTTTTTAGGCTTTTTTTATGAAAATGTCACAAAATTGAAGCATACTTGTAGCAGTGCCAAACATTTTAAAAAAGCATAGGTGGGTATGAATACGGCAACAGGCGCGACTCCTGCGCAAACAGAATATACATATAATGATCGCTACATTAACCGCGAACTGTCTATTTTAGATTTCCATTTGCGCGTGCTTGAGCAAGCTGTCGATCCGTTGCATCCTTTGTTGGAACGCATGAACTTCCTGCTGATTTTTTCACGTAACTTGGATGAGTTTTTTGAAATTCGTGTTGCGGGCATGATGGAACAATTGGACTTGGGCAATGAAAGCCGTAGTCCAGATGGTTTAACCCCTAAGCAGGTGTTAGATCAAATTTCTAAAACAGCACATGCTGCTATTGAACGCCAGTACCGTATTTTAAATCAGGAAATTTTGCCAAAATTACGTGAAGAAGACATTTGTTTCTTACGTCGTGGTGAATTAACCCCTGCACAATCGGCATGGGTGAAAAAATATTTCCAAGAGCAAGTTGCCCCTGTATTAACCCCAATTAGCCTAGACCCTGCACATCCATTTCCACGTTTGGTCAATAAAAGTCTGAATTTTATTGTGACTTTAGAAGGGAAAGATGCTTTTGGTCGTCAAATTGATTTGGCAGTTGTTCCTGCACCACGTTCATTACCACGTGTAGTTCGTTTACCCGATGAACTTACAGGCGGTAAAGAGCACCACGTCATGCTTTCAGCAATTATTCATGAGCATGTGTCTGACTTATTCCCGGGCATGACTGCGACTGGATGCTATCAATTCCGTGTGACCCGTAATGCAGATTTGGCGTTAAATGAAGATGTAGAAGACTTGGCCAAAGCCCTAAAAGGCGAATTAAACTCACGCCGTTTTGGTCGTGCGGTACGTTTAGAAGTAACGCACAACTGCCCGAAAGCCATTTATGATTATTTGCTAGATGAGTTCGATCTTGAAGAAGAACAACTTTATAAAGTAGATGGCCCAGTGAACTTGGCGCGTTTATTGTCTAATTTTAAACGTCCACATTTACGTTATGATTCACATACACCCGCCATTCCAAAGGTGTTAAAAAAGTCTGAAAATATTTTTTCAGCGATGCAAAAGCAAGACATTTTATTACACCATCCGTTTGAATCTTTTGCACCCGTGATTAACTTGCTGCGTGAAGCTGCACGTGATCCACAAGTCTTGGCAATCAAACAAACTTTATATCGTAGTGGCGCAGATTCTGAAATTGTACAAGTGCTTGCAGAGGCTGCACGAAACGGTAAAGAAGTGACTGCGGTGATTGAACTGCGTGCACGTTTTGATGAAGAATCTAACATTGCTGTGGCTAACGTGTTGCAAGAAGCGGGCGCTGTGGTTGTGTACGGTATTGTGGGGTATAAAACCCACGCCAAAATGATTTTGGTGGTGCGCCGTGAAAATAATAAATTGGTGCGTTATGTACATTTAGGCACAGGTAACTACCACGCAGGCAATGCGCGTATTTATACCGACTATGGTTTACTGACCACAGACAAAGAGCTGTGTGAAGATGTGCATCGTATTTTCCAAGAGCTAACAGGCATGGGTAAAATGGCAAAACTGAAAAAGTTGTTGCATGCACCATTTACCCTGCACGCACAGTTGGTGAATTATATTGATGAAGAAATTGCCAATGCTAAAGCAGGTAAGCCCGCACAAATTATTGTGAAAGTGAATGCACTGACTGAAATGCAATTGATCAATAAATTGTACGAGGCGTCTCAGGCGGGTGTGCAAATTGATCTCATCATCCGTTCAATTTGCTGCTTGCGCCCAGGTTTGCCGGGCTTATCGGAAAATATCCGTGTGCGTTCGATTGTCGGACGTTTCCTTGAACATACCCGTGTCTATTATTTCTCTAATAATGGCAATCCACGTATTTATTGCTCAAGTGCGGACTGGATGGATCGCAACCTCTTTAACCGTGTCGAAGCATGTTTCCCGATAGAAGATCCTGCATTGAAAAAGCGTATTTATGAACAAGGTTTGCTGACCTATATGCAGGATAATCAACAGGCATGGCTGTTGCAGGGTGATGGAACTTGGGTGCGTGTAAAAGCAGCTGAGGGTGAAGAACCACACAATGCGCAGCGTATCCTGACCGATAGTATTGTTTAGTTTCAAACATTTATAACAGGTAAAAAGAGCGATGCCAGACATCGCTCTTTTTTTGTTTCTAATATTTATTTAAGACTTATATTTTTGATAGATATTTATTGATCAATAATTTAAGAAAAACAGCACATCGCATCATCCGCATTCATAATTTTCCGATAAATACTTTTCACATAACCATGCACCAGTTGTTCTGAAGCATTCAGGTTGGCAGCAACTTGTTGTGAAGGTAAACCTTGTCCGGAAAGCGCCAATATTTCATGTTCAGTTTTAGAGAGTGCCAAAGAATGACCATGTGCGACAATGGATTGTTCGCAGGCTAAGATTTCATTGGCTAAGTTGCCGTCTAGCGGTGAGCCGCCACGTAAAATGGTGCGAATCTGGTTTTGCATGCCTGTTGCAGATTGGTCGCTAAAGACATAGGCTGAAATGCCTAAATGAATAGCTTGTAGCAATTGTTTTGGCATACTTGAAGGCAGCACCGCCACAATTAAGGTATCTTTACGGAAAAGTTTGAGATTTTGGATAAAATCAATTTGAGCTTTTGACCAAGACTGTAAATTGATAAATACCAAATTAGGCAAATGTTGCTGCACCATCAGCACTGCATTTGCGAGCGATGGGCTGCAAAGTAGAACCTCTTTAGGGTAGCCAAAATTTTGTAAAATGTGGCTTAAATTTTGTGATGCTTCTACCTGATCATCAATCAGCAGAACAGGCACAGGTAAAATGAGATCTCTGTGAATCATGACAAATACTCCTGTGCTGTTCTATAAATAATTTTGATAAATAGATTGTGCGTGATATTGCTGTAACTGAATATCCTTAAATATAGTGATTTTTATATAAAAATGGTAAATATAAGTAATTGTTGCTGAATATTTTTTTTGAAATGTGTTGAAAACGTGAGTAATGTAACTCGATACCGTTCTTTCGTTCAGTTGTAAGAGTGAATTGTTGAATTTGTGATGAATCTCACATTTTAAAACTTATTCATATTTATAAGTCACTTAAATCATAGTGAACTGCAAAAACAATACGCATTTTTGAACGAAAAATAAAAAAGGAGCCATGTTGGCTCCTTAATGAAATGTTGGATCGTGTGTCTAAATTTAGACTGCGTTTTGAGTGATTTTCTGTAAAATCTGCAGCAAAACGTCAAATTCACTTTGTAATGGCGTGCTTTTACGCGTCACTAAAGCCAAAGTACGGCTTGGTGCAGCCTCAATACTTTTGATCTGTAAATCTGGATTCGATTTGATCATGGCATTATGAATTGCAATTTCAGGCAATAGGGTAAAGCCTAAATTTGCAGACACCATTTCAACCAAGGTTGGTAAAGAGCTGGCTTTTAAACGATGATCGTTTTTACGTTCACCAATTGGGCAGGCACTTAAAGTGTGATCACGTAAGCAATGACCTTCTTCAAGTAGCATTAAACGCGATAAATCTAAATCATCTAAAGAATTGGCCTGCGCCGATTTTTGATCGCCCTTGTGATAAACCAAGAACAAATCTTCTTTAGAAATTTCAGCCACTTTCAAACCACGCGTATCGAATGGCAGGGCTAACACCACCATATCTAAATTGCCGTGTTCCAGTTTTTCGACAATTTTTTCACTTTGCGCTTCGTGTAAATGCAATTGAATTTTAGGTAGCTGCTTATGCACTTCATCTAACAGTTGCGCCAAAATAAATGGGGCAATGGTTGGAATCACGCCTAAGTGTAAATCACCTGTGAGAGGCTCACTCATTTCACGGCTTAAACGCATTAAGTCCTGTGCATCTGCTAACAGAACACGGGCGCGTGCTACGACTTGTTCACCCAATGGGGTTAAACGTACATTCTGTCGATCACGTTCTACCAGTACGCCGCCAAGCAGGCGCTCCAGTTCCATGATCCCGCCCGACAAAGTCGACTGAGTTACAAAAGAACGGCGAGCCGCTTCTGTAAAATGTAACGTTTCAGACAGTGTAACGAGGTATGACAGCTGTCTTAAAGATGGTAATGCAGCCATAGTGTCCTAATGATTATGATTTAAAGTGGTGAGCAAACAGTTCGCTAAGATGAGGAATAAAGTGTGGAGGAATATCATGCCCCATTCCTTTGATTAATTCAAACTTAGCGCCCGGAATCGCTTTCGCAACAGCCTTACCATGCCCTGGTGGGAGCAAACGATCTTGCGAACCATGTACCACAAGGGTAGGTTGCTGAATTTGTTTGTCCAGTTGTAGCAACGAGCCTGTACATAATATTGCTAAAAACTGTTGAAGTACACCCGCTGGATAATAACTTCGTTGATATAATTTACGTGCGGTTTGCATGGCTTCGAGTTGGTTCACGTAGCCAGGTGAGCCTATCACCTTAAATAGTTTTAAACTATGATCAACAATACCATTTTCATCCTGCGATTTTGGTCTTTCTAACAGACTGAACAGTTGTTTAGGAAATGGTGGTGGTAAAAAAGGCTGATTGTTGCTAGTAAATAATAAGCCTAAACTATTTACTTTATCTGAATATTTTGCTGCAAGGATTTGCGCAATCATGCCGCCCATTGAAGCACCGATGACATCAGTCTTTTCAATGCCCAAGCGCTCTAATAGCAATGCAGCATCATCCGCCATGTCATATAAATTATAAGGCGCGCCTTGGTTTTGTAGTCCTAAGCTAAAACGCCCCATCATTTTATAGGTATTTAGGCGTGGGCCTTTATGGCGAATTTTTGACGACAAACCAATATCCCGGTTGTCATAGCGGATCACCCGATAACCCTGATCAATTAAAGATTTACAGAAGAAATCGGGCCAATACAGCATTTGCGCACCCAGCCCCATGATCAGTAAAATTGGAGGATCTTCAGTCTTACCGCCAATTTCGACATGCAGCTCAATTCCATTGCCTAAATCGACCTTGGTTTCGTGCATAAATGCCGTATAGGGCGATGTGGTGAACTGAAGTGCACTATTCATGTTGTGATCCTCATGTCAGGCAAGGGCGAAATCAATCGCCCTTTATTGTTTTTATTTTATTCCGATACAGGCAATAAGTCTGGCACTAATTTGGTCAAACTCAAGCGTTGTTTGGCCGCTGTTGCGCCTAATAGGACAAAGCCACGTAAGGTATCGGTTTGGTCATAGGCTCTGGCAATCATGCCATCGTCAAATTCTTCGGTATGCCAGTTGACATCTACCCCTAGTGGCGCAGGTAAAACGGTCAGTGGTGCAGCAGGTGTTTTCACTGCAACAGGCATGGCAGGGTAGTGTACCTGAGTAGTTTCACCATTTAAGGTTTTGGCTAAGGCACGTGCTTGCTGCATGATTGGCATCACATACGGCAATAAAATACCATTCACTTCCGCACAGTCACCTACTGCATAGATATCAGCTTGGCTGGTTTCAAGTTGCGCATTGGTTAAGACCCCACGACTGGTTTCGATGCCTGCTGTTTTAGCCAAAGCAATGTTTGGTTGTAAGCCAATTGCAGACAGAACGACATCGGCAATTAAAGATTGACCGCTGGTAATGGTCACTAAATAGTCGTCATTTTTAATTTTCGAAACTTTTTCAACGGTTGTACCCAATACAAAATGGATACCCGTTTCTTCTAGGTTTTGTTTAAAAGCACTGGCTACATAATCCGGCAATAAACGACCTAGTGGTTGTGGTGCAAGGTCAATCACCGTGACTTGGTGTCCTGTTTGCTGCAAGTCATTGGCAAATTCACAACCAATTAAACCTGCACCTAAAATCACCACACGTTTGTCTTGACGTTGTTCAAGCTGTTGGCGAAATGCGGTGTAATCACTTAAATTATTTACCACATGAATGTCATCACTGCCATCGCCCGCAATGGCTAAACGTACAGGATTCGCACCCACTGCCAAAACCAATTTAGAATAAGGGTGTTGGCTGCTTACACCCTCTTTTTCTAATTCAAGTACATGTGCTTCTGCATCAATTGCTTTAACCCAAGTGTGGGTTTCAATACGCATATTGAGTTGGCTTGCCATTTTAGCTGCATCGCCCAATGCAATTTGAGCAGGGGCTTTATTGCCCGCCAATGCGTTAGATAAAGTTGGTTTGGCATAATTGGCAGCATCATCTGCACAAATCATGACTAACTCTTGTTCTGCATTTAGCTTACGAAACTCGCGTGCAACAGTATAACCTGCCATGCCTGAACCAATAATAACGATAGGATGCATAAGGTGTACTCCAAATGAGGGCATAGAAATTGGCGTTAAAAAAAGACCATCGGACATGGTCTTTTCGTGGTCTTAAACTTCAATCATTTCAAAATCAGCTTTTGAAACGCCGCAGTCTGGGCAAGTCCAGTCATCAGGAATATCTTCCCATAATGTACCTGCCACAATACCATCTTGAGGCCAGCCTTCTGCTTCGTCATAAATCCATCCACAAACGATGCATTGATACTTTTTCATTCAATTCTCCATAAACCGATCTTTAAATTTCCAGATCAGCAAAAAACTTATCTACGACTAGTTGTATGATATATCTATTTGATTAAATTTTTACGCAGTTATACGGCTAAAGTAAAGTAAATAAGCGATTTTAATCTGTGCTTTTATAGAATGAATAGCTGCATGGGACATAACCGCGCAGAAAAGACCTCTTTTGATATAGATACGGCATTGTAATGAGAGAATGGCTGCAGGAAAAATCACGTTTTTATGCGTTTAAATGCCATTTAAGACCTTGGTCGTACAGTAAAAGTCTTATATTTTTGCTATTTTATTATGGAATAAATATATATTAATATTTTTAAGTATATTAAAGTTTATAAAAATCAAAACCTTGTAGTGTTTTGATGCGTGATTGATGGCAGTCTTGCCGATTCGATCACTAGCCTTATGTGAAAATAAACGGTAAAATTCAACCATTCTTTAGTCACATTTCTGATCTTCCATGAGCAATTTGTCTACTTTTTTGTGGTCGCATATTCGTACAGTTCCTCATTTTCCAAAACCAGGCGTAGATTTTTATGATTTAACGCCTTTGTTTATGAATAATTTGGATTCATTAACAGATGCTTTAATTGCCAGCATTCCTGCAGAAAAATTAGCTGAAGTTGAAAGCTTTATTGCAGTAGAAGCACGTGGTTTTGTATTGGCGAGCCTTTTGGCACAGCGTACAGGCAAAGGTTTGGTACTTGTGCGTAAAGCAGGTAAATTGCCACCACCAGTTGTGGGTGTGGGTTATAGCTTAGAATACGGTTTAGACCGTTTAGAAATGGCTGCCGATGTGCAAGCGCAAAAAGTCATTATTGTAGATGATGTATTGGCGACAGGTGGCACTTTAAAAGCAGTGAAACAATTGGCTGAAAAATGTAATCATCAAGTTTTAGGTGCAAGCATTTTCCTAGACTTACCAGATTTACACAAAAATTTAGGTTTAGATATTTGGTCCGTATTGGACAATAAATCTAAACCAGAACAAGCAGTGGCTTAATCCTTTTAAGTTATTGTAACTGCTGTAAAAAAGCCTGATCTCCATAGTTGTGATCAGGCTTTTTTAATGGGTGATGTTTAATTGATTATTTTTAATGGATAGCTTTGACTTTATTTGGCAAGATAAGCTTGTTCGATTTGCTGAATACAAGAATTAATATTTTCTGGATGCAATAAGCGATGATGCCCAGACTCAAAAGTAGAGGTCTGCATATAGTTTTCTAAAAATGCTTGCGCGGCATGCATATCCAAAATTTCATCGCCCAATTCTAAATAAGCCAATTGTGGAATATCGTGCTGCAAGTCATCATCTGAAATTGCAGGATAGTCATTGCGAAATGTGGGAGCTAAACTTGGATTTGCCACCACACACGGAATATGGTGCGACAAAGACATTTTGAGTGCCCAATAGCCGCCTAGACTATGTCCCACTAAAATTTCAGGCTTAATTTTTTGAATGATATTGTGATAAAAATCGGCAACAGTTTGATAATTTAAGTTGCGATAATCGACATTGATACAAAATTTTTGTTTTGCATCTATGGCATGGAATTTAGTCGACTCCCGCGAGGAATCTAATCCATGTAAAAACAAGACTTTTAAAGCACATGTATTCATTGCCAGATTCACAAAGTTAAACATCTTGAGTCAAACTGAGCCTAAAGATAAAGTGGATAGAAAATAAAATATTTAGACTGATACATCAGCAGGTTTAAAAACAGCAAAATACGGTCTTTTTCATCTATTTTCTGAACAATATTGTAGTGCGCTTAGTCTGAGAAAGAAGTTAGCTTTTGGTCTAAGTCTACAAAAAATCACAAAAGCAAGTGGCAATTTAAAAAATAAATTGCTCGAGTCAGAGAAGGCATACGAAATCGTGTCTAAATCTGCTATTCTATTGAACTTCTTTTTTTAGTAATTATTCGAGGCAGAGATGACGCAACATAACGCTCAATCGACTTCTGAACCCACTATTTCCGAAAACGATTTAATTGCGCAGCGTCATGCCAAGTTAAAGCAAATTCAAGAACAAGCGCAGGCGAAGGGAACTAGCCCTTGGCCAAATACGTTTAAGCGTGAAAACTACGCAGAAGATTTGCAGGCACAATTCGCAGAAGTTTCTAAAGAAGAAATTGAAGCAGGCGAAAAAGTGTATGTGTCTGTAGCAGGTCGTGTGATGTTGAACCGCGGTTCATTCATCGTAATTCAAGACATGACAGGTCGTATTCAGTTGTATGTGGCGCGTAAAGAACTTAGTGCTGAAACATTAGAGACGATCAAGAGCCTAGATTTGGGCGATATTATCGCAGTGAAAGGCTATATTGGTCGTTCAGGCAAAGGCGATTTATATGTTCATATTCAACATTTTGAATTGTTGACCAAATCTTTACGTCCATTACCAGACAAATATCATGGTTTAAGCGATACCGAAGCGAAATATCGTAAGCGTTATTTAGACTTAATCGTAAATGAAGACACCCGTAAAACCTTTGAAATTCGTGCCAAAGTGGTTTCGGGTATTCGTGCATTTTTAACTGAACAGCGTTTTATGGAAGTTGAAACGCCAATGATGCATGTGATTCCTGGCGGTGCATCGGCACGTCCATTTGAAACGCATCATAATGCTTTAGATATGCCGTTATTCTTGCGTATTGCGCCCGAATTATATTTAAAGCGTTTAGTGGTTGGCGGTTTTGAACGTGTGTTTGAAATTAACCGTAACTTCCGTAATGAAGGGGTGTCTACACGTCATAACCCTGAATTTACCATGATCGAATTCTACCAAGCTTATGCCGACTATAAAGATTTGATGGCATTGACTGAGCAAATGCTAGAAAAACTGGCTTTGGATATTTTGGGTACTACCGATGTGCCGTATGGCGATGAAGTGTATAGCTTCAAAGGCCCATTCAAGAAAATTTCTATGTTTGATGCCATTCTTGAGCATAATCCACAATTCACGCCAGAAAATGTTAATGACCGTGATTTCTTGGCTAAATTTGTGCAGGAAGAATTGAAAGAACAGGTGAAGCCTGGTTTTGGTTTGGGCAAACTACAAACCATCGTGTTTGAAGAAACCGTAGAAACTCAATTACGTCAGCCGACTTTCATTACAGAATATCCTGCAGAAACGTCGCCTTTGGCACGTCGTAATGACGATAACCCACACATTACTGACCGTTTTGAGTTCTTTATTGGTGGTCGTGAATTGGCGAATGGTTTCTCAGAATTAAATGACCCGATTGACCAAGCTGAGCGTTTCCAAGCACAGGTTGCAGAAAAAGACGCAGGCGATGATGAAGCGATGCATTACGATGCAGACTTTGTTGAAGCTTTGGAATACGGCTTACCACCAACTGCAGGTGAGGGCATCGGGATTGACCGTTTGGTAATGTTGTTTGCCAACGCTGCGAGTATCCGTGATGTGATTTTATTCCCACACATGCGTCATAAAAACTAAGTTTTAGCGCATCGTTGACGACATAAAAAACAACCTGCAGAAATGCAGGTTGTTTTTTTGTTGTAACTTAAAGTTAAACACTTGCCACCAATTTTTTGATCATAGGTCGCTGGCGTTGACTGGCAAGCCATAAATCATGCTGCATTTGTAAATTCAACCAAAACTCTGGTGAGGTTTCTAAGGCTTCACTCAAACGAATCGCCATATCTGCAGAAATTCCAGTATGACCATTCAAAATGCGAGATAGGTTTGCACGTGTCACTCCAAGTGCTTGAGCCACTTCAGTCACAGAAGTTTCACCAATATATTCGCGCAACATTTCGCCCGGATGAGGTGCATTAAACATCATATTCATCTTTGTACTCCTGCGCTAGAAGCTATGTGATAATCCAAATAATCTACAATGTAGACATCACCATCTTCAAATTTAAAAATTACACGCCAATTACCATTTACTGTTAGTGACCATTGATCTTGTAGATTTCCACTCAATTTATGTAAACGCCAATTGGGTGGAGTTCGCAAATCATTCACCGTAGATGCAGCATGTAGTGCTGCAAGTATTAAACGTAATTTTGTAGAATGCGCTGCTTGAATACCTGCTGTTGAACCAGTTTGGAAAAAAGCCTGAAGACCTTTATGTTTAAAACTCTTAATCAAGCCTTAGTATCCAAGTGTATTGTGTATATGTACAGTATACGATAATTTCGAGTTTAATCAATCAACCAGTTTTGGCGGGGGTTAAGTGCATCTTGCGTAATCCGCAGAAACTTAAAGTGATGATGCTTATAACAACGCCGTTTGAATCCGTACTTTCATCTCTAAAGCTTGCTGCAAAATATGCGCTTTCATCCAAGTTACTTGTGTACCCATGGGGTTGGTTTTAATAGCAGTGTTTAAGAAATCCAGTTTTTCTTGCGAAAATAATTGCGTTTCAATCGCTTGATGCAGTTCTGCCGTGGTTGCATTTAAAGGCACATCTACCAAATAAAAACCTTTAGGATAATTATAAAATGCATACATTAAGTTAAAGGCTTTTTGTTCGGCCTTTAAATTGCCCGCACCAATTTCATAGCTGCGGTCTTGATTGCTATGCGTCACGCCTATTAAAAAGGAGAGTTGTTGATCACGGCAACGCAAACCAAATTGCAGCCCAATCTGATCTGCACTGAGTTCATGTTGCACAAAAACATTCAGCATTGAAGCATCATCGTTTAAAGGCTCTTGTAGGACGAGTAGCTCAGGGCTGTGCTGATACAAAAAACCAGCCAGCTGCGCCTGTTCAAGTTTGGATTTGATCTGTTCAATCTGTGGCATGGGAGCATCTTAAAAATAAAAAAATATGTTTTTACTTTAAGCATTTTTTGTTCATGCTTGAAGCACTGAATTAGATGAATAATCTATGAAGTTATTCAAAAATGAGCAGCTTGTAAGCGCGATTTGTATGTATCAAACGTAGCGAGAATGACGTTAAATTTCAATATATGATGGAATAAACTATTGATTAAATAAAACTTATACTGCTTATTGGTTTTCTTTTATATGAGCTTTTTGCATATAAATATAATAAAACAAGCAATAGTCTGCATAACTAAGTCACTATAATGAAAATCAAATTCTATCTGTGTTATTCGTACACAAGTTTAAGTACATCTGGTGTGATCAATGTCAATAAATCAGGAAAGACTTACTCATCTTAAACAGCTTGAAGCTGAGAGTATTCATATTATCCGTGAAGTTGCAGCCGAGTTTGAAAATCCAGTCATGTTGTATTCGATTGGTAAAGATTCAGCGGTAATGTTGCATTTGGCTTTAAAAGCATTCTATCCAGCGAAACTGCCATTTCCACTGTTACATGTGGATACAGGCTGGAAATTCAAAGACATGATCACTTTCCGTGACAACATGGCAAAACAGCACGGTTTTGACTTGATTGTTCATCAAAATAAAGAAGGGGTAGATGCCAACATTAACCCATTCGATCATGGCAGTTCTAAATATACCGACATCATGAAAACCCAAGGCTTAAAACAAGCTTTAGATAAATACGGTTTTGATGCGGCATTTGGTGGCGCGCGTCGTGATGAGGAAAAATCACGTGCCAAAGAACGTGTTTATTCTTTCCGTGATGCAAAACATCGTTGGGACCCGAAAAATCAGCGTCCTGAATTGTGGAATTTGTATAATGGCAAGGTCAATAAAGGCGAAAGTATTCGTGTGTTCCCATTGTCTAACTGGACTGAATTGGATATTTGGCAATACATTTACCTCGAAAGTATTCCATTAGTACCGTTGTATTTGGCTGCAGAACGTCCTGTCGTTGAGCGTAGCGGCACTTTAATTATGGTCGATGACGAACGCATGCCGTTGCTAGAAGGTGAAGTTCCACAAATGAAATCGGTACGCTTCCGTACTTTAGGTTGTTATCCACTTACGGGTGCAGTCGAATCAGAAGCGAATACCTTGCCTGAAATTATTCAGGAAATGCTATTGGCAACCAGTTCAGAGCGTCAGGGTCGTATGATTGACCACGATGAAGCTGGCTCGATGGAAAAGAAAAAGCAAGAAGGTTACTTCTAATCTCTCCTGAAAAATCTCCCCAAACCCCTCTTTATAAAAGAGGGACTTATAAAAAGCGGAGCAAAGCCTCCCTTTATAAAAGGGAGATTTAGAGGGATTAAAGATTAAAAAACCGATTTCTAAAAAATATGTGGAGCTTTGAGCAATGTCTCATCAATCGAATTTAATTAGCCAAGATATTTTGGCGTATTTAAAACAGCACGAAAACAAAGATCTACTGCGATTTTTAACTTGCGGTAACGTAGACGATGGTAAATCGACATTAATTGGTCGTTTGTTGTATGACTCAAAATTGATTTATGAAGATCAATTACAAGCCGTGACTCGTGACTCGAAAAAAGTCGGCACTACGGGCGATGCACCTGATTTAGCTTTATTGGTCGATGGTTTGCAAGCCGAGCGTGAGCAGGGCATTACCATTGATGTGGCTTATCGTTATTTTTCTACTGAAAAGCGTAAGTTCATCATTGCCGATACACCTGGGCATGAGCAATATACACGTAACATGGCAACAGGTGCATCGACTTGTGACTTGGCGATTATTTTGATTGATGCGCGTTATGGCGTACAAACTCAGACCCGTCGTCATACTTTTATTTCTAGTTTATTGGGCATTAACAATATTGTGGTTGCCATCAATAAAATGGATTTGGTGGATTATTCAGAAGCACGATTTAACGAAATTCAGACGGAATATGCGAACTTTGTGAATCAACTGGGTGATCGTAAACCATCGAATATTATTTTCACGCCAATTTCTGCCTTAAATGGCGATAACGTGGTGAACAAGTCTGAGCATACCCCTTGGTACACAGGCGATACTTTAATGGGAACATTGGAGTCGGTAGAAATTAACCGTAACTCGGCTCAAAATGATTTCCGTTTCCCTGTGCAGTATGTCAACCGTCCAAACCTTGACTTCCGTGGTTTCTGCGGCACGATTGCTTTGGGCGATATTCATGTGGGTGACCGCATTGTGGCATTGCCATCGGGTAAAAGCTCGACAGTAAAAGAGATTGTGACTTTTGATGGCAATCTTGAACATGCAATTGCAGGTCAAGCAGTTACCCTAACACTGAACGATGAAATTGATATTTCACGTGGTAATGTGTTGGTGCGTGAAGATCAGGCACGTCCTGAAATTTCACGTGCTGTAAATGCCACTGTGGTGTGGATGGCTGATCAGCCACTATCTATTGGCAAGCTGTATAACTTAAAAGTGGGTACACAAACTGTGCCTGCAAAAGTCACCGCCATTCATTACCGTACCAATGTGAATACTTTGGAACAGGTGCAGGTTGAACAGCTTGAACTGAATGCAATTGCCAATGTCACCATCGAATTTGATGCGCCTGTGGTATTTGACCGTTATCAAGACAGTCGTTATACGGGTTCGTTTATTTTCATTGATCGTTTAAATAACGTGACCATTGGCGCAGGTATGGTTGAAGCTTGCGTAGAATGGACTGCACACAGTACACCTGTAACAGCCGAAGACCGTGCTGCACGTTTGGGTCAAAAACCTGCAGCGGTATGTGTACCAAGCCAAGCACTTGAACAGGCACAAGCACTTGAAAGCTTACTGATTCAGCAGGGTATTGTTGCCATTGCTAAAGCAGGTTTAGATGCTGCGCAGGTTGCATTACTCCGCGAAACGGGCATTGTGGTCATTAGTGATGTAAACAGTGGTGCAGATGCAGAGTTGACTGCGACAGCTACAGAAGAACTGGCAGAAAAAATTATTGCCCTAGTTCGCTTATAAAATTAGATTCGTTTATAAAATCGAATCCACATCCCCAAAAAACCGCTTTCACCTGAAAGCGGTTTTTTTATGTGCGTTCACTATATTGGAAAGTTTGTTTTTTAAGTGTGCTCTAAGGGTTCGCCATTGAGATGTTTGAGCATGGGTGTGAAGTGCCCATAGCTAATTTTTTGAGGTTGTATTTCAAAGCCATTTTTTTCATAAAAACTTAAAGCAGTCTGTGTGCTAAATACACTCATGTGCGATACATTTTTGCGCTTTAAATCGCTTATTGCTTCAAATAACAAGGCTTGACCAATACCGCGTTGTTGTACTTCGGGGGCAATGGCATGTTGTAAAATTTGCCCGCGATCACTCATCATAATAAAGCCAACCACCACATGCTGTAAGACATAGACCCAACAATTGTTGTAATGCAGCAGCATTAAAATATTTTCATAGCTTTTATTTTCTAGCCATGCCTGAATTTTGGCTTCATTGCGTTGATGATCTTGAATACAAGAGCGAATACTGGCGTGTAATACCGCAACCAAATTGGCGACATCTTGAATTTGTGCAGCTCTAATCATCTAGGCTTAGGGTGATAGATAAAAACAAGGCTCTATTGGAAGCGAAAAGTGTTTAAAGAAATAGCAGAAAATTGTTGTGTTTTACTGCGTTATACTGCAGCACAAGTCCTATTTTTAAGGCAATCGGTATCATTGTGTAATTGAGCATTGCACTTTTTAGCGATGCATGGATGGAATCATCTGTTAAAGCATAAGCGTTGAAGCGTGCAGCAGCGAATAGACGCTAAGCCCTGAAATGGTTATACTTTATTGAAACGCCTGAAATAAGAGCGAAGACCAAGATGGCAAAACTATTGTTATGGATTTTGTTGTTGATTGCCGTATATGCAGTCTGGAAAGTCTGGTTCAAAATAAAAATTAATCGTACTTTTCAGCAAAGCTGTCAAGATATTGCCAATATTGTCCAAGACCCGATTACCCACAAAGCACCGCGCCCTGTAGAAGAGGTGGTGGAAGAAGTTGCCGAATACGAACAGCAATTATTTGATGATATCGCAGAAATATTTTTAAGCTTAAAAGTATCTAGTCGTGACCCTGAAGATGCCGAAACTATTCAACAAGAAGTGCTGAATAAAATGCCTGCCAAAGCACATACGCAAATTCGTCAGTTAGACTTGGGGGAGTGGTCAATTTACTGGAGTTTTTACGAGCAATCCCTTGAATATTTTGTCGGCAAATACGGAGTTTTTATTACCCATGTAGACCGCTTTGGGCAAGAGCATAAATACAATAATTCAGAGCAGTTTCAAACAGATTGATTTTCATGCCTGATTTTATATTTATGATTTTACAGAGGTTTCTTGAAAATTAATTGCAGCATCTTCTTGTCAGTTAAGTGTTTGGTTAAATGTTGAGTTTTGCGCTATTTTCCCGAAAAGAGGTATCATGCCTTTTTCTTTTACATAGGCAGCATCAATGTCAGTTTTAGAAATCATTGCTGTGTTGATTAGTGTTTTAGGCGTGACCTTAACCATTAAGCGACATATAGCTTGCTGGGTGGTGAATTTTATTGCCTGTTTGCTGTATGCCTATTTATTCTTTGAATATCAATTGTATGGCGAAACGGTATTACAAACCCTATTTATGGGCATGGCTGTTTATGGTTTTTTCCAGTGGAAAACTGCACAGCAGCAAAAACAACATATCATCATTCAAAGCTTGCCACTCTCTAAAATGTGGCTGCAAATTGCACTGAGTAGCATACTGGGTTTACTGTTTGGGCTAAGTTTAAAGTGGTGGACGCAGGCTTCACTGCCTTTATTGGATGCACAACTGGCAGCTATGAGTCTATTGGCAACCTATTGGACCAGTCGTAAATACTTGGCTACATGGGTGTTATGGATTGTGGTCGATCTGGTGTATATCGGCATGTTTATTTACAAAGAGTTGCTGTTAACGGCTGTGTTATATGCAGGTTTTGTGGTTCTTGCTTATTTAGGCTGGCGTGAATGGCATAAAATCCGACAACAACATGCGGCACATTCTGCGGTGTGATGGCGTGTAGGGATGAGCAATTTAATTGATTTTAAACAGGCGCAGCTTAAACAATTTGATTTATTGGCATTGGATATTTTAGCGTATCCTGAGCGTTATTTACAGTTTGATTCGATTGCAGATTTTTACCAAGCCCAGTGGTTAGATGATTTCCCCAAAGGGACGACATGGTGTTCCACAGGACTAGATGATGGCGCAGAACATTTTTATGCCAAAATTGAATTTTATGGGCATTATTTAACTATTTATAGCCATGAAACCTATGCCGCTGAATTTGGCATCATTCACACAGAATAGACAAAATAGAGTCAATGACAGCAGGCGGAAAAAACACTTTAATAGCCTGAAAATAAAGTTGTATGTAGGATATAAAACAACTTATACCCGTTGAGCATCAGCCAAATTATATTGCACGATGATGCTAGACCTACTCCATCAATAAACAAAATAAAAGGAACTCAAATGGCTCATCAATTTACTGTAAACGCCACCATTCATGGCGTTTCAATTGACGAATTTAAGCGTTTAGTGGCAGATGTTGCTTTGCATGAAGCAGTCTGCAAGCGTATTCCTGGTGAAAATTTGGAAATTTTAGAATCTAAAAAGAACGGTGATATTTACACTTTACGCCGTGCTTATAATTTAGATGTGAATATTCCAGATATGGCTAAAAAATTATTAAAAGATGCATTTCGTTTAAAACGCAATGATGTGACCCATTTAACGGCGCTTACTTCTACCGTGGAGCTTGGTGCAAACTTGCCTTTAGAAGCTAAAGGCGAGCGTAGTGTGACAGGCAACCATGAAAAAATTGATATTCAATTAAACTGGACAATTAAGGTTAAAGTGCCATTGATTGGCGGCATGTTGGAAAAACATGCAGAAGGGGAAATCCGTCGTTTCAGTGAATTGGAAATTGGGATTGTGGAAGATGAGCTTAAGAAAAATTTAGCGGCTTAACCCTTCATTTCTACTAGAAAAGATTGCTCTTAAATACATGCTTGGCGCTGCCGTTTTCGGTGGCGCTTTGTTTTTTGGACGTATTGAATTGTGATTGTTGATGCTGGGGTCATTTTACAGTGATCAATTTTTGATTTTTGAAAAAGTTTAGTGCTTGGCTTTATTGCATACAGACTATCGTTTTAATTTATTATTTAAATATAACCCCAGTTACGGATAAGCCAAAGATTTAATCACATGAATTTTAGGCTTATTCTTTTGGCAAAGTTGATACGCACATAGTGAAGAAAATACGCCTGCTAAAAAACCAGCAATCGAACGATGTTTACTCGTA
>NZ_VOYT01000060.1:0-2043 GCF_013420145.1 Acinetobacter sp. YH12021
TTACAAAATATATAGAGTTATTTTATAATCAGCGAAGAATTCAAAAAGGCTTGGATTTTAAGACACCAAATCAAATGGCAGAAGACTTTTATCGGTTAGCTGCCTAGAATCTCCCAAGTGAAAGTCTCCTGCTAATTCAGCACACATCACTGTTGATAAATTTTCTAAACAAAAAGGATCAAACTAATCTATAAGCTTTGTGGGTTAGAAAAAAAATAACTCACTTTGCATTGATCATATTTAAATTCTTGTTTTATCCATAGCACTAACCTATTAATTTTAAAAAATAATAGGTACTGGCTAAATAGCAAATCGATACATATCTTTTTCATAGAGGAAATATGATTTTAGTAAGTTCTTGTCTGGCTGGCTTAAAGGTACGTTATAACGGGACGCATAGCTTAAACGAAAAAATCGAAAAATTAGTCAAAGATGGAAAAGCTACTATGGTATGTCCAGAGATTCTTGGCGGTTTATCAACACCACGCGAACCTGCCGAGATTTCGGGAGGTAATGGCGATGATGTCTTAGATGGAAAAGCCTGTGTAATTGAAAAATCAGGAAAGGATGTGACTTCAATCTATATTGAAGGGGCATATAGAACTTTAAAAAAAGTTCAATTATTAAAAGCTACTCTGGTAGTGCTTAAAGAAAATAGCCCTTCATGTGGTAGTTCAATGATTTACGATGGTCAATTTAATGGGAATAAGATCTATGGCAATGGAGTTACCTCCGCTTTGCTTAAACGTCATAATATAAAAGTCATTTCAGAAGAAACTTTTTGGCAACTTTTACCCTAGTTCCTCCGCTTTTATTTAAAATCTTCATGCAACTCCAACCACGCCCCCCTTTGCAATATCAAGTCTCTTCGGTATTTAGAGATATAGTGAGGTAATAATCTAAGAAGCATATCCATTACTTCCACATCAGTTAAAAAGTAGTGGTTCAATTTTATGCTGTAATTCTTTAACAATTTTAGCAAGCTGATCATGTAAAACTAACCAACATTGCTCATGACCTTGCCCAATATATTCATCTATTATGAGTTGCAAAATGTCTTGATCTATCTGACTTAAGAATTCTAAAAACCATGTCGCAGCAACATCCTTGGCAACTATTGTTTTATGATCTAATGTATAAGCTATACGGCATAGCGCTAAAATTTGATTACATTCATCCTGATCGTCTTTCCAATGAGCAATAATTTGTGGATAAGTTTTTTGCATGGCAAATATTAATTGTTCATAGCTAATTGGATTTAACCAATCGCAAATATCAGGTCCAAAGATAGTAATGTTATGTAATTGGGCAGTTTTAAGTAAAATACTAATATCTGGATCAGATTGACTATAAAGTAATTCACCTTTGAGTAATTCTTCTCTCAACCACTCGCCATATTGTAGCTGATATGTATATGGATGATTTTTATTGGTAATACTCCCTTTTTCTAATATCGTAATTTCTAAGGCACGCGCTGTAGCATGACCAATCGGAACAGATATATTTAGAAAATTCTGCGCTAATTGTTTTCTTTCCTGATCGGTAATTTCACGTTCAATAATAACTAAAATATCAAGATCACTTTTATGTTTTAAACCACCATCAACATACGAACCATATAAATAAATAGCATAAAGCTTATCTTTAAAATTTTTTTGTAAAAGCTGTTTTACACTTTCAACTTGGCGACACTCTTCATCATTTAAGCTTTGCATATGATTTTTAATTTAAAAAAATAAGTAATGAATTCATAGAGCATTATACAGAATAAGTGTAAATAATTTAATCAATTAGTAAATAACATACTATTTTTACAATATATTTACTTTCAATATAGAGTTTAATACATAAAACTCTATCAATCAAAAAAAGCTTGAAACAACATCTGAATAGTAAGAGTCATTTCCTCCTCACTTAGAGATGGATCCGGAAATTTGAACAACTCCTATAAGTGATACTCTGCTCCTCAAATGATGTTATAAACATCAATATATGGAGTATTTTATGGCACGTAGACCAAGAAGAAATCATTCAAACGACTTT
>NZ_VOYT01000061.1:0-1901 GCF_013420145.1 Acinetobacter sp. YH12021
AGTGCGCCCTTTGGGAATTTTGAATTGTGTACTCACTACACTTTTCATTCTTCAAAGTCCGTTCGTTTCAATTCCAATTCACATAATGAAATTAACAGCCGTTCAGCTTCACCTGATCCAAAGCAGCCGTTTTCATAATCACGTTCAAGACAACGTAAAAATTGGTGTCGTTGCTGATAATGGCAAAGCAAGGAAAATAAATAATCGTCAATCGTGCGAAGCGTTATAGCGTTATGTTCTGTTTCTTCCGCTTGTTCTTCGTCCGTCTTTTCTTCGATGTTGAGTAATTTTTTAAGACCACGCGACCAGACTAGCTGGCGCGCGCCCTTTGTAGCTATGCCAAATTCCTGCCAAAGACTTGCAGCAGTACGGTTGTTCATAGTCCCATCAAGCATAGAAAATTGCAGTAAATCGAAAGGCGTGTATCCACCGTTACGCCCTTTTTTAACGTGGCCCTTTGCTAATTCAAAATCTAAGCCCCATTTCGCAACGTATTGAGAGGCATAATTCCCATCACGAATATCTAAACCATGCGTCATTGAAGGAGCGTTTAAACCTGCTTTGGTACAGGCTTTAATCCATAGAACAGCCAAATCAGAAATATATGATTGGTAATCTTCGACCTGATTTTTAGTTAGTAGCAAAATATGATTATGCGGATGCCAACCGTTTTGTCCGTAAGTCATCTCAAGGCTTTTGATTTTGTGCTGAACACCGATTTTTTTCAGAAGTGCTTGGACTTTGGTTGTTTCATTGAAAATCTTTAATGCCTTTTTTTGGCGTTCTAAGAGCGATCTAAGCGATTCAGTAGCTGAATGGGAGAAAGTAAGGGTAAGCATTAAAACACCGCCAAAATGCACGTTTTTCCACGTTTCTATGGCTGTTTTTAATTCTTCTCTGCGTTTTTCCGTAATTTGCTTAGCACAGACAGGGCATGTCCACACAGAACCGCAGCGTTGGACGTTTGAATAATGCGCTTTTTTTCGTTCTTCGTTGTATTTGATGTCACGCAGCTTGGTTTTATCAATACGTTTTTTTAAGCAGTTACAAACACGTTCTTTAGGTAAAAGCCTTGCAGACTGATCTTGCAATAGGAATTCGTGAACTCTCTGAACGCCTTTATTGGTAACGGTTACATGAGATTTCGTAAATATACCAAGAGGGACGCCGCCAACGCCAGAGTGATGTCCGTTCACGGAACGGCACACGTCTGGCGTTGTTTGCGTTTTTTGCTGATTAGCGTACAATTTAGTTACCTCGTAGTATTAGCGTACATACAGGATTCGAAGCCCTAAGAGCTGCTACTCTTGGGGCTTTACTATTTATCCCTTTCTGATCTCATCCAAAACAGATTTTGTCATTTTTCCCAAATAATCCGTTTCAACATCGGCAGGATTTCGACCCTGATTCAATTCTGTTAGTGCTTTAACCATTGCTTCAACAGCAGGCACTTGAGCTTCCATAAAACCACGAATCAAAGTAGCAACAGGAATACCTTGCAGAATGGATAATTCAGTCAATAAAGCATGTGTATCATCTTCAAGCGTTAGCATTACACGTTTAGCCATAAGTAGAACCTCGTATTACTCCATGTAATATACACGCATTTAGTGAATAAGCAAATGTTTACGTGGCGGGCGGGACACGCCCTAAAAAAAACCCTGATAACTTGCGGGGCAGCAGGTAATCAGGGAAAGGAAAGTTTTAGATTTTTATTGTGTCAGTTCGCAGGCACTCCGCCTGCTCTGTTAAGCACTCATTGGGACAATGGCTAAGTGCGCCCTTTGGGAATTTTGAATTGTGTACTCACTACACTTTTCATTCTTCAAAGTCCGTTCGTTTCAATTCCAATTCACATAATGAAATTAACAGCCGTTCAGCTTCACCTGATCCAAAGCAGC
>NZ_VOYT01000062.1:0-1885 GCF_013420145.1 Acinetobacter sp. YH12021
AATATGATTGCTGAGAACTGCCTTGTTTTGAAACTTGGTTGGCTTTAATTAGTTTTTAGTATTCTTTATAGAAAATGCCTCGATCAAGGGGCATTTCTAACAATCATTTAACATAAAATTTCTTATGTGAAGTAACCTTGTTAGAAACCATTTAAAGTGTCTATATTCTCACCAATAAAAATGTCTAGTTTATGATGGTTTTTACCATCATGGACTGGATATAAATTAGAGATGTTGATCACTATGTCTGACAAGGAAATTCAACGTCTTGCAGTTCTGCAAGACGTTCGAGATCATCGTATTACCCAGGTCCGTGCTGCTGAAATCCTGAATCTTTCCACTCGTCAAATTACCCGGTTATTGCAGAAACTCAATCAAGACGGTGTTTCAGGTCTGGCACATGCCAGTCGTGGTCAACCTGGCCATCATCGCCATGATGAGTTATTAAAATCAAAATGTCTTTCCATTATTTCTGAACATCTGCTGGGCTTTGGACCTACCTTGGCGCATGAGAAGCTCAGCAGCATATTTGACCTGAATATCCCGGTAGAAACGGTTCGGCGCTGGATGATGGCCAATGACCTCTGGATTCCGCGATCCAAGCGCCTTAAACGTCCATATCAGCCACGTTATAACCGGGATTGCTTCGGTGAGCTGATCCAGATTGATGGCTCATATCATGACTGGTTCGAAGGACGCGCTGCTAAGTGCTGTTTATTGGTGTATATCGATGATGCCACTGGAAAGCTGTTGCATCTACGCTTCTGTGAGGCGGAAACCACCTTCGACTATATGCTTTCAACCCGAGCCTACATTGAACAATACGGCAAACCTCTGGCCTTTTATAGCGACAAACATTCGGTATTCAGAGTTAATCAGAAATCCAGGAAAGACAGCCAGATCACGCAATTTGGGCGGATTCTGAACGAGTTAAATATTGATATTATCTTTGCCAACTCACCACAGGCTAAAGGTCGCGTAGAACGCGCGAATAGAACCCTTCAAGACCGTTTGATCAAGGAGATGCGTCTGGAAGGCATCAGTTCAATTGCCGAAGCCAATGCATGGCTACCCTGCTTCATTGAGCACTTCAATCAGAAGTTTGCCAAGTGTGCGAGAAACTCGAAGAATTTACATCGATCTTTAACGGAATCTGATGCTGAGCTGGAGGATATATTCACTTGGCAGGAACCGCGTAAGGTCACGAAGAACCTAACCATCACCTATGACAAGTGTATTTATCTGCTTGAACCGACAGAGCTGAATCATAAGCTTGTTGGGCAATACATTTCATTTCTGGAGTACCCGGATGGCACTGTGGCCCTCATGCATGAAGGACGGAAGATCAACGGCACTGTTGCAAATAGGCTGACATGATAAGCTAAATATCTTATTTATTTCGAGATACAGCAGATGAATCCCTTCCACGGTCGGCACTTTCAAGGTGAAATCATTCTTTGGGCTGTTCGTTGGTATTGTAAATATGGCATCAGCTATCGTGAACTTCAGGAAATGCTGGCCGAACGTGGAGTGAATGTTGATCACACCACAATTTATCGCTGGGTTCAGCGTTATGCTCCAGAAATGGAAAAACGTTTACGTTGGTATTGGCGTAATCCTACAGATCGACATTTATGGCATCTGGATGAAACTTACGTAAAAGTGAATGGCAAATGGGCATATCTATACCGTGCAGTTGACCAACGTGGCCATACTCTTGATTTCTATCTTTCTGCTAGACGAAATACCCATTCAGCTTATTGTTTTCTTGGAAAAATTTTAAATAATGTGAAGAAGTGGCAAATTCCACAAGTGATCAACACGGATAAAGCACCCACATATGGACGTGCTTTATCACGGTTAAAACGGGAAGGTAAATGTCCAC
>NZ_VOYT01000063.1:0-1760 GCF_013420145.1 Acinetobacter sp. YH12021
CTCATGAGTGCTCGGTTATATGCGGGCCAATTGGTTGTGCGGTAGATTTTGTGTGTAGGCTTCTTCATTTGAAAATTATATCGCTGAAAAAGCCTTTACAGATAGGTTTGTGCAACAAAGCCTTGATAACCTGTCATCGGTACAAGTTGATATTAATAACAATCATCAAAATTGGTTGTTATTTAATGAGCAACAAGGTATGCGTCAAAGTCTAAATGAGAATTTAGTACCAGAAAGATTCTTTAATGACCCAAATAGTACACAGAAAAATGTAGATGGTATTAGTGCAGCTAAAGCAATTAAACTAGCAGCTGAGCAAGGTCAAAAGATTTATCAAATAGATCGAAATAATATTAATACGATATTACCAAACCTCAATCATGATTCACAGGTAATTGCAGATATTCGTAATGCAGTTGCTGCTGGAAAAGTTGTAACTACCACTGAAAAGAGTATTAATTTTTATGGATGGCAAGGTAGTGGTTATATTATTCTAGATCCGAATACAGGAAGTGGAGCTTATATGATTAGCGGTGGATTGAATGGAGGATTTGCTTATTTTATGGGAGTAATGGTTGCTGCTTTACTTCTTACAGCAATTATAGCTTTATTCGCTACGAATCCTTTGGGTGCAGTTATGGGAGCCGCTATGATTGCTGGATTAGAGGCTTTAATAGCCACAGTACTATGGGGTATTCTTGCTTATTTAACTGTAAATGATAGCAAATGTTTTATTGCTGGATTCAAAAGTGCTATATCAGTTGCTACCTTTGGGCTTGGTAAAAAACTTGTCGAACGTATTATGGCAGGATTAGTAGGTATTACATTAGCTCATACTCTTTATGATGATGCAAAAACATGTATAGCAAATTAATAATAAGGAATTAAATGAATAAACATTATATATCTCTTATTATTGTGGCATTTAACATGATATATTTTGGTTATAATTCTGAATATAATTTATCCAAAGAATTATTTCTTTGGATATGTAATATCATATTATTTGTTATACTGACTAATAAAAAATAGTATTTTATTAATAACTTTTAATTTATTAAATATGGTTTCCATTGCAATGTAATGGAAACCTGGAATTTTTAAAATAATCGTAATATAATCTAAATAATATAGAAGGTTTTGAATAAGCCCTTATAAATATTAGTATTTATATATGAATTTCTGGTGAAGCTTATTTAATTTTGGAAATATATTTATTGATATAAGATGAATTATTGTATTAAATAATTTTTTTGAAAAATCTCTTTACTATCTCAATAAAATTAGCTTATATATCTAGAAAATTAAGTTTGAAGCTAGTCATAATTTAAGAAGATATTGTTTTCGAATTGTGTCTATAGTTCTTTTTGCAGATTGCTTGGTTCTTATAAAATTCTACTTCAATTTATATAGACCACTATTAGGTTATTTAAATAATAGAAAAATTTATGGTTTTATTTTGAAATATATCTTCCTATCTATGATAGTTTAAGGAAATAATTATTTATTAATATAAATCAAATAAATATTATAAAAAATTATAAATTATTAGTGTGAATAATTTATTTATCTACTATTTTTAAAGAAGTGAAAAATTCCAAATAAAATCTATAAAAACTTCTGTAGAACTATTGGTAGTGTTCAAAAAACTGTGTCATTTCCTTAAACTGTTAAAAACAGGAATGATGCATTATGGCAACTACATTTGATTTTGAAACAGCCTTAAAACAACTCCAGTCAGGACAAGCACTGACTGGAGA
>NZ_VOYT01000064.1:0-1620 GCF_013420145.1 Acinetobacter sp. YH12021
TCTCCAGTCAGTGCTTGTCCTGACTGGAGTTGTTTTAAGGCTGTTTCAAAATCAAATGTAGTTGCCATAATGCATCATTCCTGTTTTTAACAGTTTAAGGAAATGACACAGTTTTTTGAACACTACCCTTGAGAGTGCGCAATCATTATAACTTTATTACCTTCTAGAAGGCTTTGTTGCAAGTCACGCTCATGCTTTAAATATGTTTCTCGTTCTGCAATTGGTGCAGTCAACTTTAATGCTGCAACAATACTATCAACAACCTCTCTTTGAATTAAATCAAAAGCAAATCTAGGTACTGTCGCTATTACGGTTAGAGCGTCGTTAATATGACCAAGCCAAGTTTTTCCGTTATTGTTTTGGAACTGTTGCTTTATTATTTCAGTATATAATTCCCAACAATCACCTATGGTTTCTTCTGAGAATCGTTGATAAAAAGTTTCCACAAAATCAGAGAGGAATTGACTTTTGTTGTACATTACTTGGTATTTGATGTTTTCACCTGATGGTGATTGGTCACTATAGCGTTCTTCTATTTCATTAAGATTCTTACGAGCTGTTTTCTCATCCGTAAGAACACCATTGAAATAGGCTATAGTTATATCAGACTTGTTGCACAAATCATTTACATCGTCTGTAGCATTAGTGATGCTAGATGCAACCATTAAAAGAGAAATGGCACTCAAATGAATTTTCTTATTCATCGCAGGGCTTTGTTGCATAAATATGTAAGTATCTGATTTAAATAAATTTAATTTTGGATCAAAAAATAATCAAAACTTTTAAAATCATATAGTTATGAAATCTTTGTGCAACAAAGCCTCATCGCAGTAATCTCTTTGTGGTATCGTGAACACAAAGCCATCTAAAGCATCACTATATTTGTAATAAGCCTGTAGGCGTTTTTTGGTATTTGTAGTCATATTTCCTATTTCATCAATTACATCGGATGCGTCTATATTCGGGTTATTTTTGAATGTTTTATAAACACAAGTCGTTGCTCTATCAGCTTCATAAGATGATGCTTGTAATTCAACTTCATTCTCTAAATTAACAGCCATTTTTTGCTGACTATTCCTTGCAAATTGTTGAACCGCTTTTTTTTCAAGTTCATCTTTATATTTTTGTTCAATATGAGCGTCAATATCATCACGGATGCCATTTTGGTCCTTATCAATCCCTAAAATTGAATCTATTCTTTCAAGTTTTGGTAATTTCCCTTCATCCTCTAATTTCTGAAAGACTTGCTCTTTTGTCGTTATTTTTTCATTTTGTGGTGCTGAGGAATCATTTTCTCCACCGCAGGCACTTAAAGCTATTAAGCAAAAAGATCCTAATAAAATAGACTTAAACATTATTACCCCTGTTGTTACTCGTATATTTTTCATAAAATTCATACAAGCTTGCTCTAGTATAAATATTGATTTTCTGGATATTTATCAATTTTTATTTTAATTTAGGACTTACGCATTGACGGATTCAAAAAAGTATTAAAATAACCCCAGTTACGGATAAGCCAAAGATTTAATCACATGAATTTTAGGCTTATTCTTTTGGCAAAGTTGATACGCACATAGTGAAGAAAATACGCCTGCTAAAAAACCAGCAATCGAACGATGT
>NZ_VOYT01000065.1:0-1562 GCF_013420145.1 Acinetobacter sp. YH12021
TACGAGTAAACATCGTTCGATTGCTGGTTTTTTAGCAGGCGTATTTTCTTCACTATGTGCGTATCAACTTTGCCAAAAGAATAAGCCTAAAATTCATGTGATTAAATCTTTGGCTTATCCGTAACTGCGGTTATATAAGAAAAAGGGGATTGGATGTCTTAAATAGTTAAAGCATCAATTAATTTGAATTTTATTAAAAATAGGGGGGATTGTTGGTGAACTAAAAAAGTATCGCACTCACTTTTTTAAGTGAATAATAGAGTTCTTTCATAAGTCATTTTTTACTCAGTTCCATGTTATAGACTCCAGCAATTAAATTAAATCTTAAGCCTAGTCTTTTGCCTCGATTACGATATCGCTCGGCAAGTATTTTGAAGGTCTTCAAACTGCCAAATACATGTTCAATCCCAATTCTTCTTTTATTGATTTCTTGATTGTAGACTTTTAGTTCGGGATGTAATTTGCAGCGCTTCTTTGCTTTAAGAGGCAATAAGCTATTTGGATACACTGCGTAAATCCCTTGATAGCCTTTATCTGCAAGGATAAAAGACCCTTTAGGAATCTGATTCAAGTTACCTTTGAAGAGCTCGAAATCATGTACTGCACCACGACTCGTGCATAAACTCAGAACTTGCTGAGTTCTATAATGGATAATGGCTTGAACTTTAAAAGTATGTGCCTTTTTCTTGCCACTATAGCTTTTCTTCTGTTTTTTTAGGCCTTTGTATTGGAATTTCTGTGGCATCTACGATCACCACATTCCAGTCGATACCTTCACCTTCAGGCAAATTCTTCGGTAAATTAAATAGATTGGACTTAATTAGGCAATCCTCTACATGGCGGACGATTCTTGAAGCAGTAGGCTCTGACACGCCATAACTTGTTGCGACATGGAATAAAGTTCGGTATTCACGCCAATAGCTCAGACAGAGTAGAACCTGATCTTCTACACTTAACTTAGATGGTCTACAGAGATGGATTCGGAAATTTGAACAACACCTATAAGTGATATTTTGCTCCCCAAATGATGTTATAAACATCGATATATGGAGTATTTTATGGCACGTAGACCAAGAAGAAATCATTCAAATGACTTTAAGGCCAAGGTAGCACTTGCTGCGATCAAAGCAGAAAAAACACTTGCTGAATTGAGTTCTGAGTTTGATGTTCATCAAAACCAAATTATTGACTGGAAAAATCAATTGATCTCAGCTTCCTCGCAAGCTTTCGATCAATCAAAAGCTCCATCAGAACCCCCCATTGATCTAAAAAAACTACATGCAAAAATCGGTGAGCAGGCATTAGAAATTGATTTTTTAGAAGGTGTGTTGAAGAAACTGGGCCGCTTCAACCACAAAAGTTAATCGATCACTCACTTCAGATATCAGTATCTAAACAAGCTAAGTTACTGAAAGTCTCTCGTGGTTGTTATTATTATCGCCCAAAACCTGTGAGTGAATCAGATCTGAAGCTGATGCGCTGTATGGATGAGTTACATATGCAATACCCTTTTGCAGGTAGCCGTATGATGCGTGATTTATTGAATCGTCAAGGACATCATA
>NZ_VOYT01000066.1:0-1476 GCF_013420145.1 Acinetobacter sp. YH12021
GTCGCGAACGTCGCCACCAGCATGGCCGACGCGCCCACTGCTTGAAGTAGACGGAAAGCGACAAAGGCCGGTGCAGTTGAAGACCAAGCTGCTCCCAGAGACGCAATGACGAAAGCCGTTGCGCCCGGCGATTAAGTTAATAAACATATTAAATCATTAATTAGTTTTTGTAGTTTAGAGAGTTTATTTCTTAGGGTTTCTATTCCTCAATTATTCCGTATCCTTCTGGTGCAGGAATCCCATGTTCCGAAGAACGACTGACTGATTCCCACTCTTTCCATGTAAATATACGTTTTTCTGCATTTTCAACAGCTAAATCATATACAAGGCTTCCCAGAACTAATCGGAGAGGCGGATTCTCACTATTAACCAGTTTCATTATAGCTTCGGCGGCTAACTTAGGATCACTATCCACCGATTCGTTTGAATATTGTTGGGCCAACTTTTCACGTAATGAATCATACTCTTTTTTCTGTGTAGTAAAACTCATTTTTAAGTATAGATTCGTCCAGTAACCTCCAGGTTCTACGATAGATACTTTTATACCAAAATGTGCAGCTTCTTGTGCTAAAGCCTCGCTAAATCCTTCTAAAGCAAATTTACTAGCGCTATAGATTCCCGACATTGGACCACTAATCAGTCCACCAATACTAGATATCTGGATAATATGACCTGATTCTTGTGCCCGCAAGTACGGCATAACAGCTTGACTTACCCATACTGTACCGAAGAAATTAGTTTCCATTTGGCTTCTAACTTCATCTTCACTAAATTCTTCAATCATTCCCATTACCATATTCCCTGCATTGTTAATGACAATATCGAGTCTTCCAAAATGTTTAATGGCAGTTTCCACTGTAGTCGAAACAGCACTTCTATCAGTAACATCAAGACTTAAAGGAAGTAACATTCCTTCAAACTGGCATTTTAACTCATTCAGTTTTTCAATATTTCTAGCAACACCAACAACCTTCTCTCCTGACTCCAATGCTTTTTTTGTGAATTCGTATCCTAGTCCACTGCTTGCACCTGTAATAAACCACACACGTGTATTTTCATTGTTATTAAATGTCATAAATAATCTCCTCCATTAATCATGTAATATTGGTATCATTCAATACCAATTTAAAACAAACAAAATAAAGAGCACAGGCAATCTGCCTATGCTCTAAATATAGAAATATAAAATTTCAACAGGATTAATCCGATTGTTGGTATCACAAATAAGCCATCAAATTCATTGATGTACCCTTTTCTACGAAGTGTCATGGGAGATCTCCCTTTAAAATAAAAAAGAGGAAGATTCCTCTCCCCCTTTTTACTATAACCGTATAATAAAGGTTTCCTATACGTATAGGAAGAATAAACGCCCTTTTCACCCAAGTCCAACAGCTTTGGACCGCAGTTGACTCTTTCGACACCCCTGCGATGCAACCCAATCCGGCTGACGGGGAGCCAGCAACGCTGAAAATTTAC
>NZ_VOYT01000067.1:0-1399 GCF_013420145.1 Acinetobacter sp. YH12021
GTCGCGAACGTCGCCACCAGCATGGCCGACGCGCCCACTGCTTGAAGTAGACGGAAAGCGACAAAGGCCGGTGCAGTTGAAGACCAAGCTGCTCCCAGAGACGCAATGACGAAAGCCGTTGCGCCCGCAAGTAGAATTGGCCGTCGCCCGATTCTGTCTGAGAGCGGACCAAAAATCACCTGGCCCACGCCGAGCATCACCATATAGAGGCTCAACGTGAGTTGGATCATAGCGGGCGTCGTGTTCAGGATGCCGGGCATCGCTGGAACGACAGGGAGATAAATATCCATCGCCAGTGAAGCGAGGATGTCGAAAGGAGCCATCAGCAGCAGTGCTGCCGGCAGCGTATAGGCCCACGCGGGGCGTGTGGTGGTCATGACGAATCAACCCTCGATTAAGGAATACCGGGCGACGTCTGCTCGTCAGCAATCAGATGAGACTAGCCTTACAGAGCGCCGCAACAACAATACTGGTTGTTGCGGCTTACTTGTCTGCTGACTTGGAATTTCCCATCTGATTACTCCACGCTTACGAATATGAATTGCTACATTTTATCCGATTATCTTTTGCTTCGCAATGCGGCATGGGCGCACTCAGCGTTCCAGCCCCCTCTGCCGCCCTAACTGCCACGACACCGACCCGCCCTGCACGATGCCCATAACCTCGCGGCCGAGTTGGCGGTCGATGATCGGCCGCCACGGGACAAGGGTGAACTCATGGGATTTCTCGACCACGGCGAACTTGCCGCTCGATAGATGCACGGTTCCGGTAAACTTGCCGCTGACGCTCTCGCCGTCCGTGGCGGCGCGGAACGGCAGGCCCTTACTCAAAGCCATATCCGATCCGACGCCGGCTACCTCGCGCTCCCGCAGGATGGCGAGAAGGTTGCGCCGGTAGAAGACGCGGCTGTCCCGGCTGCGGGTGGCGTCGCCCTGTTCGATATGGTGCTCGCGGCGCTGGTCCATGGCTTCGCGGACTTGTTGCCCGAAGCCGGTTGGCGCAAGGTCGGCCGTCTCGCCGTGGATCAGCCGCCGGTCCAGCCAGGTCGCGCCGTCCGATCCGATCTGTTTGTTCAGATCGACCGGGGAAAGGACGCGAACGCTGGCCTGACTGTCTCGGCCGGCGTCATGGGCGGCGGCACGGCTGACCAGATCATCGGGGATGCGCCATTGGTCGGCGATGATCCGCTCGACGATACCGGCCCGGCGTAGCGCCTCCAGCCGGCGCACATGGGCATCGACATAGCCCTCATAGTCGCCGCCTGGAACGCGGCACGTATAGGAAGAATAAACGCCCTTTTCACCCAAGTCCAACAGCTTTGGACCGCAGTTGACTCTTTCGACACCCCTGCGATGCAACCCAATCCGGCTGACGGGGAGCCAGCAACGCTGAAAATTTA
>NZ_VOYT01000068.1:0-1366 GCF_013420145.1 Acinetobacter sp. YH12021
GAAAATGCATTTCAGTTCTTTGCAGGAGTACCTCAGGAAATCCTGTTTGATAACGCTAAAACGATCATGATTGAACGGGATGCCTATCAGGAGGGGCAGCATAAATGGAATCCCAAACTGCTCGACTGCGCCAAGAAATACAGCTTTCGTCCTCGCGTATGTAAGCCCTACCGTGCACAGACCAAAGGCAAAGTTGAACGCTTTAATGGATACCTCAAATCAAGCTTTATTGTGCCATTGAAAGCAAGCCTGAAGACTTCGGGTTTACTGTTAGATGTTGATGTCGCCAATGCCCACATTGGCCGGTGGCTGCATGAAACCGCCAATCAGCGGATTCATGCCACCACGCAGGAAAAACCGGCTGTTCGACTGCAACAGGAGCAGCAAAAATTTACGCCATTACCGCAATCAGATACAGGTTCCAGCACTGTACCTGTTGCAGCAGCACAGCATGTCATGCCCTACGAGAGTTTGCAGCATCCCTTATCTGTATATGACCAGTTGCTGGGAGTTTCCTGATGAATCTGCAATACGACCGTATAGAGCAGCTTTGCCAAAAGCTCAATCTGCCTGCCATCGCATCACAATGGTCACATCATGCACAACAAACATTAGGTCAGGATGGAAGTTATGCCGACTTTGTTGAAGCGATCTTGACGCATGAATATGCTGCCAGGCAACAGCGCAGCCAGCAGGTACTGATGAAACTCTCAGGCCTGCCTCAAGTGAAAACGCTGGAAGGTTACGATTTTAATTATGCACTGGGTGCTCCCAAATCACAGGTGGTCGAGTTGTTCAACCTGAGCTTTATTGCTAGAGCAGAAAATGTGGTGTTTCTTGGTGCTAGCGGTGTAGGGAAAACGCATTTATCCATGGCATTAGGCTATAAGGCCATCATGAACAATGTCAAAACCAAGTTTATTACCGCCGCCGATCTCATGCTGCAACTCAGTACAGCCTATCAGCAAGGTAAATTGAAAACCTATATGCAACGGGTGATACTCGCCCCAAAATTACTGATTATCGATGAAATTGGTTATTTACCGTTTGGACGTGAAGAAGCGAATCTGTTCTTTAACGTGATTGCCAAGCGTTATGAAAAAGGCAGTACGATATTGACGAGTAACTTACCCTTTAGCCAATGGTCTAAGTCATTTGCGGATGATGTCACGTTGACCGCTGCGATGTTAGATCGGTTATTGCATCACTGTCATGTGGTACAAATATCGGGTGAGAGTTATCGTTTGAAGGATAAAAAAAGAATAGGGATTCAGCCTCAGGTTGAAATTTAATACGAGATCAAAGGGGTCAATTTTACTTTGCCATTTGTAAGGTAAAAGGGGTCAATTTTAGAATGCCGTTGACA
>NZ_VOYT01000069.1:0-1365 GCF_013420145.1 Acinetobacter sp. YH12021
GTAATGCTTGTCAGGGATTTGTCCATATATGGAAGCGCAGCACTAAAATTACATGTTCCACTAGTACGAAGAACTGATCTGGATTAATTAGCGAGGAAGATGAAATTATAAAGTTACATAACTTATGCAACTTACACAACTTATGTAATCCTGAGGAGAGTGATGCGATGGAAACCTCCCAGTAATGCTTGTCAGGGATTTGTCCATATATGGAAGTGCAGCACTGAAAATTAAACGTCCTACTAGTACGAAGAACTGATCTGGATTAATTAGCCAGGAAGATGAAATTATAAAGTTACATAACTTACGCAATCTTGAGGAGAGTGATGCGATGGAAACCTCTCCCGGTAATGCTTGTCAGGGATTTGTCCATATATGGAAGCGCAGCACTAAAATTACATGTTCCACTAGTACGAAGAACTGATCTGGATTAATTAGCGAGGAAGATGAAATTATAAAGTTACATAACTTATGAACTTATGACTAGGTCTTAATTGAGAAGGGCTTTGTTGCACAAACCCAGCATCAAAAGCTTATTCAGCAATATAATTTCAAAATGAATAAGCCTGCCTCTAAAATCTACCATACAACCAATTGGTCATCCTATAACCGAGCCTTAATTAACCGAGGTAATATTTCCATTTGGTTTTGTTAGCGGCAGTGTAAAAATGACCCCCTAATGGCATTTAAAAACTGCCCCCCTTGGTTAATATAGCGGTCATTTTGGACTGCTCAACATGTTAACTTTGGAGCAAGCAGTGACAATCCAAATACTTCATCAACAAGGTAAATCTATTAAAGCCATTAGTCGTGAACTGGGGGTGTCCCGAAATACCGTACGTAAATATTTACGGCAGAAGGAAACACCTCAGTATCGGCGTACACAACCTAGAACAAGTATTCTTGATCCATATAAACCCTATTTACTCAAACGTGTAAACGCAGCTCATCCTGAATGGATTCCTGCTGTTGTGCTCTACCAGGAAATTTTAAGGTTGGGATATCCAGGAAAGATCAGGATCTTGAGGGAATATCTTGCAACATTAAAATCAGTTGCTAAACCGGAACCGATCATTCGTTTTGAAACCCAACCTGGCCAACAAATGCAGGTAGATTTCACCACGATTCGACGCAACAACTCGACTTTAAAAGCCTTTGTCGCAACATTAGGGTATTCCAGAGCGACTTTCGTGAAATTTTATGATCATGAACGTACCGATGCATGGATCGATGGTCTGGAAAATGCATTTCAGTTCTTTGCAGGAGTACCTCAGGAAATCCTGTTTGATAACGCTAAAACGATCATGATTGAACGGGATGCCTATCAGGAGGGGCAGCATAAATGGAATCCCAAACTGCTCGACT
>NZ_VOYT01000006.1:0-124610 GCF_013420145.1 Acinetobacter sp. YH12021
AAACATCATGACGTTAATCCAGTCAGCAAAGCTGAATGGCTTGGATCCGTATGCCTATTTAAGTGATGTGCTGAAAAGGTTACCGACACACAAAGTGACCCAAATTGAAGAATTGCTGCCGCACTGCAGGAAACCTAAATCGAATTAAAAAATAGGTATGGGATTCAGCGGACGCTTACATTTAAACCAACTCTAATATCATACATCCTATAGTATTGTTGATTTAGCTTCTACACCATGAACTAGGAGAAACTCATGTCGAATCCTTTAGACCCAGAAAATGATTGGAAAAATAAAATTGCAGATCAAATACTTGACGATTTAATCGAGATTGCCAAGCTTGAAGGTATGACTATTAAAAAAATGAAAGCAGATCAAAATGGTATTTTCTATGTGGAAGAGGAAATATCAATTGACGACTTACTCAAGCAATTTTGAACTCTGCTCATTGAAACGATATAAAGCGCTTGAATTTTATATTTAAAAGCTTAACCAAATTGTATCACCTGTAGATGCGTACATAGCTTCAGCAGTTTCTTTCAACACATCACTCTCATCCGTTTCCATTGATAGTTCATCACATGCAGGATACCTACTATCACTTGTGGAAGAAAAGCTGGATTGAACAATAGACCCATCTTGCATAAATCTAGTTCTATCTTACCTTAAAAGCTGTACACCACGGTAGCTAGCACGCATTTGATTTAATGCTTGAAGACGTCTTTCATTTGTAGTCATTATTACCTTTCTCGACATTAATTTTTTCCTTGATTTTTATCTGAAATTAAGATTAATAATTTATGACATAAATTAAAATTGAGTAATGATCCCACAATACTTCATTAAAATCACCGCGATCAAATAAAAATAAAACAATGTCTTAAAAATCAATCCTCTAAAAACTCCATGACATCTTTACCAGTTCTGACGATTTTCATAGGAGGTTGATTAGTTGCGTTTAGTATAGACCTGAGATCGTCACACTTTATTATTTCATCTTACTAATTTTTGCTGCGGATTTAGCGAATATTTTCGCATTATCTTTATAAACAATCCAATCTACTATAATATCTATCTCACTTTACAAATTTTTCAAGATCTTGCTCTTCAGCACTCTGGTACGAAGACGAACTATTAATTAAAGAATGCCCTCTTCTGAGTGCCAATTCTTTATTAATTTCTTGCTCAGCTATACTGGTCTCACCGTGATTTTTTATGTATTCAGCTCGTTTTTGTATAAATGCTCGCTCACGCTCTCGAACGTTGGAATTCACCGCTGTATTTTCTACTGGGCGAGTAGCTACATAATTATAGCTAATCACTCCGCAAAGTACGATTAAAAAGAAACTGAGTTGCTTCTTTACACTTCTACTCACAAATAATCCTTTAATATTCAGTCAATACTGAAGTTATCATATGCTCATGAGGATGAATTTAAAAACTATAGCGTATGACACTACAAAAGTTCATTACTCAGCTCTAAGGTTAAAATCTTTAAATTCATCAGCATTGCTAGCAAATTCAGCAAAAAAGTTATTCCATCCAAATACTGAATCTCCTGCTTGTATGTTAAGAGAAAATTCTACTTTTAGATCCTTTTATTTTTAGGGGGTATTACTGGGTATCTTTGATTTGTTTGATGTTATCTAAAGCCGTTCTTTTCATAGCAGAATCTCTTGTATCCGAGTAATGCAGAAAGAGTATCGGATACAAGATTGGATACACAAGAGGGCCAAATAAAGCTGTGCATAGCCAAACATAGTTGTGCAAAAAGCAGAAATAAAAAACCCATGAATCATTATAATTCATGGGTTTATATATTAAATCATTACAAAACTGTGCATATGATTACAAAAAACTGGTGGGCCCAGACAGACTTGAACTGTCGACCAACGGATTATGAGTCCGCTGCTCTAACCGACTGAGCTATAGGCCCTATAATTGAATTTGTTATATTTCAACAAGTTCAAGCGCAAAGAATACTAGCGAAGATTTTTTAAAAACACAAGCCATTTTCAGAAATTGCTGTATAGATAGTCAGCAGACGAATTTGATTATTATTGAAATATAAAAACTACACCTTCACTTTCCGAAACATTGCCCGATGGAACTTTAAACGCTTCTCTTTACGCACTTCTAAAAACAACTCAAACATTGACCATACCAAGACCAATAACAACACAGTCAATGCCACAAGAAAAGTCGTCAAATAAGCCACTTTAGTATCCTTCCATGATGCGTGGAATAGTGAAATGATGAATAGAATCATAGCTAATTACGACCAAAGTCTAATGATTTACAAATCATTTGAATAGTGCATTTTTGCTCAATTTAAGACTTAATTTCTCTCAATTCATATATTTTTAATATTAAAAACAAAGTATTTAGAGTTAAAACCAATAAAAGATATAACGCTATATCAACTGCATCACTTGAGATTGCTATATTTCAAACAATTTTCTGTTGACTCTTATATAAAACAAGCAGAAATTATGCATTTCCAGATTCATCAGCTGTTACATCTATGTTGAAAAAATTTATAGGCGAATCCGCATTCAAACTTGCAGGATGGCAATATCAGGTAGAACCCAACGTCCTCGAAAACAAACAAGTGATCGTCGGTTTTGAACACACCTCAATGATGGATGCAATCCTCTCGCTTGCTCTGTTCCAAATTTATGATATTAAAATCCATACTTTAATCAAAAAAGAGCTTTTTAAAGGGCCACTTAAACCTATTTTAGAAAAAGTCGGCGGTATTCCAGTAGACCGTAAATCTAACAAAGATATTGTGTCGCAAATGGTCGAACTTTTTGATCAAAATGAACATTTCAATTTGGTCATCGCACCCGAAGCAACTCGCGCAAAAACAGGTGAAGCCCGCAAGCCAATTCGTACAGGTTTTTGGCATATTGCCAAAGCAGCCAATGTGCCTATCGTTTTAATGTATGCCAACTCACAAACCAAACAAGGTGGGATTTTTGGCAAAATCTATCCGACAGATTTAGATCACGATATGGCACTTATCCAACAATTATATAAAGAACAAGTGGGCTTAGATATTGTCATTCCTGAGCCCAAAACAACTCAAAGCAACACTTAAAAAACCTAAAACTCTGCCCTTTATCTAAAAAAAGGGCTTATGTTAGAATGGGCGCAATTTTGATAGGCATACTGCCAATCTGTAAGGAGCATAGTTCGCATGGCGGGTCATTCCAAGTGGGCCAACATTAAGCATCGTAAAGCCAAACAAGATGCTAGTCGTGGTAAGTTGTTTACCAAATTTATTCGTGAATTAACAACTGCTGCAAAGCTCGGCGGTCCAGATGCGGCAAGTAACCCTCGTTTACGTGCTGTTGTGGAAAAAGCACTTTCAGTTAACATGACACGTGACGTCATTAACCGTGCCATCCAGCGTGGTGCAGGCGGTGAAGATAACGACGATCTTAAAGAAGTAACCTATGAAGGTTATGGTGTAGGTGGTGTTGCGGTTATTGTAGAAACCATGACAGACAACTTAAACCGCACCGTGCCAGATGTACGTCACTGTTTCTCTAAAACTGACGGTAACTTAGGCACCAATGGTTCTGTAGCATTCCTATTCACCAAACGTGGTGAAATTTCATTTGAAGATTCATCTTTAGAAGATCAAGTGATGGAAGTGGCTTTAGAAGCTGGCGCAGAAGATATTGAAGTGTCTGAAGATGGCATTTTGGTTATTACTACGCCAGAAGCTTTTGGTATAGTTCAAGATGCGCTAACAGCAGCAGGTTTGAAATCTGACAATGCTGAAGTGGTTATGAGTCCATCGACCAAAGCAGAAATTACAGACATCGATCAAGCGAAAAAAATTATGAAAATGATTGATATGCTTGAAGATTTAGATGATGTTCAAAACGTATATACCAACGTTGAATTCTCTGATGAAGTTTTAGCACAATTAGACGCATAATCGGTCTAACTGCAATTCCTAAAAACGCACGTTCTCGTGCGTTTTTTTATAGATCCAGTCAAAATAATTCTAAGATTCTAATAAATTAAACTTTATTTAATAAACCATGACAGTTTAAAACATCATATTCTTTAATCACAAAGCTAGAATGCAAACCTGCCACATGCTCAATTTTACCAATCCGTTTTAATAAAATTTCGCTGTAATTTTCCATATCTCGTGCCACAACCTCTACAATAAAATCTGCAGTCTGTCCCGTCACCAAAAATGCACGTATCACTTCAGGAATACTTTCCAATTCATCCAAAAATTTAGCAAAAATATCGGTATCGTGTTTGCTCAAAGACACCTGCAACAACACATGCAAACTAAAGCCCAGTTTTTGATAATTAATTTCACGCTTTAAACCTGAAATAATTTTATGATCGATCAGACTTTTAATACGGCGATGCACCGAACTTACCGACAGATTAACCCGCTCGGAAAGTTCATTCAAATTGACATCTTCATTGCTTAAAATTTCTAAAATATGCTTATCGTAGCGATCTAATTCCATTTTCAAGCACTCAATCTAATCTGATAAAATTTAAACTCATGCTGCCATTATACTTAAATTATTTTGCAGACTAAGCATCTTTATCGAAAATTATTTTCCATTATTAAAGCAAAATGTTTATGATTCAACAGATCACCGCTTATCGTTTTGAGCAACTTAACAGACAAACGGAACAGCTTTCTAATTTATTGATTTTCAAATTTTTAAATTTAAAAAACTCAACAAAACAACGATTCTACTCATAAATTTTCACAATCCCGACCGTCTATCTTTTACAAGTGTATAGAAATGTATTAAAACAGATGCGCTCGACAATAAGCACAATGCAGCACAACAAAACCAATAAAAATACAAGGAATCGTCATGGCTTTTAAATCTCTAAGCTTGCTGAAAATAAAATTAGCTCTGTATTTACCATAGAAACTCAGACCAGCTCTTTATTCGATGGACTCTTAAGTGGTGGCTCTTTAAGCAATACCTTTTCTGGTTTGCTTGGCAGCCTGACTGGTTCGACCTCGACCACACCTACCTTAGATTCTTTATTAAAAAGTTTACTCTCTGGCAGCAGCTTAGATAGTTCTAGCCTAACCAATCTAATTAGCCAATTTTCAAGCTCAAATACCAACTTAGATATCACCAGCTTAATTAGCAAACTGACACAATCCAATAGTGGTAGCTTCGATATTGCTTCCATCACCAACTTACTCAGCGGCATGATTGGCAGCAATGCAGGTGATTTAGATATTACGAAACTCACCCAATTAGTGAATGGATTAATCTGTGGCAATACAGGTAATCTTGACATTGCTCAAATTACTCAATTGGTCAGCGGTTTGATTTCGGGCAATAGTGACCTCGATATGGCTGCAATCACACAACTGGTTGGTGGTTTAATTGGCGGCAATACTGGCAATTTAGACGGCATGGATATCGCAGCGATTGCTGAATTGGTAGGCGGGTTAATGCAAGGCAATGGTGATCTTGATATTGCACAAATTGCTCAACTGGTTAGTGGTTTGATTGCGGCAACATCGGTGGAGGTTTAGGCGGCATGGATATCGCGGTCATTGCAGAACTTGTAGGTGGCTTAATCCAAGGTAATGGCGATCTTGATATTGCAGAAATTGCGCAATTGGCAAGCGGCTTAATTGGCGGTAACATCGGTGGTGATTTAGGTGGTCTAGATATCGCTGCTCTAGAACCAATTCTTGCGTTGCTTAATCCTGAAGGTCAGCTTGCAAGTGACTTTGATCTAGGTGGTTTATTAAATAATCTGACTGGAGATACAACTGGTGGTTTCAGCTTAGATGACTTAAGTGATGACTTTGACAACTTAATTTTTGGTTCAGATTTTAACATCAGCGACTTACTGCAAGGTGCGTCATCTACAACCAGTTCAGAGATCAATATTGATAGCTTAGTCCCTGCATTAGGCGATGCATTTGGCAATTTAACTGGTGGCACATCAGACACTCAATTTGATTTAGCTACCCTGCCAAATTTGGTACAGACTTTTGATTTGAATAACTTAAATTCTTTGTTCTAATCCTTGGTTTTAGGTTTTTATACATCAGTATCCAAAAAATACGCGCAGATTGCGCGTATTTTATCTGAGGCGATAACATTTAAATACCGCGCCAATCTACACGTGCATTACGCTCAGTTTGATAAATACGAGAAACATATTGCCCTAAAGGTAAATCCAGCAAATATTTTTTATAATCTTTAAATTCTTCAGAAATCACTTCATCATGTTCTTTTTCCCACGGCGTTCCAGAAATTTCCAAAATAGGTGCAAGCATCGAACACACTGAAATATCGGCCAAACCTAAACGCTCACCCACAAAATAACGCCCGTAATTATCAATCAAATGCTGATTTAAAATGACAATTAATTCATCCATCCGCTGTTTGGATTCTGCAACTTTATCTTGATCGAGCTGATAGCCCTTAGACACCAAGGCTTTAATAATTGGCTTGGAATATTTAGAAAATTGACGCAAATAGCCTTTTTCGCCAATTAAAATTTCCAAAGGTTCTTCACTTTCAGATAATGCATGCGCCAACCCCCATCGACGCACATGCTGCCCCAATTCATCAGCCAAAGTATTTATGACCAACGCATGTTTATATTGTTCGGCATCACTGCGTAACAAGGCATGTTCGGGGTAAATATCATCTAGATATAAAGCAATTTGAGTCGAATCTGCTATCCAGCGGTCTTGATCACGTAAAATAGGTAATTTATTTTGCCCTGTTTTTAATTGGGCAAAAGCGCGATGCACACCTGGAATTAAGTTTTGCGCATCATAATCTAACTCTTTATGATCCAATAACCAGCGAGCTTTCTCACAAAAATGAGACAAAGGAAACTGGTATAAGATGCGCATAAAATCTCCATATTTAAAATTTTGATATCCAAAGCAGTATCAATACTGTGCTTGTCATACTTTAGTCATAGCCTCTTATAATTACAATGTACTTTTTATTCAAAATTCAGGCGAAACAGTCAGCAATTCAAAATCAATTCCGAAAAGAAATTCTACGTACAGCATCAAGCACGCTAGATTGGAGAAACATCTGTCCGATGACCTGACTTTATCTGCCCTTTCATGTAAAATCGTGCCTAATTTTTAAATAACACGTTGTGAGTTATTCATGGGTTTTAATTGTGGTATTGTGGGCCTGCCAAACGTTGGTAAATCTACGCTTTTTAATGCTTTAACCAAAGCTGCAATTGCAGCGGAAAACTTCCCGTTCTGTACCATTGAGCCAAATACAGGCATTGTACCTGTGCCAGATTCACGTTTGGACAAATTGGCGGAAATCGTAAATCCGCAACGTGTATTACCCACCACGATGGAATTTGTGGATATTGCAGGTTTGGTTGCAGGTGCATCTAAAGGTGAAGGTTTAGGTAACCAATTCCTTGCCAACATTCGTGAAACTGATGCGATTGCGCATGTAGTTCGTTGCTTTGAAGATGAAAACGTCATTCACGTAAATGGTAAAATTGACCCATTAGATGACATTGCAACCATCAATACCGAACTTGCGTTGGCCGATTTAGAAACGGTGAGCAAAGCCATTACACGCTTAGCAAAATCTGCCAAAGGTGGCGATAAAGAAGCCGTAGCGACCAAAGCCGTTTTAGAAAAAATCCAACCTTTACTGGATGATGGCAAGCCTGCACGTGCAGCCAATTTAGATGACGATGAACGCAAATTGGTTCGTGGTTTTGGTTTATTAACCTTAAAACCAACCATGTATATTGCGAACGTGGCAGAAGATGGCTTTGAAAATAACCCGCACTTAGATGCAGTCAAAAAACTTGCTGCAGAAGAAAATGCGATTGTGGTGCCTTTATGCAACCAAATTGAAGCCGAAATTTCATTACTTGAAGATGAAGACCGTGCAGAATTCCTAGAAGCTCTTGGTATGGAAGAACCAGGGCTGAACGTAGTGATTCGTGCAGGTTATGCGCTGTTAGGTCTGCAAACTTACTTTACTGCAGGCGTACAAGAAGTCCGCGCGTGGACAGTGAAAGTAGGTGCAACTGCACCACAAGCAGCAGGCGTAATTCACACTGACTTTGAAAAAGGCTTTATCCGCGCAGAATGTATTGCTTATGAGGATTTCGTACAATACAACGGCGAAGCAGGTGCAAAAGAAGCAGGTAAATGGCGCTTGGAAGGTAAAACTTATATCGTACAAGACGGTGATGTTTTACACTTCCGTTTTAATGTTTAATTGTTTTTATGTTTAGTTTAAGAACAATGCTTACAGCCGAGCATTGATTCAATAAAAAAACCTCGATGTAAGCATCGAGGTTTTTTTATAGGCGATTCTGCATCACATCAATGCAAAATAATCTCAACTAAGACTGCACCACATTGCCCTTTTGTTTCGGGTCGGTATTACCCAATTCAGGATGCGCCAAAGCATCGGCACATTGTTTTTTATCACGTTCATAATCGGCTTGTTTTTGTGCAAGACTGCTTGAACTGTCAATCGTCGCACGTGCCCAAATTTCCAAACTGGTCAAGGCCTTACGACACAGCGCATATTTCCCTTCCGTTACAGAGTCGGTCATTTTGACATTAATACGCCAGTCGGTACTTAATTTACGGGCAGGTTTGCGGACTTTATCTTCAATTAAGTTACGCTGTTTACGATACACGTACGGCTCAACTTCATTCATTAATTCCCACGCGGCTTGCGCATACACAGTCGCATCATTGGTGAGTTTTGGCGCAGGCTTAATTTCTACTGTTTTTTGCGGGTTGTTGTCATTGCTACACGCTTGCAATAACAGGCTACTGCATAACATTGAAGCAAGCAGGATTACAGGTGTTTTCAATTTCAACATATCGGTTCGCCCATACAAACAATTCGGCATCATGCTAATGAATTCAAGTATAATACACAATCTTCATTTGACCCATCGTTCAACTTTCTCCCACAAGGTGTGTCGTGTCCGTACACAATATTCAAACTGCGCCCGCAGCAAGTTTTTGGCAAGGTGCAAAAGATAGTCAGGCGATTATTTTCACCTATCTGCCTGTTTCTTTTGCTTTTGGTGTTTCTGCAACTCAATTCGGCTTTAGCGCATGGGAAGCCTTATTTTTATCTTGCTCGATGTATGCAGGGGCGAGTCAATTTTTAGTCGTTGCCTTATTGGGCAGTGGAACTTCAATCTGGATGACCGCATTAACGGTAATCGCCTTGGATATTCGACATTTACTTTACGGCCCGGCCTTACAAAACCTGATTCAAGATCGTTTAAACCTAAAAAAAACTGCAATTTGGTCATGGGGTCTGACCGATGAAGTTTTTGCCTCAGGCATGATTAAACTGTCACAGCGCCGTCAGGAATGGTCTGAATCATGGATGCTTGGACTGAGTTTATTTAGTTGGTTGTCTTGGGCATTAGGCTCTTTGTTAGGCGGATTATTTGCCGATCAAGTCACTAAAATGCCACAGTTTTTGCAAGCGGCGCTCGACTTTTTACTGCCCGCTTTATTCCTTAGCTTCTTATTGGCAGCATTTGAAAAGAAACACACCTTTGTCGTGGGAATCACCATTCTAGTATCTGCCGTAGCTTGTTATTTTATTGACTTATCTGCTGCAATTTTTATTGGGATTTCTTCAGGTATTTTGGCGGGATTATTTAAACACTATGTTTTAAAACAACCCGACCCTGAACATACAGGAGCAAAATCATGAGTTTAGAAATTATTTTGGTCGGTATTATGGTCGGTATCGCAAACTTCGCCTCACGTTTTGGGCCATTTTTTGTGATTCAAAAGTTTCAACAAGGCTCACAGCAACGTGGTGCTTTATGGCTTAAAATCGCTTTGGGCAGCATTGGTATAGCCGCAATTAGCTCTATGCTCGTGGTTGCAACCTTGCCACCTTTGCTTGAAACACCCAATAAAAGTTTTGCGATGTTGATTGGCTTTTTAGTGCTGACAGGTTTGTATTTTAAGTTTAAGAAAATCGTACCTGCCACGCTTACCGCAGCCATCACCTATGGTTTAATTTATACTTATGTGCCATTTTCGTTCTAATGTTGCTGAAATTTAGAGGTTGAATCGTCCAAATGATCTATTTCAGGATTCAGCCTTAACTGCTTTAAAGCACTGAATGCAATATAAGTAGATGACAAAATCATGATTTTGTTGCAAACAGGGCTTAACTCATGGAACAGTTCTGCTATGCTAAAAGCCCACTTTAGCAAGGACGATTCACATGAGCGTGACCATTGGTACTCCCCTTCAATCTTCTGCTTTTAAAGTTTTGCTATTGGGTTCAGGGGAACTCGGTAAAGAGGTGGTAATTTCACTGCAACGCTTAGGCGTAGAAGTACATGCCGCCGATCGCTACGACCATGCGCCAGCCATGCAAGTCGCACATTATGCTTATACTTTAAACATGGCAGATGCCACAGAATTAAAACAACTGATTGAAAAAATTCAACCCAATTTAATTGTGCCTGAAATTGAGGCCATTGCGACATCAGTTTTACTTGAAATTGAAGCGCAAAATATTGCAACAGTGATTCCATCTGCCAAAGCGGTAAATTTGACCATGAACCGTGAAGGCATTCGTCGTTTGGCTGCAGAAGAATTAGGTTTGCCGACATCCGCTTATCGCTTTGCCAATTCTCTCGAATCTTTCCGCGCTGCATGTGATGACATTGGTTATCCAAACTTTGTGAAGCCTGTGATGTCATCTTCAGGCAAGGGACAATCGCGTGTCACCTGCTTTGATGAAGTTGATGCAGCTTGGGAATATGCCCAGACTGGCGGGCGCGTCAATCAAGGCACTGTGATTGTTGAATCACAAATTGACTTCGATTTTGAAATTACCTTATTAACCGTACGTGCTAAAAACCCAGAAACTGGTGCGATCGAAACTTCATATTGCGACCCAATTGGTCACCGTCAAGATGCAGGCGACTATGTAGAAAGCTGGCAACCTCAAGCCATGAGTGATGCTGCCTTGACTGAAGCCAAACGAATTGCACACAAAGTGACTACTGCCTTAGGTGGTTGCGGTATTTTTGGTGTAGAGCTGTTTGTGAAAGGCGATAAAGTCTGGTTCAGTGAAGTCTCTCCACGTCCACACGACACAGGTTTGGTGACATTGGCTTCACAATTCCAAAGTGAATTCGAATTACATGCCCGCGCGATTTTAGGCTTACCTGTCAATACCACACGCCATAGCGTTGCAGCCAGTGCAGTGATTTATGCAGGTGTCGATGCAACAAATCTTTCATTTTCTGGCCTGAATCTTGCATTAGCACATCCCGATACAGATTTACGTTTATTTGGCAAACCTGAAGGTTTTGAACGTCGTCGTATGGGCGTTGCCACTGCGCGAGCAGAAACCACAGAGCAAGCGCGTGAGCTAGCTCAGCAGACTGCGGACACTGTTCGTGTTCATTTAAACGAAAATCAAAATTAAGCTCGTCATTGCATAACGGAATTGTCCATGATCATTACATTACCCTTGCTGAATTATGTAAAAAGCAACCATGACATTCAGGCCATTAACCAATGGCGCACCGATGTCGAAAATCAGCTACAACAATGTTTTGAAAATGGACAATCCATTCGTGAAGTGATTTTGGCGCGTTCTAACCTGATTGATGAAGCGCTCACTTTCTTATGGCAACATGCTGAATTAGACAAAACCGATTTAAGCCTATTTGCGGTAGGTGGCTATGGGCGCAAAGAAATGCTGCCCTATTCAGATGTCGATATTATGGTGTTATCGGAAGATGCAATTACAGCAGAACAAGAACAACTTATTTCGACCTTTATTTCATCTTTATGGGATGTTGGCAATTTCAAACCTGCCACCAGCGTGCGGACTATTCAGGACTGTGTGATTCAGGCAACCAGTGATTTAACTGTTGCGACTGCCTTGATTGAAGCGCGTTTAATTACGGGAAATCAGCAGCTTGCCAAATGGCCGCGTCGTATTGTTTCGCAAACTTGGACAGATAAAACTTTTTTTGATGCCAAAATGGAGGAACAAAGCAAGCGTTATGCGCAGCACAATGACACCGAAAGTAATTTAGAACCCGATATTAAAAATGCTCCGGGCGGTATTCGTGACATCAACCAAATTGGCTGGATTGCCAAACGCCATTTTCGGGTCAATCGTATTTACGACTTAGTGCATTTAGGTTTTATTTCAGAGTTTGAATTGGGTGTACTCGAAGAAGCCGAAAGCTTTTTATGGGAAATTCGTCATCATCTCCACCGTTTAACCAAACGTGATGAAAACCGTTTATTGTTTGATTATCAACGAGATATTGCAGCAACTTTTGGCTATGTTCGAGAAGAAGGTAAACCGCAAAATTACCCGATTGAACAATTTATGAAGCGTTATTATCGCTCTGCACAGCAAGTTTCCACTTTAAATGAAATGTTGCTGGCCTATTTTAATGAGTCGGTCATTACCCCGCGTTTGCCTAATTATGAACGTAACATTGAAGAAATTAATGAAAATTTTAAACTGGTCGATGGCAAACTTGCCGTGCAGCACCACAAAATTTTCTCAGAAAAACCAAGCGCAATTTTAGAAATTTTCTATTTATTGGCCAATCGTCCTGAAATTGAAGGAATTCGCGCACGAACACTGCGCCTGCTGACACTTGCAGCCAAGCGTATTGATCAAAGTTTCCGTGATGATACAACGCATCAAGCGCTGTTTATGGCAATTTTGCGCTCACCGCACCGCTTGTATAATACCTTGGTGACTATGAAACGCTTAGGTGTATTAGGCAATTACATCCCCGCTTTTGGTCAAATTACAGGTTTAATGCAATACGACTTATTCCATATTTATACAGTCGATGCGCACATTTTACTATTACTCCGCAATTTAAGCCGCTTCAAAGAACCTGAATTCGCGAAAGATTTTCCTGTGGTCAGTTCGGTATTTCAGCGTTTAGCCCGTCGTGACATTATTTATTTGGCTGCGATTTTCCATGATATTGCTAAAGGTCGTCGTGGTGATCACAGTGAACTTGGTGCGGTAGATGCGATTGAGTTTTGCCGTAAACACGGATTTACTGAACGTGAATGTAACCTTGTGGCATGGTTAGTCAAAAATCACTTGTTGATGTCAGTCACAGCACAGAAAAAAGATATTTCTGACCCCGATGTGGTCAAGGAATTTGCCGAAAAAATGGGAGATATGGAGCATTTAGATTATCTCTATACCTTAACGGTTGCTGATATTAATGCGACTAATCCAACACTCTGGAACTCATGGCGTGCATCCTTAATGCGCCAACTTTATACGCAAGCGCGTGATGTCATTCGCTCAGGACTTGGGCGTCCCGTCGATTATCAAATGCTGATTGAAGACACCAAATTTGCGGCAAGCGAGTTACTGGTTAAAGATTTTGAACTCAGTGCTGTTGAAAAAGTCTGGCAAGAACTGGGCGATGAATACTTTATTAAAGAATCTGCCGATGAAATTGCATGGCATACCCGCGCGATTTTGGAGCATGGCGATAATCCTGCACCATTAGTGCTCATGCGCGCGCACCGAAAATCAGCACAAGACGCAGTACAAATCTTTATTTACACGCAAGACCAACCCAACCTATTTGCCACAACTGTCGCTATTTTAGACCGCATGAACCTTGACGTTCAGGATGCACGAATTATTACTGCGACCAAAGCCTTTAGTTTGGATACTTACGTGGTCTTAGACCGTTTTGGCACACTCTTAACAGACCCTGAACGTGAAGAAATGGTGATTGAGGCTTTAGTGAATGCCTTGAGCCAGTCAGATAAATATCCGGGTCTGATGCAACGCCGCATTCCGCGTCAATTACGTCATTTTGACATTGAAAATACAGTAGAAGTGACTTTCAATGCAGCGCTGAATCAAAACATGGTCGAAATTGCCACACTAGATCATCCCGGGTTACTCGCCAAAATTGGCGGCTTGTTTATGATGCAAGGCTTAGATATTCACTCCGCCAAAATTGCCACCCTGGGCGAACGTGCCGAAGATATTTTCTTCGTCACCAAAAAAGATGGCAACCCAATGACAAAGTCTGAAGCAGATACCTTTGCCATCCAGCTCAAAGCTGCTTTAGATGAGGCCTCTAATCAGGTCTGTGGTCAACATTAACTTCAATTTACGGAACATCCATGAACTCAAGTTTGTCCTTATTACATCCTTACCCTTTTGAAAAGTTAAACAAACTATTTCAGGACGTACAACCTGCAAATTTGCCGTTAATTCCACTGTCTATTGGCGAACCTAAACATCCTGCACCTGAATTTGTCAAACAGGCCATTATTGATAATTTTCAGCATTTATCAACTTATCCGAACAGCAAAGGTCTGCCTGAATTACGTCACAGCATTGCCCATTGGCTGACACAACGCTTTCATTTAAAGCAAGTTAACCCAGACACACAAGTACTCCCCGTTTCAGGTACACGTGAAGCGATTTTTTCCTTTGTACAAGCCTTGATTCGACGTGAAGATGCGCCTTATGTAGTGATGCCCAATCCGTTTTATCAAATTTATGAAGGGGCAACTTTATTGGCAGGTGCTCAACCCTATTTCATCAATTGCACCGAAGACAATAATTACTTGGGTGATTTTGATGCTGTACCTGCAAAAGTCTGGGAAAAAACTGCTTTATTATTTGTCTGTACACCGGGAAATCCAACGGGTGCTGTCCTTTCAAAAGAACAATTTAAAAAGCTGATTGCCCTGTCAGATCAATATAATTTTGTCATTGCATCTGATGAATGTTATTCAGAATTATGGTTTGACCAAGCGCCTACAGGTTTACTGGAAGTCTGTGCCGAACTTGGACGCGATGACTACAAAAACTGCATCGTATTCCATTCTTTGTCTAAACGCTCAAACTTACCCGGCATGCGTTCAGGCTTTGTTGCGGGCGATGCCAACTTATTAAAACCTTATTTGCAATATCGTACCTATCATGGTGCGGCAATGCCTGTACAACATCAATTGGCATCTATTGCAGCTTGGGATGATGAACAGCACGTTGAAGATAATCGTCAACAATATCGCGCCAAGTTTGAATTATTCCAAACGGAACTTGGGCATTTACTGCCATTAAAAAAACCAGATGCAGGTTTTTATTACTGGCTCAAAGTCGACCATGATGAAAATTTTGCCAAAATATTGATGGAAAAAGCCCATATTAAAGTGCTGCCAGGTCGGTATTTATCTCGTGAAACCGCACAAGGTAACCCGGGTGAAAACCATGTTCGCTTAGCTTTGGTTGCAGATTTGGCGCAATGTGAACAAGTAATTCAACGTCTTAAAGCGATTTTATAAGTTAATGATTTCAACTAAATTTAAGGCGATCATCTGATCGCCTTAATCAGGGTCTGTTGACATTTCATAAATGGCTTGCGCTGTAGGCTAAAACTGAGCAGATCAGGCATGAAACGCAAGTAATAGCGAGACTATTGCCAAGTTTCATGACGCAATCTGAGAAAGTTTTAGCCACATGAGCAATAACAAAGCACTGCTTTGTTTGCTGCGCAAGGGGGCGAGCATATTTTTGCTACTATTGCTTTATGAGTCAGTCATTTAGAATGACTAAATTTCCTGTCCCATGCCTTATATCAGCTAAAAAATATGCGTTGTCGCAAATATAGACGAAGTGTCAACAGACCCTAAATTATTTGCACAAGCGCAAGCCTTTATCCTAAAGCCTTTTCAATTTCCGCCTGCAAATCTTCAGGTTTTGTGGTCGGAGCAAAACGGTTCAACACCTTGCCATCTTTGCCAATTAAAAACTTGGTGAAATTCCATTTAATTCCGTTGCCCAAAATACCTTTACTGTTATTGGTCAGGTAACGGAAAATCGCATGTGCTTCAGGCCCTTTCACATCAATTTTGCTAAACATTGGAAAACTGACACCATAGTTTTTTTGGCAGAAGCTCCCAATTTGCTCATTGGAACCTGGATCTTGCCCACCAAACTGATTGCACGGAAAGCCCAAAACTTCCAGACCTTGGTCTTTATATTGTTGGTATAACTTTTCCAAACCCGCAAATTGAGGCGTAAAACCACACTTGCTGGCTGTATTTACAATCAACAAAACCTTCCCTTCATAATCGCTAAAGGCTTTATTTTGTCCATCTAACAACTCAGCTTCAAACTGATAAATGTTGGTCATGGATAATTTCCCTCATCATTTTTTTCTTTTGTTTTGAGTTCTAAAGAAGCCGAATTGACACAATAGCGCAATCCTGTTGGCTGTGGACCATCATCAAAAACATGCCCTAAATGTGCGTCACAATGATGACAAACAATCTCAGTACGCTGCATGCCATGCGAACCATCCTGATGTTCTTCAATCACCCCAGGCTGGATTGGACGATAGAAACTTGGCCAACCGCTACCGCTGTCATATTTTGTTTCAGATGAGAATAGCGCTGTACCGCAACAACGACAGGTATAAATCCCCTCTTGTTTAGTATTCCAATATCTCCCCGTAAAAGCAGGCTCCGTGCCTTTTTGACGTGTAATCCGAAATTCCTCTGGTGATAACTCTCTTTGCCATTCTCGGTCTGTTTTATTGAGTTTTCCCATCACTAACTCCTTTAAATCTTTGACATTCAGTGTCATGCTTCAGTACTTCCATTTTTACGCTAGACCTTGCAAAATATCTAGCTAAATTTCAGCATAGATTGTGATATTTCAGTAATCTATAATTTATTTATCTTCTAATCATTGGATGGAACTATGTCCGTACTAGGTAACACGACTCCGCGCGAAATAAAAAAATCATCAAAACTTGAGCATGTATGCTACGACATTCGCGGACCTGTGTTACGAGCGGCCAATGAAATGGAAGAGGCCGGTCATAAAATTATTAAACTGAATATTGGCAACCCTGCCCCATTCGGTTTTGAAGCGCCACAGGAAATTATTAATGATGTCGCATTGAATTTGCCTAATGCGATTGGTTATACCGACTCCAAAGGGATTTTCCCTGCGCGTAAAGCGATTTGTCAGTACTATCAGCAAAAAGGCATTTTCGATATGCATGTCAATGATGTGTATATAGGCAACGGCGTGTCTGAACTGATTGTTATGGCGATGCAAGGCTTGTTAGACGATGGCGATGAAATGCTGGTACCAATGCCTGACTACCCGCTTTGGACTGCGGCAGTGAATTTATCGGGCGGTACTGCTATTCACTACAAATGTGATGAAGAAAACTTTTGGTATCCAGACATTGCCGATATGGAAAGCAAAATCACGCCAAATACGCGCGGTATTGTCATTATTAACCCGAATAACCCAACGGGTGCGGTTTATCCACGTCATGTGTTGGAACAAATTGTAGCATTGGCAAAAAAATATGACTTAATTTTATTTGCCGATGAGATTTACGACAAAATTATTTATGACGGCATTGAGCATGTTGCGGTTGCAGCTTTAGCGGGTGATCAACTCTGTATCTCATTTAATGGCTTGTCTAAATCGTATCGCATTGCGGGCTTCCGTTCAGGCTGGATGGCGATTACAGGCGATAAATCACGCGCTGCAGACTACATTGAAGGTTTAGACATGTTGGCGTCTATGCGCTTGTGTGCCAACCATCAGGCGCAGTACGCGATTCAAACAGCATTGGGTGGTTATCAGTCTATCAATGACTTGATTCGTCCAGGTGGTCGTTTATACGAACAACGTAACATTGCATGGGAAATGCTGAACGACATTCCTGGCGTGTCTTGTGTCAAACCTGAGGGTGCAATGTATTGCTTCCCGAAACTTGATCCAAACGTCTATCCAATTGAAGATGACGAAAAGTTAATGCTCGATTTACTCAAAGCAGAAAAAGTTTTATTGGTTCAAGGTACAGGTTTTAACTGGCCAACGCCTGATCATTTCCGCGTAGTATTCTTGCCTGCAGAAAATGAATTACGTGAAGCAATGACACGTTTAGGCCGTTTCTTGGCAAAAATCCGCTAAGATCAAACCGAATCTCTGTTTTAAAATGCCGTGTTGATCACGGCATTTTTTATGGATTTGATTTTTATTTCTATTTTATCTTTCACCTATTGTTCATCACCAAGCAGTAACACAGCAAAGCGATACTCAGACACTTAGGGATACACTTTTACACGCCCGCAAAAGCATGCTGTAATAGCCACAAGCGATTAAGTTTCAGGAATTGAGCATGCACTACCAAGTCCATCTTATTGATGCGCAAAAACCATCACAAAACTATATTTGGTTGCTTGAACATTGTGCCAGCAAACAAGTGGTGGTGGTTGACCCTACCGATGCCAAACCTGTTGAAGATTTTTGCCAAAATCATGGTTTAGAGATCGCGCAAATTTGGTTGACGCATTGGCATCAAGATCATATTGGCGGTGTGCCTGAACTCATTGCAGAACGTAATTTACCTGTTTATGGGCCACGTGAAGAATTGAGCAAAATTCCGTTTATCACGCATCCTTTACAAAACCAAGACCATATCAATTTTCATGATTTACAGGTCGATGTTATTGCCGTTCCGGGACATACCTTGGGGCATATTGTGTATTTTATAGATGCGTTGGATGTATTGTTCTGTGGCGACACTTTATTTGCGATGGGCTGTGGGCGTGTTTTTGAAGGTACATATTTGCAAATGTATCAATCTTTAAACCGCTTGGCAGCGCTGCCTCCGCGTACCCGAGTATATTGCACCCATGAATATACATTGGCGAATGCACAATTTGCACTGCATGTAGAACCCGACAATGTTGCCATTCAAGAGCGTTATCAACTAATTGAAAGTTTACGCATGCTTAATAAACCCACTTTGCCAAGCAGCATCGAACTAGAACTGGAAACCAATCCATTTTTAAGAGCCGAAAGTGTCGAAGAATTTCAGAAATTACGTGAACTCAAAGACAACTTTTAAATTGATGCTTTGATCATAAAGCATCTGATATTTCTCTCGGATTATAAAATCTGATTACTGGCAGCAAACTCATCTAATTGAGTTTGCGTCACCACACGCACAGCATTCATTTCATCGACCCGCACCAACAGCAAATTGGACAATGCAGGCTGATAACGGCGTGCGCTGCCAAAAGGCGTATAAGCCACTTTGGATTGCGAGGAAAACAGTAACCAATCTTCATGCCCAAGCATCACAGCAAAAGGCTCTAGCCCTTGATTTTGCATCTGCTTCACTATGTACTCAGCCTGCTGTTGGATTGTTTGTGCAGTCATGTTTATTTTCCAAATCTTCAAACTCAACCATAGTATAAGCTAATGTCCATTTGGTGCCGACATGCTCCACACTGATATGCATTGCGCTAAATTAAAGCTTTGCATGAAAACAATGGAAAATCTTCATGTGTTCATGCTGAAAATAAATACAGTCTAAAACCAAAAATCATTAACAAATTATTTCCAAGTCATCTTTTGGCAATATATCTAAGACCTTAAAATTAATTACGCCACCTCAGTTAAAATAATAAATATCAATAATTTACAAATAAATAATTCTTTTAAGATATTCTAATTGCTTAAAAGGACTTTAGATTTCTAAAAATCAGTGAAAAAAATGTCAAAGAAATACATTTCTGCCCTTTAAAAATTCAAGAAATATCCCTATTAATAATTAAATAAATGGATAGGAGTTCTCTCGTGAAAAAAGTTGTTAAAGCAAAAAATTTAATTGCGTTTCGTATTTGGTTAGAAAAATTAGGTTATTCAGTCAAAAATTTGGCGGATGGTCACGGTTTCACATTTAGCTTTCAAAAAGAATATGGTTTGGTCACTTGCGAGCTTTCTGGTAATGCTTTAGCAATGAAATTAGGCGAGGAATTTGAAGACCATTTAAAAGCATAAGTACTTATACAATATAGATAAGTATGCGATAACGGTTGAACTTGATAGGATGCAAAAATAAAAATTCAAATCGTATTTCATCAACACTTAAAGATGATCTTGCCCATAACCTGTTTATGGGCTTTTTTTTATACTGAACTTTAAATCTTAAAATACATCTAAGCCTTGTCAAAGAGATGCAATGATTTAAAGCTAAAATAACAGGCAATAAAAAAGCAAGGTCATTGCCTTGCTCTTTAATGTATGGTGGGGACGGAGAGACTCGAACTCTCACACCTCGCGGCGCTGGAACCTAAATCCAGTGCGTCTACCAATTTCGCCACGTCCCCAACATCGGGTACCAACTGAGTTGTTGGATTTTAATTTGGCAGAGGATCAAGGATTCGAACCTTGACGAACGGTTTTGGAGACCGTCATGCTACCATTACACCAATCCTCTGTAACTTAAAATCAAGCTGACTTGATATTTAAGTGGTGGGGACGGAGAGACTCGAACTCTCACACCTCGCGGCGCTGGAACCTAAATCCAGTGCGTCTACCAATTTCGCCACGTCCCCGATGGCTGTGTATATTATAGAGATCACTTCCTGATGACAAGCCTTTTTTATAAAAAAGCACAATGACTGTTTAAATAAAAAACAAAAAACTATTTTTTGATTTTTTCTTAAGCATATTCAGCCACTAAGCCATAATTTCAACTCTGCAATACTCGTTGCACGCTGCGAATAGGACTTTGCCAACATGTGATTCAGCAGTGGTAAAAATGCTTGTAGATGCGTAGAAAGTTGGATATGCAATCTTTGACAATGTAAATACGCCCAATCGTGGTAACTATTTGCCTGCAAGCGTTGTTGCGTTAACCATTCATAAAAAATAATGCCTAAAGCATAAATATCACTTTGTGCAGTTTTGAGCTGTCCGTGAAATAATTCTGGTGCCATATAACGTGGCGTTGCAGTCATCCCCTGACATTGAATATCTGCAATTTGCTGTACTTGCTCAAAATCTAACAGTTTGATTTGCCCATCCAACTGCACAATATGTTCAGCTTTTAAGTCAGCATGAATCCAACCTAATTGATGTAATGCTTCCACTGCTTCAAAGACACGCAAAAATATGTGTTTAATCGCTTCTGTATATTCAGGTAAATTACCCATCACAAAAACAGCTTGCGCTTCAGGTAAAATTAAAGCACGTGAATAGACCTGTGAATAATGCGATGAAATGTCATGTGAATTACCCTGCGACTGAATATGAATGGGTGCAGCATCCATCAATTCACATGGCAATAAAAAAGATAAATATGATGATTGCGCGTACTGTTTATAAAAGTTCCATTCTTGTGCAAAACCCTGCTCTACTGTCGCATGAACACCTTGTTGTTGGGCTTTCAGCCAATAAAACTGCCCTTGATGTTCAAAACGATAGATATGCCGACCATATTGCAAACTTTGCGCTTTACTGCGCAGCTCGAACTGCGCAGTATCTAACTGTTGAACATCCAAATTTAAAACATTAAACAACACTTGCGCCAGTGCGCATTTCTGCTGCGACTTCGGTGGATACCTCTATTTGTGGTACATTTAATAACTCTAAGCAATGTTGCAAAGTTTTACCGACACGTGCATGTGTTTCAATTGATGAAATTTTCGGCCAAGTCGCACGCTCGCCTTCACGCTGTAAAATTTTAAATAAATGTGGTTTCGGGTTTTGCAACATATAGCTGTAATGACGCAGGTTATAGCTTCCTACAATATTCACATCACCATAATAGCGTTGATCGACAATGCCATAGCCATGATCTAGCAAACGACGCACTGGCGGTACAGCTCCTGCGCGCTCACGTACAAAATCCATTACCCCACGACTAATGACTTTGCCCTGACGACGAATAATCCGTTCTGGCCAACTCAGCATATCTTTACGATAGCGCTTAATATCATCCTGCATAAAAGGCACTACATGCGGATTGACCTGACTGGCGATGGTGTAATTAATATTATACAAACGCGCCATTTTTTCCTGCGGGAAATCACTACGCACACTGCCATCCACCCAACGGGTTTTACCCATATATGGAGTGTGTTCGCCATCATAGCGTTTGTTGGTTAAACGTACAGGTGGAAATAAAATTGGCACAGCACACGAGGCCAACACCGCACTCCAAACCAATAAATCTGGCGCAGTAAAGCTGTTCATAATGCGTGAGTCTTGCGATGCATCATAAGGCGCAACCGCCACATTAATATGCAAACCTGATTTTTGAAAAGCTTCTTCAAACGTGGTATCGCCCAAGTTTTTGATCAGGAATTTTTTTAAATAATGCACATCGGCAATTCCACCATTACCTTTAAGAATTTCGCGCATTTGTCTAAACTGAAATGCTTCGTGGAAAAATGACTCACCACCCAAAATATGCTGTACTTCTTCAGGTTTTGCGATGCCTAGCATTGCAGTCATTATTGCACCCGCGCTCGAACCCGACAGCACTTTAGGCATTAAATCCTGTTCAAGTAAGGTCTTACAAACACCAGTATGAAACAAACCTAGCGTTGCCCCACCAGAGAACATCAAGGCAGGTTGTCCGTATGCAGTTTGGCATTGCTGAAAAAACTCTATTTTTTCTACTTTGGTTAAAGCCTGACATTCATCTGAAGCGACAAAAGCCAAACTTTTACTGACTTCATCCACATAATCTTCAATAATTTTTTTAGTACCCACATAGGTTGCAGTAAACAACATCGGATGGGCAATATTGGCTATGTCAAAAGTTAAACCTTCACGCAAAATATAAATTAAATCGTGACTGCGTTCGGTGGTGCGATAACGGCGTAATAAATTTAAACGATGCGAGATAATTTCCGCATCAAAATATGGCGAACTGTTGTCATATTTCCATTCTTGCGCACCAGTTTCTTCATCTATACGAATGGCAATACTTTTCCATTCTTCATACGATTCGGCATTTTGAATTTGGCGCTTGAGTTTTTTTATGCGATAGGCTTGATGCGGATTAACATCTTCGGTGAAATCTTTAAATAACATAGCATTCCTCAATCCGTTGGTTTATTCGCAGCACTACGCTTGCCTATGCCTACTATACACAACAATATCTAAAAAATTGTAATACGCGTCAATGACTCGATTCACACTTTGATTGTCAAATCTAGGTCAATTGCGCTAGTCTTAAAGTGTAGCAATCTGATCTGCATTTTTTAAGCTGAATTATCATGGCAAACCTAGATTTACCCGACAACATCTTATTATCACTTTCTCATGTACTCCAACAACTACAGCAAAGTTTACCTGCTTTAAAACAAGAAACCGACTTTTCCGCCATCGCATTCAAATGGCAAGATCGACAATTGATAGCGATTCAACAACCAAGAAAAATTGATTTAGATGATTTAAAAGGCATCGAAAAGCAAAAAGAAAAAGTCATTCAAAACACCTTGCAGTTTTTAAATGGCTTACCTGCCAATGATGTGTTACTTACAGGCTCACGCGGTACGGGAAAATCATCTATTGTACGTGCCCTATTGACCGAGTATGCCAATCAAGGATTACGTTTAATTGAAATTGAACGCGATGATTTGTCTGAATTGCCAGAAATTCAAAAAATCATTCAGCATCGTCCTGAAAAATTTATTGTCTACTGTGATGATTTAGCTTTTAACGCAGAAGATGAAAATTATCGTAGTTTAAAAAGTGTTTTAGATGGTTCATTACAATCAGGTTCCAGTAATTTTATTATTTATGCAACCAGTAACAGACGTCATCTATTACCTGAATTTATGCATGAAAATACACCTGTCACTCGTGTAGATGTACCGCAATATACTGAGTTGCATCCTCAAGAAGCAATTGAAGAGAAAATTTCACTGTCTGATCGCTTTGGTCTATGGCTGTCGTTTTATCCAATGGATCAAAATCTATATTTAGAAATTGTGGAGCATTATTTACACAAAGCCGAAATGCCAATGACTGCCGAAGTACGTGCAGAAGCATTAAGATGGTGTCAGGCACGTGGACAGCGTTCAGGGCGTGCTGCCTATCAATTTTCTAAACACTGGATTGGCTCGCAGCAACTTAAAGCACTTTAAATATTTTAATGGGTTGTTTGCATATAGAAGATAGTCAGCAACCCACTCTATTTAAACGCGCTAAATGACTGAGCGACTACTGACCTTGTTCTGCAGCAATCCGTGCCAATGTGTCTTTATAAAATTCTTCGCCATGCGCCTGCATTTCTGCCACAGTCGGCTCTCCTACATATACTTCTTGCGGTGCTGTCGCTTCAGGTGTGATAGCCGAAGGATGAGTTGCTGCAGTAGTCAAACGAGTCGGTACTTCGACCTGTTGGGCTGTCACTGAACTCGGCTGATTTTCTGTACTATTTATATTTTGCTGTATTGACTCAGCGCCCTCGCAAGCGGTCAATACCATCATCCCCATCACACAAATAATGCAAAATGTATTTTTAAATCGCATGTTTATCTCAATTGGTTTTATATTAAATATCTACCAAAAATCATAGTTTAAAGTTGCAAACACAACAATTGGACAGGATTCACAGATTTAAATACTGCTGTCAGCTACTTTATGGATTTCTATAAATTGTAGGATGAGTGCACAAAAAAATAAAGCAGTTCTATTTGAAACCAATACGTGAAATAAAGTTTGGGATAGAATATGACTATAAAACTTCAAAAAAATTAAAAATATTTATATTGCAATTATTTAATTTTACTTAATAAGATCAACTTTAGTCCATTGTATTATTTTATGAACCCATTATTCGCTTAAGATGCAATCTCTTTAAAACAAACAACGGTTAAAAAATAATGTTTAAATTTAAAAATTTGTTAATTACAGTAAGTTTAATTACAACGCTTACAGCATGTACACAAGTGAAAACGCAAGAGTATTATGCCGAGAACTTAGATGAAGCTAAAAAAGTTTTGCAGAAGTGCGAAGAAATGGCCAATCAAGGTAAATCACTAGAAGGTAAAAAATTAGAAAACTGTACAAATGCAGGGAATGCTGTGATGCAAGGCATGATGAAAGATCTTACCAAAGGTTTAATGGACGCAGTTCGCTAAGTCTTAAGTATTCGTTTCTAATATTAATGTAAAAATTTAGCATATAAAGTCAGAGGCAGATTATTGCCTCTGATTGATTTTATGCTACGAACAACTTAACCCGCAGTTGGATTGGTAAGCTCGGTCATCGGCCAACGTGGTGTAGTCGTAACCGATAAACCATCTTGCTGCCCTGCTTTTAAACGCTGATAGCCCGCAAAAGCAATCATTGCACCATTGTCGGTGCACAATGCAGGTTCTGCATAATAAACCGTTGCACGAATTTTAGCTAAATCTGCTTCTAAACGCTCACGTAACCGAGTATTTGCACTCACCCCACCCGCGATCACCAAGCGTTTTAAACCTGTTTGTTTTAAAGCTTTTACCGATTTTTTCACCAAAGTATCAACAATCGCTTCTTGGAAACTTGCCGCAATATCGGCATCACGGTTTTCATCACCTAACTTTTTCATTTGTACTGAAACCGCAGTTTTTAAACCGCTAAATGAAAATTCTAAGCCTTGGTGCAACATTGGACGTGGAAATTCAAAAGCTTTGGCATCGCCTTGTTCAGCTAGTTTGGCGATATTTGGCCCACCCGGATACGGTAAACCCATCATTTTGGCAACTTTGTCAAAAGCCTCGCCTGCAGCATCATCAATCGACTCGCCTAACAATTCATATTGGCCAATGCCATAAGCTGCCATGAGCTGTGTATGTCCACCCGAAACCAATAAAGCGACAAACGGAAATTCTGGCGGTGTCGCAGACAATAATGGTGCAAGCATGTGCCCTTCCATGTGATGCACCCCAATTGCAGGTTTATTTAAGGCAAAAGCTAAAGTTCGTCCAAATAATGCGCCTGTCATGAGTGCGCCCATTAGCCCCGGCCCACGGGTATAAGCCACTGCATCAATTTCAGATTTTTTGACTTGGCTCTGCTCAAGCAATTGATTGATTAAAGGAATAAGTTTGCGCACATGGTCACGTGAAGCCAGTTCGGGTACCACACCACCATACTCTGCATGCAATTTAATTTGGCTATACAGTACTTGCCCGCGCAAACCTAACTCGCTGTCATACAGTGCAAGTCCTGTTTCATCACAAGATGTTTCTAAGCCTAAAACGATCATTAAATTGCCTATAACCTGTATCAATTCTATTGCGAAACCTATTATAGACTTGTGATATGAGATGTAAATGAGTAAAATACTGACCTTCACTTGTGATCGTGGGCAATTTCGCCCAGATCTTATCCATAACTTAATGAGGATTCTTCATGCCACAAGTTAAATTGAAAGAAGGCGAACCAGTAGACGTAGCTATCCGTCGTTTCAAACGTTCTTGCGAAAAAGCAGGTGTTTTAGCTGACGTACGTAAGCGTGAATTCTACGAAAAACCAACTCAAGAACGTAAGCGCAAAAAAGCTGCTGCTGTTAAACGCTACCAAAAGAAATTGGCGCGTGAATCAGTACGTACTACTCGCCTTTACTAATTAATTTGTGATTGCCTGTCTGGATTAAATGATGACGACTTTAAAAAACCAAATTACTGACGTTTTGAAAGCGACAATGCGCGCCAAAGAAATGGATAAGTTAACGGTAATTCGTAGTCTACAGGCGGCAATTAAGCAAATCGAAGTCGATGAGCGCAAAGAGCTTGACGATGCTCAGGTTCTTGCGGTCATTGAAAAGCAAATTAAACAACGTAAAGAATCGGTTAAAGCCTTTGAAGGCGCTGGCCGAGAAGATTTAGCTAGTAAGGAACAAGCCGAAATTGAGGTGTTATCTCAGTTTCTACCAGAAGCTATGACTGAGGAAGAACTTGATTCCATGATTGCGCAAACCATTGAAGCGCAACAAGCTACTAGCATGAAAGATATGGGTAAGGTGATGAACTCTCTGCGTCCGCTCATAGCCGGGCGCGCCGATCCTGCTCAAGTATCTGCCAAAATTAAAGCCAAATTAAGCTAATTAGCTCACCCCAAATTTGTGCTTCTCCGAACACTGATTTAAATGTCAGATTAAGCCCGCTTTAATCTTTCTATCTAATGCTATTAAGTAAAATGCTAAACCTAGGATGAGATAGATTATCTATTCACCCTTAGACACTTCTGCTTTAACTTTTTACTTTAAATCGCAGTTCACTTGATATTTTTTCAGTAATTGCATTTCTTTAGATGTGCTGACCTGCTGAATCACGTCCTGTTTATTAATATTCTGATAACGACGATCCAAATAGGCACGGTTTTCATCTGCTGCCTGATATAAACGATCAACATAACGACTAACAATGCAGCAAAACTGCTGCTGTTGCTGCGGATTAAAACCCTGCTGTTGTGGGTTTAAGCCTCGTAAAAACTGTCGGGTATCTTGTTTATATTGCGCATTAATTTCTTCAACAGCCAACACATACTGCTCTGCACTCGCAGCATAGACATTTTGCAAGGTCATCCCCAAAGTAAGGCATAAATAAATATATTTTTTCATTTTCAAGTCAGGGTCGTTTCAACTCAAGTTCTATTTTAGCATTGTATATTCGGTGAATAACTATTCACACGACTCAATTGCCAAAAAGTTGGGTTTGTATTGCGCAAATGCTTGCTCACATGGTTCGGGAACTTTGCCTTGAGTCACTGTCCCTAAGCGTAAGCGAATAATATCGGGTAAATCTAGCCGATAAGAATAAATCGGGCTGCCACACTCCTGACAAAATACCCGTGCTTTATTGGGACTATGAAAATATTCTTTTAGATATTTTAAGCCACGCACCACTTCAAAATGTTCGCGTGCCACTGGACTATTCCATCCCATAATACCGCCTTGCGCACGACGGCAATGCTGGCAAAAACATAATATTGTTTTTTCAATTTCGGCATGGTAACGGTAATACACCGCACCACATAAACATTGTCCCTCAATCATTCTTAAACTCCCTTTCTTTATTGTTATGCCACCGTATGTACGCCCGACTTATATTTTTAACTGTCGTTCTCTTTGCATTTCAGTCACACGGTTTTTTATATTTGCCGACATCGCCTGATTGTCTTTGGCTAAACGCTGCGCGTGCAGTAATGATTTAATTGCCTCTTCTTCCCAACCTGACCAATACTGTACTTCTGCACGATACCGTAACACATTTACCGTGCGTAATGCAGAGCTTCGGTCTACATTTGCCGCTTGCTGCATTAAATTCCATGCCGATAAATCACGTGGATTTTTTTGCAAGAAATCCTTCAAAATACTTTCTGCTTGCGTAGTTTGATTTTGACGAATCAAAACCTCGGCCCATTTATAATTCAGCGCACGATTTTCAGGCATAATTCGCGCAGGTGAACCAATTGTTTTGAGCGCTAAATCAATTTTATTTTGCCCTAAATAAATATCAGTTTGAATAAGTGTCAATAAATTATGTAAACGATTGTGACTTTTGGCCTGATCTATACTTTGTTGCGCCAAAACAAAATCGCCTTGCTGGCTATAAAAATAAGCCAAAGCCAAATTCGCCGCAAAATGGTTACGGGTTGCAAATGCTTTAAGCTGCTGTTCTGTCGCCTGCTGCGAAACCACCAAACTATATAACTTTAAAATCTCAAAGTCTTCATCACGCAGCGAGGTTGGCACTGGTGGCAATTGATTGGCACGTAAACGCGCCTCACTCATCCGCTCTGTGGTTAAGGGATGGGTAAACCAAAAGTCAGGTAAGAAGCTCACTCGACTCGTAGTACGGTGCATCACCTCAAAAAAGTCTGCCATGCTTTGTGGGTTATAGCCTGCGCTATACATATATTGCATGCCAATACGGTCTGCTTCACGTTCCTGATTACGGCTATAAGTCAATTGCTGATCCATTAAAGCGGCTTGAGAACCCATCATCACCGCTGCGCCTGCATCACCATCGGCATGTGAGGCAACCAATGCACCAACCACAACTCCAGCCAGTGCCAACAAACCCTGTCCTTTAAATGCCTCTTGGGATCGGCTGTAATGACGTTGCGACACATGGGCAATTTCATGCGCCATCACACCCGCAACTTCATCCATATTGCGGGCAGAATTAATGAGACCTGTGTTTAGCGCAAATAAACCGCCTGGCACAGCAAAAGCATTAATTTGTGGATCATTGATAATGAGTAGCCCAATGGGTTGCCCCAACTGAGTTTGGCTGAGTAGATGCGAAAATGTATTGATTAATTGATCTTCCAACCACGGGTTTTGCGTGACAGGCATTTTACGCTGCACTTCCCGATAGACTTTTTCACCAATACTGCGTTCTTTTTGCTGATCAATTAATCCCACACCACTACCTATTTCAGGCACATTAAATTGTGGTGTGGTGGTTAAATTGGCACTTTGGGTTGTCGCAATACTGGCAAAACTCAAACCGCAAATCAGTAATAGACGTTTCAATGGATGATCTCAAATACATATCTTGCATAATGATTCACTATAACATTGAAAAATGAACGCATTTGCAATGATGTGTTATCAATTTTTACCAAATCATCTTTAACTTTAAAGCGTATAGCATGCAGGATTGACCACATATTGCGGACAACGCCCTTCCAACGCATCAACCAAATTTTTATAGGCCAAATTTGCCATTTTTTTTCGAGTTGCTGCGGTTGCCGAACCAATATGTGGCAAAGTCACGACATTATCTAACTCAAATAATGGCGATTCTTGCAGTGGTTCTTTGTCATAGACATCCAAAGCCGCGGCAAAAATTTTGCCTGCTTCTAAAGTCTGAATAAGTGCCTGCTCATCAATGACTGAACCACGCGAAATATTGACCAAAATTGCATGTGACTGCATTAAATCAAGTTCACGCTGACCAATTAAGGCTTTAGAGTCTGCATTTAAATCGACTGCCAGCACCACAAAATCAGACTGTTGCAGCAATTCATCCAGACTTAAATATTCCGCATTGAATGCCTGCGCCACTTCCATTTTTTCACGACGATTGTGGTACACCACATTCATATTAAAACCATGAAATGCACGCCGTGCGATAGCCGCACCAATATGCCCCAAACCTACAATACCAATGGTTTTACCATAAATATCCTGTCCAAACTGTGCTGCACCCACGGTACGTTTCCATTGCCCTTGTTTAGTCCACCGATCTAAATATGGCACTTGTCGTGCTGCACTCATCAATAAAGTAAAGGCTAAATCTGCTGTGGTTTCAGTCAAGACATGCGGTGTATGGCAAAGACTAATCTTTTGCTGGGTTAAATAATCTACATCATAGTTGTCATAACCGACACTTACACTCGAAATCACTTTGAGTTTAGCCGCAGTATGTAAGTTACTTTGATTAAGCAAGCGCCCTGCACCAATCATGCCATCGGCATCTTGCACATGCTCAAGCAACTGTTGATTCACGTCACCCAACTTCGGGCTGACCTGCACCACCTGATAATCTTGCTCTAGCTTACTTAAAATTTCTGCATCAATTTGACTAAACACTACCACTTTTTTACGCATGATTATCCCTGTTTCGTGTCTACAATTGCTTGTATATGTAGAGTTTTAAATATCTGAATTGACTTAGGCTTTAGGCTGTAACGATGTGATTTGTATCGCATCCCACAGACTTTTTTTCAACAGCGGTTGATCTAACATCTCTTGCAAGCTGGCTAAATGCAAACATTGTTCAGATTTAAAATGTGGTAATTGACCTAAAATCAGCATGTTTTTATCTGTGCTCAAGACATCAACAAAACCTTGCACATAATTTTCTACCCCGATGCCGTCTTGTAATACTTCTAAAGCAAAAGGCCATTGCAATACGTGATATTCGGCCTGTAGCGCATGTTGAATATTACGCCACAATTGTTGCTGTTCCTGACTCAAGGTAGTGCTTTCTACCAAAATGACACAATGTGGCAACTGCAAAGCTTCAATACTAAATGCTTCAATTTGCAGCATGACACGCGCTTCAGGAACAACTTCTGGCGCGGCCGCTTCAACTGTCGTATGTTGCGGAGATGGTTCTTGCTTAGGCTTTTCGTGAATAATCGGCTGTTGTTGTTTTAATTGTTGAGGTACTGCAGCAGGAACAATAATTTCGCTGTGTATTTCAGGTGCAGCTTGGTCGCGCCAAACCGATGATTGTGGCAAAGTTTGAGACACAGCCATTCTGGAAACCCAAATATCGATTCCCAAACTGGCTAAAATGTCACGCTGATGCCCCATCATGTTTATCATCACCCATCTAATTTTTCGCTGCACGTATTTATCACAGAACAACATGCAAGATAGCACCTATTCTACCTAGAAAGGCTGCACAATGCTGTGCTTTCTTTCACCCAATCTGACCTATTCGTATTTTTTCAAAATCTGCTTTAAACACACCTAGTCAATCAGTGTCACACAATCATCAAACTGTTTTGTTTTTGCATTTGCTCGACAATTTCTTCGGTTTTAAAACCTAAACGCCAATAGAGCAACTCCAAAACATCCAATTCATCTTGAGTGATAATACGGTCATTCCACAAACAAATTTCAGCAATGCCTAACACCATCAGTCGATCACGCAGCAGCAAACCTGCCATATCATTTAAAATTTCTGATAAATCAATCGGTTCATCTGAAATTTCTTCATAATCAATCAATTCATCTGCAGTTAAAACACGTTCTAAAATACGTTCACGTACATCTAACTGATTAACACTATTAATTTGCTGCACATGCAATAAAGCATCGATTAAACGTACAATTTGCGGTTTAACTTCGTGTAACGCTGCAGGTGTATGTAAAGGCAGTAAGTTTAATTCAAACTTGATTCGTTCAAGCAGCAAAGCATCTAACAAACCAATTTCACCATCTTCCTGAATGATTTTTGCCAATTTGGTTAAAAACTGCCGTGCGATACTCAGCGGCATACCACCAATATTTTTACATGCTTCATGGAAAATCGAGATATGTACTCGCCCATCCAAATTTAATAAAGCATCTACAATTGCACGGCTGACTTCTGCTTCAGCAGGAATAAATTCACGATATTGGCGAATCATTAAAATAGCAACAATCACCTCACGCGAACCCGTTGACGTTTGTAAGGCACGCTGAATCAACTCTGGGCGCGGCATGTTATTACGAATTTCAGGCTTGAGGGGCTTAATTGCATCATTAATTGCAAAGCTAATTGGCGATAAGCGCAGCAAAGGCAAAGGTTGTGGTGAACTCCACGGCGCATAATATTCAGCATTCATTTCTTCTAACGAACGAAATAGGCTAAACAAAGGCTGATTGCGTAAACGCTTCAAATTTTCTAGCTGTAAGTCTTGTACCAAGGTTGGATCAAGCTCAAAAATACGGGCTTCAATACTTGGATGAATGTTCATCCAGCTTTGCGGACTGAGCGAGTTAGCAAAGCACATGTGGGAAATAGATTCTGAATATTCACTATGAATTTGCGACCCTGCATGATGCACATAAATTCGCAGCAAAGTTTGAATATTGGCATTATTTTGAATCAAACGTTTGGTTTTTAAATCATTTTTAAAGGTACGTCCGCTTAGACTAATATATTTAATTAAGCGGGTAATCAACACGCCCAAGCTACCAAACAACCAGATACCACCACCTACAGCAACAAAAAAAGTCGCTAACTTATGTGGCGGTGCATCACGATGTTGTCCAAAGCCAAGTTTGGCGATGCTACTGCCCCACTTACTAAACGTGGTTAGGCTACTGTAGAGGATTTTAAGCTTGGTATTATCAATGGTTTCACCACTTAAAATATGGTTAAACTCATGGCTGAGTAGTCCATAAAGCTCTTGCTCATCCAAGTTTTGCAAAGCACCCCAAGTCAAAATAATCACAATATCTTTATGACTAAAGCCTGCAGTGAGGGCATTTACCCCAATTTCATCGGGCAATACATATACAGTAGGCGCTGGGATTTGAAAGGTATCGGCCAATTGTTCGGTCAGTTTAAGTGCGGTACTTTCTTCTGGGGTACTTTCGAACTGGGTTAAACGACGCGCACCCAATTGTTTTGCCAAAGAATGACCACCTGAGCGAAAAACGTAAAATTCCAAAATGACGGATACCGTCATAATCAGCACCAAGACCGTAATCCAGTATGGGCTTAGACTGTGCCAATAGATGGATTGGCTTGAATCGACATAATAGACCAACAGACCCAAAACTGTGTTTAAGATAAACAGGGTCAAAGCGACTGCAACCAAACATAAAATTGCAGACCAAATCATATTTTTGTTTTTAATCAAGTAACTACTCACAGACCTCAATGTAAACATCCTGAATTACATTGTATTTGAGCCACCATCATAAATGAAAAAAGCGGGAATTTCCCGCTTTTCTCACTGAGCTGATCAGAAAAAAAATTAACTCTCTTTTACACCAGTTAAGTCTACTGACGCGGCATCAATATTGACATCAATATAACCATCTTTGCCTTTTTTAGCCAAGTCGTTGCGCTTTTGCTCAAGATCATTCAGATAAGCTTCGTCAATTCCGCCAGCTACATACACGCCATCAAATACTGAACAATCGAATTCAGTTAAATGCGGTACTTTATGGGTACGAACGGCTTGTTTTAAATCTTCTAAATCTTGGAAAATTAAACGGTCTGCACCAATAATTTCACGAATTTCTTCGACATTACGGTTAGACGCGATTAATTCATCTTTGGCTGGCATATCAATACCATACACGTTTGGATATTTCACCATTGGCGCTGCAGAAGCAAAGAATACTTTTTTCGCCCCAGCATCACGTGCCATTTGAATAATTTCGTTACAGGTCGTACCACGGACAATCGAGTCATCCACCAACAGTACATTTTTGCCTTTAAACTCAAGCTCTACAGGGTTCAGTTTTTGGCGCACTGATTTTTTACGCAATTGCTGACCTGGCATAATAAAGGTACGTCCGATATAGCGGTTTTTCATAAAACCTTCACGGAATTTAACCCCTAAAGTATTTGCCAATTCTAAAGCTGATGTACGTGATGTATCTGGAATTGGAATAACGACATCAATATCGTGTTGCTCGCCCCACTCTTGGGTAATTTTATGCGCCAGTTTTTCACCCATTTTCAAACGCGCTTTATACACTGAAATACCATCAATGGTCGCATCTGGACGAGCAAAATATACATATTCAAAAATACATGGGCGATATTCAGGTTTAGCGGCACATTGCTGGGTAAATAATTCACCTGCGTCATTAATAAAAATCGCTTCGCCTGGCGCAATATCACGTTCAACTTTAAAGCCAAGTGCAGTAATTGCCACAGATTCTGATGCAATAATATATTCCATGCCCTGTTCAGTTTCACGTGAACCGTAAATCAATGGACGGATACCATTTGGATCACGGAAGCCAACCAAGCCTTGACCTGTAATCATAGCAACAACGCCATAAGCACCCTTACAACGCTCATGCACACGGCTGATCACATGAAAAATATCTTCTGAAGTTGGGTTTAATTTGCCACGTTTTTGCAATTCATGTGCAAATACGTTCAATAACACTTCTGAATCAGAATCGGTGTTCATGTGACGTAAATCTGTTTTAAACAGATCTTCGTGAATTTCTTCGGCATTTGTCAAATTGCCATTGTGTGCCAAAGTAATCCCGTACGGCGAGTTCACATAAAATGGCTGCGCTTCGGCACTGCTAGATGAACCTGCAGTTGGATAACGCACGTGCCCAATACCATAATTACCTTGCAACGCACGCATGTGACGCGTATGGAATACATCACGCACCATACCGTTATCTTTACGCAAGAACAAACGTCCATTGTGGCAAGTTACGATCCCAGCTGCATCCTGTCCACGATGTTGTAACATCGTTAATGCATCAAACAACATTTGGTTAACAGGTGATTTACCAGCTATACCAACAACTCCACACATAGCAACCTCGCAGACCAGCTAGGGATTAATAAAAAGGATTATTCGTTGAGCCATCTGCGCCAGAGCGGTTTTCTTTTGCGTCAGATGCGATGTCGGAAGATGACGCGGCATCTTTCGACTTGATGTGCTGTAAAGCCTCATTGGCAGCGTCTTTGGAGAGTTCTGTTGCCCACGGTGCATACGGCAATAAAGTTTGCACAAATTTAGACTGTTTCCAATAAGGCGAGCTTTCGACCCAAGGACCAATGCCTTGAATGGTAATAAGAACAATGAGTAAGCCTTTCAAGGTACCAAATGCACCGCCTGCCAAACGATTTAATGGGCCAAGTTTCAAGCTCTTTAAAACACCATTTAAAACAGCGGTTACAATCCAGGTCAGTACCACAATCACCAAGACAATAAATGCAAAGGCTGCAATTTTTTGTACCACAGGATCGCTACTGAGTGCTGTCATCGAAGGTGCTAGGACAACTGCATATTTTGCCGCAACAATTAGGGCAAAAATCCATCCTACCAAGTTCGCAAAGGCTTTAATAAATCCTTGTCGCAAACCGTTCAACCCTCCAATAAGCAAGAGAATCAGAATAACGATATCAATGGTATTCATAAGTTATAAGGCGTTCACACAATCTTGAACCAGCTCAGGACCTGCATAGATTAAACCACTATACACCTGAACCAAGCTTGCACCTGCATTTTTTTTGGCAACCGCTTGTTCGCCCGACAAAATGCCACCTACACCAATTAAAGGAATTTCACCTTTCAGTGCTGCTGAAAATGCTGCCAAACATGCAGTACTTTTTTCAAACACAGGCGCACCCGATAAACCACCTGCTTCATCGCCATGCGGCAAGTTTTCTACACCTTCGCGCGACAAAGTGGTATTGGTCACAATCAGACCATCAATTTTGAATTGCAATAATTGTTTGGCAATAAACTGAATATCTTCAGGGTCTAGATCTGGAGCAACTTTTAATACCAACGGCACATAATGTTGATGTTCTTCGGCTAACTCCAACTGACGCTGTTTGAGGGTTTGCAATAACTCAGTCAGCGCATCACCACTTTGCAAACTGCGCAAGTTTTTGGTATTCGGTGATGAAATGTTTACGGTGATATAAGAGGCATAGTTATAGACTTTTTCTAAACAAATCAGATAATCATCTACTGCATTTTCAACTGGCGTATCGGCATTTTTACCAATATTAATCCCCAAAATGCCTTTAAATTTTGCCGCTTTGACGTTTTCAATCAGCTGATCGACCCCATCATTATTAAAACCCATACGGTTAATAATGGCTTTGGCCTGCGGAATGCGGAATAAACGTGGATGCGGATTGCCCACTTGAGGACGTGGCGTAATGGTACCAATTTCAATAAACCCAAAGCCTAAACCAGCCAAGGCATCAATATACGCACCATTTTTGTCTAGACCTGCTGCCAAACCTACTGGATTAGGGAATTCAATTCCCATACACGTCACAGGTTTCGCTACAGTCTTTTGACGCATCAAGCCTATTTTATGGCTCGATTTCAATAGTGATAGTGTCAGCTCATGTGCACGCTCTGGTGCTAAAGAAAATAACAACGGGCGGGCTAGAGAATACAACATATCTGCAAAAGTCTACTGCTTTCTAAGTCGCCATATTATAGGCTTAGCCCAGTCAAAACGCTATGCTTGACATGGGTTTATTTTCCGAGTTTCGGACTTTATTTTTAACCTTTACTGGACTGTCGCTGTTAATTTAATCTGCCCTGCTTCAGAAATTAATTCCATTTTTTCGATACTTAAACCCATTTGCGCCAATTGGGTTAAAAAATTTGCCAACACAGCATAATTGGCATGACTCGCCACCAGTAGCATCTTGTCACCACTTTGCTGCGAAGCAACCGATAAACCCTGTTGCTGAGCCACACGCTGAATTTTATCGGCTGCACTGAGTTGTGCATCATTGGCAGGTTTCATGGTGACTGCATGACTTTGCATCACCACCACCAAATCTTTAAGGTCATTTACCCGTTTTTGCTGTTTTTCGGCTGCGGCATGCATATACCACAACGCAGAACCCACCGCAGCAACGATCACAAAGATTGTGGTAAATACCACCAAAACACGCTCACGTGTATTTAAACGATCTAAATAATCTTGCACCAGTTCAATACGTTGATCGAACCAAGTCGACATTTTTTCCATGGCTTTCATTATTGTATTTTCACCAATCCTACTGCACCTGACGCGCTCGGCTGAATATTACCCAGCTCGACCTTAAAACCCTGCTGATTCAATTGCTGAGTGAGCGCTTGCAAGGTCGCTGCCGAATTAGCATTCAATTCCATGTTCAACATATTGGCATCAAAACTCACACGATTAGCCACAATTTGATTTTGCATCAACACAGGGCCAACACGACTGAGCAATTGCAGCGCTTGAGTATCTGCATTTTTACTCATGCGTAGCTGACTTTCAAACTGGCTTTGAATATTTTGCTCGGTAATACGGCTGTTTGCGCCAAACCAATATTGATATTGTTCTATGGCTTGAACCGCTGTTTGATCTGCTACTTTTTTAAGCTTGCTCCAGCGCAGTGCATCATAGCTAAATTGCACAATTAAAATCCCGAGCAACACTGCTGCACAGGCTTTCCAATAACCTGAAATACCCGTATCTTGCTTGGCTTTTGGCAGCATGTTGAATGGATGCTGTTTGGCTTTCGCCAATGCAGGTACTACATAATGAAAGCTTTCTAACTGCTCTTGTGTTGCAAATGCTTCAATACTTTGTATTTGCTCTGCACTAAAGTTGGTGATTTTATAGTTTCGTTCTGCAGTTTGATAATCTAGATAAAGCGCCAGATCATCAACTGAATAACCTAAAAATTCACTTTGACGTACCAACAAGCGTCCGCAAATATTTCCAATCACCGTTTGCCCTACATCAGGTTGCGGCAAGATTAAAAAGTCAGGTAACAATGCACTGATTTTAACTGGCAACAAACTTAATACATGCAAATAGGTTTCAATACTATGCTTAGCAACTCCCAACACGGTTATTTGCTCAGGTGGCTGAAAATGATGAGCCACCTGCATCGCATCAATTGGCAATACGGTATATTCTTCTAATAAATACTTCACACCATCGGTACCCAATTGTTTATATTGGGCTTTAGGTAAAGTTTGTTGCATAATTTGCACATCACGGCTTGGGAAAAACACCACAGCATCTTTTCCTTGAAAAGATTGCAATGCCTGAATCAAGGCATCAAGATTATCTGCCTGTGTCCAGTGTTCCCCATTTGACCATTGCCAAACCCCATTGGCTTCTGGCATCCATAAATACAGCATTATTATCGTTCTACCGTTGAATTGTATTTAACTTTATACATTTATTTTATGCGTTTGGAATAAAACTTTTGATTTGGGTTGAAAGTCCCGCAGCAATTACTGCCTGCTCATAAATACGTGCTTCTGCCAAATGATAGGGATGGAAAGATTCTGAAGTCAAAATTTCTGCCATGTGTGCCACCACATTCATGTGACACACCACCGCAATTGACTCATACGGCAATTGTGACAACCATTCCACCGCAACTTTTGCATCATCTTCAGGTTTAATGGTATTGCAGACCACCACAGGCACATCTTTAAAATATTGCTGCAAATGTGCCAAGGTTTCTTGTGCACGCAATAAAGGACTAACCACAAACACATCGGGCTGAATGATATTTTTTAAATAGTCTGCCGTTTCTTGTGCTTGTATATGACCACGCTCAGTCAAAGGACGCTGATGATCATTGCCCATAATCGCAGGAGCGGCTTCACCATGACGAACAAGAGTCAGTTGCATAGAATTTCCTTATAGGATGATACACATTAAGTTGTGTCAATTTAACTCAAATTATGCGCTCAGTATAACCTGAGAATATGACAATTCAGTTCACCAAACTGTCATATTCCATGCAAGTTTTTACCTACTGTGGCGCTGTTTTTATGGATGTAAAACTAAACTTGATGATGCGGCAAGACAAATTCCACATCACTACGATGTCCATTCTTCATTAAAGACAGCGCAATGTTCATGGGTGGCGCACCTTCAAAAATCACTTCATAAAGCGCACAAGTAATTGGCATATACACATCTAATTCATTCGAGCGCGCCCGCACTTGTACAATGGTATTAATCCCTTCGGCTGTTTGCCCCAATTCTTCTGTGGCTTGTTCCAAAGTTTTACCTTTACCCAGTGCATAACCCACTTGATAGTTACGACTCAATGGACTGCTACATGTTGCAAACAAGTCACCGACACCAGACAACCCTAAGAAGGTCAATGGATTTGCACCAAGCTTAACCGCAAAACGACTCATTTCTGCCAATGCACGGGTTAAAATCATACTCTTGGTATTTTCACCCACGTTATAAGCGGCTGCCATGCCCATCGCCACAGCATAAATATTTTTCAGCGCACCGCCTAATTCCACACCATTCACATCATCGCTGGCAAAAACACGGAATAACGCACTGTGTAAAGCTTGCTGCACCGCATAACGCACCAATTCAGAATGACTGGCAATAACCGTACCTGCAGGCTGCCCCGCCACAATTTCTTTGGCAAGGTTCGGGCCAGACAATACACCATACGGCACTTCTGGCAATTCTTCACGGATAATATCGCTCATAAAACTAAAGGTTTTGGCTTCAATACCCTTGGTTAAAGACACCACTGCTTGTGCGCTAATAAAAGGTTTAATTTGGCGCAACACATCACGGAAAGAATGACTTGGAATAGCCACTAAAATAATGTCACGGTCACGAACTGCAGTTTCCAAATCTGAAACGGCTCTTAAACCCTGCTCCAACTGAAAATCTGGCAAATAACGTCGATTAATATGCGTTTCATTAATTTCTTTGGCAGTCGCTTCATCACGAATCCAAATCATCGTGTCGCAGCCATTACGCACTGCTGTATTGGCCATTGCTGTACCAAAACTGCCACCACCTAGCACTGTAATGCGTAACGCAGTTTTTCGATCTATTGCAACAGGTTCAACCAAATCGGCAAAATTTAACTCTGACATTATTGTTATATCCTAAAAATAAAGACTTATGCGTTCCAATAACGAACATAAGCTTGCGTATCCAACTCAGCGCGTGCAGGAATGGCTTTAGCCGCTGTTCCCACATAAATAATGCCTGAAATTAAATCATCTGCATTTAAGTTTAAAGCTTGTTTCAGCAAGTTCGACTCAACGACTGCCCCACTACGCCACATACTGGCAAAGCCCTGCGCCTGCAAAGACAGTAAAAAGTTCTGTACCGCAGCGCCTGTACTTAAAGTCTGCTCAAAACGTGGCACTTTTGGATGATCCTGAAATTGTGTTAACGCCAACACTAAAAGTGGCGCACGAAATGGATGCTGTTTCACTCGCTCCAACTGAACCGCATCGGTTTCGCCCATGTCTGCCAAGGCTTGAGAAAGTAACTCACCAAATGCTGCACGTTGCTCGGCAGTAATCACCACAAAGCGCGTAGGTTTTAAACGATGATGATCTGGTGCGGTTAAAGCTGCCTGAAAAGCCATTTCTAGCTGCTCAGTATTTGGTGCAGGTTCAACTAACTGCCCCGTAGACTGACGTTGATGAATATTTTGATGAACGATTTCTACCGCTGTATCCGTCATTGACTTATATAACTATTTCAAAAAGCTCGGTTAAGATTAGCATAAACTCAAAAAATTGCGCTATTTCCGTATGCTTATTTGCAAGATTCTGATTAGGGTCTATATGTCTGCACTTTTAAGATGAACCTGCTCAGCACATCTAAACAATGATGCTTTGACGCATTCATCTATAGCTTAAGAGCATGAAAATACATTATGGATTGGGTTTGATGTGTATAAATGAATGACGAATTATCAACACAGCCTATACAGTGTCTACATCTAAAACCATCCAGATTATGTTCAACTAGATCAAATTGTTATTTTCAATCTCTACACATTTGAATTGAAATATCATCAACAAACAATACGCGCTACAGCGTTTTAGCCCCGAGGTAGATATGAAAAAAATAGTCGCCTTTTCTAGCCTTGCCGTTTTTGCACTTTTAACCGCATGTGCCACCACGCCAAATAATTCTCTTGTCATTCAAAAAGAAAACAACCTATATGAAGTCACAGGTTTAGGTAAAAGTAATATTATTGCCAAAAATAATGCAATTACAGCTGCCAATAAAACCTGTGGTACTCGTGCCGCTCCAGTCTTGGTTGATGAAAAAACATCTTATAACGGCGCACTCAAAGGTGTAGTCGATGAGCAAACGGGACAAATGATTCAGGCGGCAGCAACTGTTTTAGGTACAATTGCGGGACGTAATACTGATATTGCCCGTGATGATGATTATCAAACTGTGCTGACCTTTAGATGTCAGGCAAAGTAAATTATTACAGCACGACATAAGAAGCAAATACAAAAAAGTCGCTCCACTGAGAGCGACTTTTAAACTAAGAACAGCAGGATTTAAACTAAAAAATAGCTTAAATGAGTAATTAGCAATAACCATCTAAACGTGTTAATGGCAATTTTTGACCAATGGCTTTTTCAATTTCTGGTAAATAGAACGCATCATCTTCCGACAAGAAGCTAATACTCACACCACGTGTACCTGCACGACCTGTACGACCAATACGGTGCACATAATCATCTGACTGTTCAGGCAAAGTGAAATTCACCACATGCGAAACACCATCGACATGAATACCACGCCCTGCAACGTCTGTTGCAATCATGATGTTATGTTTGCCATTTTTAAACTGATCCAGCATTTTTAAGCGTTTGTCTTGGGCAATTTCACCTGACAACATCACCACTTTATAGCCATCACGCTTTAAATGATCATAAAGCTTACGCACCTGATCACGCCGATTGGCAAAAATCATGACTTTTTCAATCGGCTCATCACGTAAAATTTCTTCAAGCAATTTGTATTTATCGGTTTTGGCAACCATATATACCCGTTGCTCAACATCGGCATTGGTTTTCTTTTCAGGTTCAATTTCGACTGTAACAGGTTCAAATAACCACTGTTGAGCCAAGTTCAACACATCATAACTAAAAGTTGCCGAGAACATTAACGTCTGACGCTGTTCCTTACGCGGTGAATAACGCACAATACGTTTTACCGATGGAATAAAGCCCATATCCAGCAAGCGGTCTGCTTCATCAATCACTAAAAACTCAATCTGATCTAGCCAAACTTCTTTTTGTTCTACAAAATCAATCAAGCGCCCTGGTGTCGCAACAATAATATCGACAAAGTTTTTATTGAGTTGTGACTTTTGCTTATCAAAATCTACACCACCCAACAAAGTCACCACATTTAAGTCGGTAAATTTGGTTAAGTCTTTTGCATCACTTTCGATTTGCAAAGCCAATTCACGCGTAGGCGCTAAAACCAATGCACGTGGTTCACCACGATAACGCTGTCCTTGAATTGGGTTATTCAATAAATCGTTGATCACACTAATTAAAAAGGCAGCAGTTTTTCCTGTACCTGTTTGCGCACGACCAATGGCATCATGTCCAGCCAAAGTAAATTTTAAAACCTTTTGCTGAATTGGCGTCATTTCCTTGAAACCCAAGGCATCAATAGCCTGTTTCAATTGCGGATGTAAATTTAAGGTTTCAAAACCAGATGACATAAATATGTGCTCGAACTTATACAGACAAAAAACTGACCTATTATAAACAGAAATACAAATAAAAAACGCCCCAATCAGGATTGGAGCGTTTTTTTAGAATAATCGAATGATTAGTCTAATGGCTGTACTTCTTCAGCTTGGAAGCCTTTTTGGCCTTTTACTACGCTGAATTCAACACGTTGGCCGTCACGAAGTGAACGGTGGCCGTCACCTTGGATCGCACGGAAGTGAACGAATACATCGTCGCCGCCATTGCGTTGGATAAAGCCAAAGCCTTTAGTGTCGTTGAACCATTTAACTACGCCTTGTTCACGAGCTGTCATAAGTTAATCCTCATTGATTAAAAAGAAGGACCACCCGGTGTTGCAAACAGCAGAGCAAACAAAGTTTAAAAATATTTTTATTTCTAAGCTTGTAATCATTCTGTATAACTATTAACAAAATCCCGGTTACATCCATTTGTAATAGGGCGACAAACAACGATTGTCTATCTAAAATCCTAAATACGCATCGAGCTTAACACGGCTTTATGACAATTAATAGATTTTTTTTGATTTATCTTGTTCAGTTTGAAACGAGTTGAACAAATAGAAAATTTTTATTTCTGTTAAGTGACTTAGCACAATTTTGATCTATAAATTTTATTGCAAATATCTCGCAAAATAAGCCAATTCTCTTGCCCTTATGCGCAGTAAGCCGCGCAATGAATAGTCTGGATGCTTCAGATGAAATTTATTTGGGATTTGTGAGCGAATTTGCTAATATGATCATTCTGTTTTTTAAGGCGAATTTTTACTTCAATGCTGTGTGACGCTGAACAACCTATCATAGTGATTGATGCCATGGGACAACCTTGTCCTATGCCTTTATTGATGCTGAAACGTGCCCTTAAACATTCAGATTCTGCACGGTTTTTATTGAAGTCATCTGATCCGCACAGCCAGCAAGATGTGGCGCGTTATTGTCAGTTACATCAATACAGCTGTGAAGCAAGCCAGATTTCGGCAACAGAGTTTCATTATGTGATTGATGTTGCCAAGCCAAAATCATCGCAATAAGTGCATCTATTTGATTGTTCATTTGTTTTAATGACTTAATATTCGCCGCTTATTGCTATAAAGATTTACATATCTACACCAATTTTACTTATTTAAGTAGAATATTGGCATTAAGATAAAGACATCGGTTATTTTACCTACCCAATCCTATAAGGAGATCTCATGAGTGACAGCAGCAATCAGTTGATGCCCCTGTCATTATCTGCACCAGGGGTAAACCTCGGGGCTTATATTAGTACTGTTAACCAAATTCCTATTTTAACGGCTGAACAAGAAAAAGAGTTAGCCGAGCGTTATTATTACGATCAAGATTTAGACGCGGCCAAAATGTTGGTCATGTCGCATTTACGTTTTGTGGTGCATATTGCACGAAGTTATGCGGGCTATGGTTTACCGCAGGGCGATTTAATTCAGGAAGGCAACTTGGGCTTAATGAAAGCCGTGAAACGCTTTGACCCGAATATGGGCGTGCGTTTGGTGTCATTTGCCGTGCATTGGATTAAAGCTGAAATTCACGAATATGTTATTCGTAACTGGCGTATTGTTAAAATTGCCACCACCAAAGCACAGCGTAAATTGTTCTTTAATTTGCGAAGCCTCAAAAAATCTAGCAAGAAACTGACGCTTGAAGAAGCACAATCTATTGCCAATGACTTAAATGTGACTGCAGAACAAGTCTTGGAAATGGAAGGTCGTTTAACGGCTTATGACGCAGCTTTTGAAGCACAGGGCGATGATGACGATGAAGGTTCAACTTATGTTGCACCTGCATTGTATTTGGAAGATAACCGTTACGACCCTGCACGTTTGGTCGAAAACGAAGACTACGAAGAACAAAGCACTTCTGCCCTACATGAAGCCATGGAGCAGTTGGATGATCGTTCACGTAATATTTTGCAGCGTCGCTGGTTAGATGATGATAAATCGACCCTGCATGAATTGGCAGCAGAATATAATGTTTCAGCAGAACGTATTCGTCAGCTCGAAAAAAATGCCATGGAAAAAATTAAAGTGGCAATGTCATCAAACTAAACTGACACTCTCAAGATGAATACAAACACATCGAAAAATAAAATTGGGCAAACTGCCCTTTTTTATTGTCTTGGATTTGTACAACCCACATACGGGCAGGCAATTCTCAGATTTTCCCAAGCTTAAAAATGTGCTAAGGTTAAGCGCAAAATTAAATAGGTCAATTTGCGTATGTGGATTGCAATTTCTGCCTTGAATTTAGCGGTTGCGGTATTACTTGGTGCATTTGGTGCACATGGTTTAAAAGCCCGTGCAACTGAGGTTCAATTGGATTGGTGGCAAACTGCAACAGATTATTTTTTCTATCATGCTCTTGGACTTTTGGCATTAGGCATCTTAGCTAAAGTGATTCCACAACTTCCCATTAAAGCCAGTTTTATTCTAATCCAACTGGGTATTTTATTTTTCTGCGGTTCACTTTATATCATGGCATTTGACATTGTACGCGGCTTGGGCATGATTACCCCAATTGGTGGTGTGCTCATGATTGCGGGCTGGCTGACCTTAGCATGGCAAGCCATGAAATATGCTAAATAAAGCTCAATTGTATTTTGTAATTTTGAAGATGGATTCACGGTCATGCAAATTTATCTGAATGGCGAAACACAACAGACCTCTCACACGACCCTGTTACAACTGATTCAGGCATTAGATTTAGAAGGCAAACGTTTTGCTGTGGAGCAAAACGAAAAAATTATTGCCAAAAGTAAACTTGCCGAAACCCCTATTTGCGATCAAGACCGCATTGAAATTATTCATGCCGTTGGTGGCGGCTAAACTCGGAGCACCCATGCAAGATACCTTTAAAATTGGTTCACGTACCTTTAATTCACGTTTATTGGTGGGTACGGGCAAATATAAAGATTTAACCGAAACAGATTTGGCGATTCAAGCCAGTGGCGCAGAAATTGTCACGGTTGCCATTCGTCGTGTAAACATTGGGCAACATCCAGATCAGCCAAACTTACTTTCCGTAATTCCACCAGAAAAATACACCATTTTGCCAAATACCGCAGGCTGTTTTGATGCCAACAGTGCCGTGCGCACCTGCATGCTGGCGCGTGAATTGCTAGATGGTCACAACCTTGTCAAACTGGAAGTTTTGGGCGATGAAAAAACCCTTTACCCAAATATCACCGAAACTTTAAAAGCTGCACGCACGCTAATTGACGATGGTTTTGAGATCATGGTCTACACTTCCGATGACCCGATTGTGGCGCAAGAATTGGAAAGTATGGGCTGCGTGGCAATTATGCCATTAGGTAGTTTAATTGGTTCAGGCTTAGGTATTCTTAACCCGCATACCATTTCGATTATTAAAGAAAATGCCAAAGTACCTGTATTGGTAGATGCAGGTGTGGGTACTGCCAGTGATGCTGCGATTGCAATGGAATTAGGTTGCGATGGTGTGCTGATGAATACTGCAATTGCAGCAGCACAAAACCCAGTGCTAATGGCATCTGCGATGCGTAAAGCAGTAGAAGCAGGACGTGAAGCTTATTTGGCAGGACGTATGCCACGTAAGCGTATGGCGAATGCCAGCTCACCTGAAACGGGTTATTTCTTTAAATAATCATTAGGGTCTTTTCCAAGTCCGACAACTCAAATAAAAAGACGTTAAGTGTTAACTCAACGTCTTTTTTATTATCTGATTCTGGCAAGTAAAAGCCGATTAAGGAATCAAGCCTTCATCACGCATAGCAATTTGTACCGACTGACGCGCAGCAACTTTATTACGGATTTCAACCACATGGCTATACGGAGTTAAATCATGCTCAATATAGTTTGACCAATTAGTGATAACAAACAAATACGCATCGGCTGGACCAAAGTTATCATCCACCAAATATTCATGGTCTGATGATGCAATCGCTTGATCAATATAAGTCAACAAACGATCAATTTCTGCATAGGCTTTTTCTTTGGCTTCTGCATCTAAAGGCGCGCCAAAAAATACTGCGTAAGCGTCATGTAATTCAGAGTTTAAATAACCCAACCATTCCAAAACTTTAGCACGACCTAAACCAGATGGCGGAATTAAATCCTGTTTAGGGTCTTGCTGCGCTAAAAATGGCAATAGCGCTACGTTTTCCGTCAAAATTAAACCTGGGTTAATTTCTAAAGCAGGTACATAACCTTTAGGGTTAATTTCATAATAATCGGCACCCTTTTCTGTTTTATGGGTTTTTAAATCTACACGCTCAATATCAAAATCGACATTCACTTCATTTAAAATAATATGTGCTGCCAAAGAGCATGCGCCAGGTGAATAATAAAGCTTCATATTTGATCCTTGTTATATAACTATCTCTGTTGTAAATCGCTTGTCACAAACTTGCAAGTGATTGAACCTATAAATTGCAAAAAAGCGAAAATGTCTTAAAAAGCCCTTACGCTTTGACTATCCTGCAAAAGACAGGCTTTTTCAAGTCTGTTTTGCCTGCTTTTTTATCTCTAGATGTTTTAACATACAGCCCTTTAAAGTTTCATGAAATTGAGATTGTGATTAGCCTGAAAAAAGAAGAATGGTTTTCCAATATCCGCACCGATGTTTTGGCAGGTTTAGTGGTAGGTTTGGCATTAATTCCTGAATCAATTGCCTTTTCGGCTATAGCAGGCGTCGATCCGCAAGTCGGCTTATATGCATCGTTCTGTATTGCGGTCACGATTGCTTTTTTTGGTGGGCGTACTGCCATGATTTCTGCCGCGACAGGCGCTATGGCATTACTGATGATTACCCTCGTCAAAGAACATGGTTTGCAATATTTATTGGCTGCAACAGTACTCACAGGGCTGATTCAGGTTATAGCAGGCTATTTTAAAGTTGCCAAACTGATGCGTTTTGTTTCGCAATCGGTAGTTTATGGCTTTGTAAATGCCTTGGCGATTTTAATTTTTGTGGCGCAACTGCCTGAATTATCGAAAATGGATGGCTTAGGCTATTTATTTGTAGGATTAGGTTTAGCGGTAGTCTATCTGTTTCCATACATTCCTAAAATTGGTAAAAGCATTCCCTCGCCTTTGGTCTGCATTATTGTGCTGAGTGTGGTTGCTTTATTACTTGGTGCAGATATGCGTACCGTAAGCGATTTGGGACAATTTCCCGACACGCTGCCTATTTTTCTAGTGCCTGACATTCCACTGAATTTTGAAACTTTATTTATTATTTTTCCTTATGCCATGACCTTAGCCACAGTCGGTTTACTCGAAACCATGATGACCACTACGATTGTCAATGAAGCCACAGGCACAGAAGCAGATCGGCATCAGGAATGTCGTGGTCAGGGTTATGCCAATATTGTGAGTGGCTTTATGGGCGGTATGGCAGGCTGTGCCATGATTGGGCAATCTATTATCAACGTCAGTTCTGGGGCGCGTACACGGCTATCTACACTTACAGCAGGCGTATTTTTGCTGTGCTTGGTGGTTTTTCTCAAAGATTGGTTGGCATATATTCCTATAGCAGCCTTGGTTGCGATTATGATTATGGTGTCATTCACGACTTTTAACTGGGATTCCATCCGTAATTTTAAAAAGCATCCGAAACAAAGCAATATAGTCATGTTAGCTGTGGTGATTGTGGTGTTAGCTACCCATAACCTTGCTTTGGGTGTTTTTGTTGGCGTACTGCTTTCTGCTTTATTTTTGGTGAATAAACTGGAAAGTGAAGTTAAAGTCAGCTCATTTTTATTAGGCGAACATACCCGCCAATATGTGATTTCAGGGCAAATTTTCTTTAGCAGTTCAGAAAAGTTTTATCAGTTTTTTGATTTTTCAGAAGATATTAGCAATGTCACCATCGACTTAACGCATGCACATATTTGGGATATTACCTCTGTAAATATGCTGAATAGCGTGGTGAACAAATTTAAAGCCCAACAAATTAAAGTGCATATTATTGGATTGAATGAGGCCAGTCATACCTTAATTGATCAATACAGTACCCATTCGTAATTATTGTATTAAAATACCGTTGATGATGTTAAATGCTGAATCTTAATGATTCGGCATTTTTTATGCTCAAAAGATGCAGATGTATCGCAATCTTGCACGGCGCTGCGAAAAACAGCGAAAAAATTTGACTTCAATGGCTCAGGACTTAAAATACCGCATTCGAATTTATTAGATTTGCCAAAATTATGTCGAACGATCAATTAGACCAGCACGTTGTCGAGCTGGACAACCTCAACGAGCATCGTGAAATTGTAACGTTCATGCGCCGTTCTTCACCATTGAATACGTCACAACGTAGCGCCTTGGAACAATACGGCGACTTAATTTTGGAATATCCTGTTGGTGATTTACGTCAGCATTTTGAACACCCTGAACGCCCGCTCACTGTAGAAATTGGTTTCGGGATGGGTCGTTCTTTGGTACTTATGGCGCAAGCTAACCCTGAACGTAACTTTGTCGGGATTGAAGTCCATATTCCAGGGATTGCACAGTGCGTTTATGAAGCAGGTACAGCAGGTTTAAGCAACTTACGTGTCTTAGATGCCGATGCAATTCAAGTGCTACGTGAAATGCCAGACAATAGCATTGATACGGTACAGTTATATTTCCCAGACCCATGGCAGAAAAAACGTCACTTCAAACGCCGTTTTGTTGCTCATGAACGCATGGAGTTGGTAGAGCAAAAATTAGTGTTAGGCGGTACGTTCCATGCAGCAACCGACTGGGAACCATATGCAGAATGGATGCTAGATGTATTAGACAACCGTCCACGTTTAGAAAACTTGGCGGGCAAAGGCAATAGCTACCCTCGTCCTGAATGGCGTCCACAAACTAAGTTTGAACGTCGCGGAATTGAAGCAGGTTATAAGATTAATGATTTTATCTTCAAGAAAATTAACTAATTTCTGCTAGAAAAGAATGCTTCCACTGGGAAGCATTTTTTATGTGAACTCGTTTTATCTCATCAAATGGCTAAGATTGATGCCGCTTTAAAATCTGTTGGCTCATCATCGCATAAACTTTGGCAAGTTCATGTTGCTGCCCTACTGCCAATAAGTCCTGATGCATTTTTAAAATATTGTGATCGCCCCGCATGGCAGGCCCTGTTTGCATTTGACGCGGATCATTTTGGGTTGCTTTATGCGCAGTTTCCAAAATAAGAGGATACAGCAAACTAAAATCTACTTGCTGAGCATCGACCACTTGCTTAGCCATGTCATAACAATAATTACTAAAATTACAGGCAAATACCGCAGCCAAATGCAAACTCAAACGCTGTGCTGAAGTATAGGCATAAACCCTTTTGCTTAGGCTATTTGCCAAAGTCATTAAAAGCTGCTGATCTTCAGCAAATGCAGCTTCTATAAATAAAGGCGTTTCTGACCAATCAATTTCACGCTCTAAACTAAAGGTTTGCAAGGGATAAAATACCCCTGAACGTACATGATGCTGTTGCAATACATCTAATTTAGTACTGCCTGAGGTATGCACAATCAACACATGATTTAAATCACGATGAACTTCCTGAATCACCTGTGCAATGCCCTGATCACTCACTGCAATAATCACTAAATCTAGATCTGAATGAAGTTTTTCTACTTCAGCAATCGCTTCTGCGCCAACCTGCGCAGCCAAATGCTGCGCCTTGTCCAGACTACGGCTATAAATTTGCACAATTTGATGCTGTGCGTTTAAAACATGAGCCAAATGATGTGCAACGCGCCCTGCACCAATCAAACTAATTCGCATAATATTTTCAGATAAAATAAGATGAAATAATCTGCACACAGCATGCCAATAAAAAAAGGACGAAGCAATTCGTCCTGATGTTTTTTGTTTGATATCGAATAGATTTAGAATTGACGCAAAGTTAAAATCTGCTCACTACGTCCAAATGGCCCTTGAGTATCATGCAAAACTGCACTCGTTAAGCCAATACCATCTTCACCATATTGTTGTGTTACTTCCAAGCCTAGCCATTCGCCTTGCGGTAAACGGTGTAAATGCATTTGCAAATCTAAATTTGGAAAACCCCAACCCGCATTCGGGTCTAAACGTGGCACTACGCCATTGGCGGTATCCACCATCCCCAATAAACGCACAAAACTAGATGTGCTTTGATTTTCAACCATATCCAATTGGTTTCTTAACCAAACGATGCCCTTACCTGCACGACGATCTAAATGCGCACGGGTTTCAATGCTTTGAATATAGCCGCCCGGCCAACAACGCATGCCATCCCAATCGGGCAAATATTCAGGGTTTTCTATCGGTAAATCTTCCAATCCTGCAATTGCGCGTGTATCTGAGGTTTTCATTTTCCATGCACGCGCCACAATACAGGTTTTTCCTTCAGCACACATTTCCGCTTCAATCAGCTCAATGGTTTTACCCGGTCGAATCATACGGGTGGTGATACTAAATTCACCAAAGGCAATTAAGCCAAAAATATCTAAACCGACCCGACCAATTCGCATATCATCACGCGGCATAAATTGCTCAAGTTCTGCACACAAAATACCCGTTGCAGGTGCCATGTGTTGTTCATGCGGATTCCACGCGCCTTGTGCATGAATGTTGCAACGATAGTACGCAGTACAGCCACCATCGGCATGTTGTTCACGTTTGAGTAAAGTGTAATATGCTGACATTTTCTCTCTTTCCCTGATCTAACTTTTTTGTGCGAATACTTTTACTACAAATACTGCTGATTGAATGATGTTATTGATCAACTATTTCTGCGCAAAAAAACCATAATAATTCATAAGTTGACAATATGTTTTACACTGACGAAAACCCACTTGAGTAAGCAATGCTGCCTGCGCATCTGCCATAATTAAATGAAAATCATCGGCCAGTCGTGCAAGCATTTTTTCCGCTTGAGTCGTAGTTAAACCACAATCCAAAGCCAAATTCTGCATCCAGCGCAGTTCTATATTTTCAGTCTGCTGCATCAGATCATAGCTTAATAAAATCGCTGTAGGTTTTAATGTTTGGTAAATATCTTGAAAAAATAATGTTTTTTCTGCGACTGGCACAAAATGTGCCACCAAAATCGCCAATGCCGCATCAAACTGCAAATTTTCAACCTGCGCTTGTTGGGCAAATTGGTGGGTATCTGCCTGTATAAAACGTACTCGCTCATGCCCTGCCACAGACTGAATGTTTTTTTCTGCCTGCTGTAACATGCTTAAAGATGGGTCGATGGCCGTAAATTGCCACTGTGGATGTTGCTGCAGTAAATACTGCAACTCATAGCCTGTGCCACACCCCACCACTAAAACTTGTGCTGTTTCGGGCAAATGACTACTTAAAATTGCATTGATGTGTTGATGTACCAATTCATATCCGGGAATGAGTTTCCGAATATGACTGTCATAGCCTGCAACCACAGTTGCACTGTGAAAATCTTTTGCCATATCACATGATTCTTCTTTAATTTACTGACATTAAATATCTGAGTCTTTTTCAAGATCTGCTTAAGCCACAGCCATTGCATCTACCGACAATTCCGAAACGGTTGGCTTGGCACGTTCAGGCACTAAGCCTAATTTTTGGAACAATTGTTTGTCTTTGCCTTCGCCTGCGTTTGGTGTGGTCAAAAGCTTTTCACCTGAGAATAACGAGTTCGCACCTGCCATAAATGCCAACGCCTGATCTGAATCAGATAATGATTCACGCCCTGCAGATAAACGAATATAGCTGTTTGGCATGATAATACGTGCAACTGCAGTGGTACGAATCCACTCAATCACATCCAGTTTTTCTACTTCAGCCAATGGTGTACCTTCAATCGGAACTAACATATTGATCGGCACAGATTCAGGATGTAACGGTAAAGTCGCTAATTCATGTAATAAACCAATACGGTCTTGGGTATCTTCACCTAAACCGACAATACCGCCACTACATACTTTCATACCTGTTTGACGCACAATATCCAAAGTGTTTAAGCGATCATCAAAACAGCGGGTACTAATCACATTAGGATAATACTCACGCGATGTGTCTAGGTTATGGTTGTAATAATCTAAGCCTGCATCTTTTAAGCGTTCTGCCTGCGATTGGTTTAACATCCCTAAAGTCATGCAAGTTTCTAAGCCCAGAGCTTTGACTTCACGCACCATTTCCAGAACATAGGGCATATCGCGTTCATGCGGATTACGCCAAGCAGCGCCCATACAAAAACGTGAAGAACCTGATGCTAAAGCTTCTTTGGCTTCCTGAATGACTTTATCCACTGCAATACGTTTTTCAGCTTCAAGCTGTGAATCATAATGCGCAGACTGCGAGCAATATTTACAGTCTTCAGGGCATTTGCCTGTTTTAATAGACAATAAGGTACTGACTTGTACGGCATTGGCAGCAAAATGTTGGCGATGCACACGCTGTGCTTCAAAGACTAAATCCAGAAAAGGCTGTTCATATAACTGCTGAATTTCTTCTCGAGTCCAATCATTGCGTACGGTCATTATTTTCATCCTTGATTATCACGCATCATGCTTAAACTTGTGCCATCTTTTATTAAGCCGAGCATGCGATATATTTTTAGTGTGATTATTCCTGTATAGAGTATCCCTTTATCTCTGCGTGAGAAATAAAGGGTGTGTGCTGACAAAATTAAAAGGTCGATCTTGCAGCAGTAAATAGCTGAAATAATGCCTTAAGCAATTTCCTTTAAATTTAATTCTTCACGCATAAATTCACGTAATTTAAATTTCTGTGCCTTGCCTGAAGCGGTCATTGGAAATTCACTAAAGAAGCGCACATAACGTGGGACTTTATTGTGTGAAATGTGTTCTGCACAGTATTGGCGAATTGCCTCTTCGGTACATTCATGGTGTTCATGCAAAATAATACAGGCACATAGTTCTTCACCATAACGATGATCTGGCACGCCAATTACTTGCACATCGCAGACCGCATCGTGAGTATATAAGAAATCTTCAATTTCTTTCGGGAACAGGTTTTCACCGCCACGAATCACCACATCTTTAATGCGACCTTTGATTTTTACAAAGCCTTCATCATCCATTTCTGCAATGTCGCCTGTGTGCATCCAACGTGCAACATCAATGACTTCTTGGGTTTTGTCATGTTCATCCCAGTAACCCAGCATGACTGAATAACCACGCACACACAATTCTCCTAACTGTCCGCGCGGCACGACTTTGCCTTCTTCATCGACAATTTTTACTTCCAGATGTGGATGTACACGCCCCACCGTACTGACTCGACGTTCCACCGAATCTTCAGTCGAACTTTGTGCGCTCACAGGCGCTGTTTCGGTCATGCCATAACAAATGGTGATTTGCGCCATGTGCATACGGTCGATGACGCGTTGCATAATTTCCTGCGGACACGGACTGCCTGCCATAATGCCTGTGCGCAAGCTAGATAAATTAAATTCATCAAACTGTTCATGCTCTAAAATGGCAATAAACATGGTCGGTACGCCGTAAGCAGCTGTACATTTTTCTTGCTGAATAGCTTTTAAGGTATCGAGCGGGTTAAACACTGCCGATGGATAGACCATGGTTGAACCATGTGTGATACACGCTAAATTGCCCATCACCATACCAAAGCAGTGAAACAGCGGTACGGAAATACAAACACGGTCTTGTGGACTTAAATGAATTGCTTCTCCTACAAAGTAACCATTATTTAAAATGTTGTTGTGGGTCAGCATAGTGCCTTTCGGATTGCCCGTCGTGCCTGAGGTAAATTGAATGTTAATGGTTTCATCGAACTGCAACTCACTGGCAATGTGTTGCAGTTTTTTCAGCATGTGTGTGGTTGGAGCTGTCAATAAATCCTGAAAACGATGCATTCCTGTATGTGCTTGATCATCAATTTTAATCACATGCTTTAAATGCGGTAAACGCTTGGCGTTGAGGACTTTATTGTCTGCCTGACACAGCTCTGGGGCAATTTTCGTTAAGATGTCCGGATAGTTGGTACTTTTAAACTGCGATGCAATTACCAAACCTTTACAGGAAACTTTGTTGAGCACAAATTCCAGTTCATTGCTTTTATAGGCTGGGTTTAAATTCACCAAAATCACCCCTGCCTTAAAGGCTGCGAATTGAGTGATCGTCCATTCCACACAATTCGGAGACCAAATGGCAAGGCGGTCACCTTTTTTAAAACCGAGTTTTAACAAACTACAGGCAAAGGCATTGACCTGTTGCTGTAGTTGCTTATAGGTCAGACGCACATTTTGATGCACGCTTACCAAAGCATCCTGATCTGCATATTGCTGGCAAGCCTGATCAAACTTTTCACCAATGGTCATGCCTAACAAAGGCTGATTACTGGTGCCATAGGCATAACTTAACCGTACTTGTGTCATTGAATCGATCTCCTTGATTCTTTGTAATTCTGTTTTCCATTATGACGACGATTACTTTTTGCCTGTTTTGTGCGTTGTTTTTACTACCCTCCCTGCTGTTTTCGCACTGCATTTACACAAAAGTCGGCAATTTGTTTGACAAAGTAATCTTTATAATTTTGATCAAACATCACATTGCGAGACGGGTTTAAAGGTTCAATCACTACAAAGGTCATGGAGCCAACCACACCTAAAGCAGCAGTGTTCAAATCTTCAAAATCAAACTCACCATTGACTTTTCCTTCAGCCAAAATTTCCTTGATGCTCTGTTTGATCAGTTGTTTACTGCGAAAACGCTCATGTTCCATTTCTGGGTCTACAGGCTCGAACATTAACGAATACGCCAATTGAGGGCTGTTCATCGCACGCTTCACAAAAGTGGTGACAGATTTTTGCAATTTTTGTTTTGCACTTAAATCTGACTTCGCAATGTGGTCCAAAATTTCGACCTCACGACGAATCGCATCCGATAAAACTTCAATCAAAATCTGACTTTTATTTTCAAAGTAGCGATACACCAAACCTGTAGATACGCCTGCGCGTTCTGCAATGGCTTGGATAGACGCTTCTTTAAAGCCCCCATGAGCAATAAGTTCACGAGCAGAATCTAAAATCGCCATGCGATTTTGTTCCATACGTTCCTGCATCAATGATGATCTTTTATAACTCATATCTTATTCTCAACCAGATAAAATGAATTGTAAATCATTTTGTGAATTTTAGTTCACTTTTTTAAATTTTCGATGTATGTTAGAACCTAAGCACAACAACAATGCTTGTTTTAGGAACAACAAATATAACCACAGGATGGATGAACACATGATTTTACAAAGCTTAGACTTCGGCTTAGATGAAACCTTAATCGCCCTGCGCGATTCAATCGCTGCTTTTTGTGCAAAGGAAATTGCACCCATTGCTCAACAGGTTGATCGTGATAACGAATTCCCTGCCCAGCTTTGGAAAAAATTTGGCGATATGGGCTTACTTGGCTTAACCGTGAGTGAAGAATACGGCGGCACTAACTTAGGCTATTTAGCTCACATCATTGCCATGCAAGAAATTTCTCGTGCATCAGCATCCATTGGTTTGTCTTACGGTGCTCATTCTAACCTATGTGTGAACCAAATTAAGCGAAATGGGACAGAAGAACAGAAGCAACGCTATTTACCAAAACTGATTTCAGGCGATTACGTCGGCGCTTTGGCAATGTCTGAACCAAATGCAGGCTCAGACGTGGTTAGCATGAAACTGAAAGCTGAAGATAAAGGCGATCATTACTTGCTCAACGGCTCAAAAATGTGGATTACCAATGGCGGTGATGCCGATGTTTTGGTGGTGTATGCCAAAACTGACTTACAGGCAGGCGCCAAAGGTATGACTGCTTTCTTAATTGAAAAAACCATGTCAGGTTTTAGCCACGGCAGCCATTTAGACAAACTCGGGATGCGCGGCTCAAATACCTATCCATTGTTCTTTGACAATGTTGAAGTACCAAAAGAAAACGTCTTGGGCGGTGTGGGCAATGGTACAAAAGTACTAATGAGTGGACTGGACTATGAACGTGCAGTTTTAAGTGCAGGGCCGCTAGGCATTATGGATGCCTGCATGGATACCGTGATTCCTTATATTCATGAGCGTAAACAGTTTGGTCAGGCATTGGGTGAATTCCAGCTTATGCAAGGCAAAATTGCCGATATGTATTCGACTTGGTTGGCATGTAAAGCACTGGTCTATGCCGTTGGCGCAGAATGTGACAAAGCTGAACACAGCCGTAGTTTACGTAAAGATGCAGCCAGTGCCATTTTATACGCTGCCGAAAAAGCCACATGGATGGCAGGTGAAACCATTCAAACCTTGGGCGGTAATGGCTATATCAATGAGTTCTCTGCAGGACGTTTATGGCGTGATGCCAAACTCTATGAAATTGGTGCGGGTACTTCAGAAATTCGCCGTATGTTGATTGGCCGTGAATTGTTTAACGAAACTGCCTAAAAATAAATCACAAGAATAGACAAGGATGTTGGCATGAATCAATTACAGAGCAAAATTAATATTCGCAGCGACGAGTTTAAAAACAACCAAGCTGCGATGCAAAGCCTAGTCGATGACCTCAGAGAAAAAGTCCAAAAAATTGCTTTGGGTGGTGGCGAAACTGCACGCCAAAAACATTTAGACCGTGGCAAATTACTGCCACGTGAACGGATTGACCACCTGATCGATCCGGGTACTGCATTTATTGAAATTGGTCAGTTGGCCGCTTATCAGGTCTATCAGGATGATGTCCCTGCTGCGGGTGTAGTGGCGGGTGTCGGTCAAGTGAATGGCGTGACCTGCATGATCATTGCCAACGATGCCACAGTAAAAGGTGGAACGTACTATCCACTGACTGTGAAAAAGCATTTACGCGCACAGGAAATTGCCGAACAGAATCACCTGACTTGTATTTATTTGGTCGATTCTGGCGGTGCATATTTGCCGCTACAAGATGAAGTCTTTCCAGACCGTGATCATTTCGGACGCATTTTCTATAACCAAGCGCGTATGTCGAGCATGGGCATTGCCCAAATTGCCGTTGTGATGGGAAGTTGTACCGCAGGCGGTGCGTATGTCCCTGCCATGTCAGATGAAACCATCATTGTGCGTAATCAGGGGACAATTTTCTTGGGCGGCCCACCGCTGGTTAAAGCCGCAACAGGTGAAGTGGTTAGCAGCGAAGACTTGGGTGGTGGCGATGTACACACTCGCCTTTCAGGTGTAGCCGATCATTTGGCAGAAAATGATGAACATGCCTTGGCAATTGCCCGCAACATCGTTGCCAATTTAAATAAAAAGCCAAACCCGCAGCCTGAGCATATAGAAGCACCATTATTCGATGCCTCTGAACTGTATGGCATTGTTCCGACTGACGCGCGTAAACCGTTTGATGTACGTGAAGTGATTGCCCGTATTGTCGATGGTTCACGTTTTGATGAATTTAAAGCGCGCTTTGGCACCACATTAATTACAGGTTTTGCCAAACTATATGGTATGCCTGTCGGGATTATTGCCAACAACGGTATTTTATTTTCCGAGTCGGCACAAAAAGGCGCACACTTTATTGAACTATGCACCCAACGCAACATTCCCCTGTTATTTATTCAAAATATCACAGGCTTCATGGTTGGACGCCAATATGAAAATGAAGGCATTGCCAAAAATGGTGCCAAACTGGTGATGGCGGTTGCCACAGCCAATGTGCCTAAACTGACTTTGGTGATTGGCGGTTCTTTTGGTGCAGGTAACTACGGGATGTGTGGTCGTGCTTATTCACCACGTTTTATGTGGACATGGCCAAACTCACGTATTTCAGTGATGGGTGGCGAACAAGCATCGAGCGTATTGTCTACCTTAAAGCGTGATCAGATTGAAGCCAAAGGTGGTAGCTGGTCTGCAGAAGAAGAAGATCAGTTCAAACAGCCAATTCGTGAACAATACGAACGTCAGGGTCATCCATATTATGCGTCTGCACGCTTATGGGATGATGGTGTGATTGATCCAGCACAGTCGCGTGAAGTTTTGGCATTAAGTTTAGCCGCTGCCCTCAATGCACCCATCCAACCGACCAAATTTGGCGTGTTCCGCATGTAAGAGGTGACAAAATGGATTATCAGTTTTTACAGCTCGAACAGAACAACCAAGTGGCTACGGTTTGGATTAATCGTGCGGAATTGCATAACGCTTTCAATACAGAGGTGATTGAAGAATTACACGCCTGCTTTCAGGCACTGAATAGCCGTGATGATATTCGAGTGGTGATTTTGGCAGGACGCGGCAAAAGCTTTTCTGCAGGTGCAGATTTGAACTGGATGAAACAGGCAGGTCAAGCTTCTACAGCAGAAAATCAAGCCGATGCCCTAAAACTGGCAAAAATGCTGCAAAGTTTAGCGACGTTAAAACAACCGACTATTGCCCGTGTGCATGGTATTGCCTTTGGTGGTGGTATGGGTTTGGCAGCTGCCTGTGATATTTGCGTTGCCAGCACCGATGCCAAGTTTGCGACCTCTGAAGTACGTTTAGGTTTAGCACCATCTACCATTAGCCCTTACGTCATTCGTGCGATTGGCGCACGTCAGGCATCACGTTACTTTTTAACGGCAGAGCGTATTTCTGCAGAACAGGCACAGCAAATTGGTTTAGCGCATGAAGTCACTTCAGCCGAAGACTTAGACAGCAAAATTGATGAAATTGTGCAAGCCTTATTGCTTGGTGGCCCAGAAGCGCAACATGCTTCTAAACAACTGATTCAGATGGTTAATCATCAAGTTTTGACCGAAGATTTACTCCAACAAACTGCACAGCATATTGCACATGTTCGCCAAGGAATTGAGGCGAAAAATGGCTTAAATGCTTTTTTAAATAAACAAAGCCCGGCTTGGATCAAGACCACGGCAGAATAAAAGAAGGATCGCACGATGTTTGAAAAGATTTTAATTGCCAACCGTGGTGAAATTGCCTGCCGTGTAATTCGTACCACAAAAAAACTTGGGATTGCGACTGTCGCGGTGTATTCAGATGCCGATGCGCAATCACAACACGTTAAACTGGCAGACGAAGCCATTTATATTGGTGAATCGCCTGCGGCACAAAGTTATTTGCAAGTTGAACGTATTATTCAGGCAGCCAAAAGCACAGGTGCACAAGCGATTCACCCAGGTTATGGTTTCTTATCTGAAAATGACCAATTCGCACTTGCCTGTAAAGACAACAATATTGTTTTTATTGGCCCGCCAGTTGAAGCCATTTTGGCGATGGGTCTAAAAGCAACCTCTAAAGCCTTGATGGAAAAAGCAGGTGTGCCACTAACTCCGGGCTACCACGGCAGCAATCAAGATGCGGCATTTTTAAAGCAACAAGCCGACAGCATTGGTTATCCTGTGCTCATTAAAGCCAGTGCAGGCGGTGGCGGTAAAGGCATGCGTTTAGTAGAACGCAGTGAAGACTTTCTCAGCTCACTCGCTTCATGTAAAAGTGAAGCACGTTCTAGCTTTGGTAATGAAGATGTGCTGATTGAACGCTATGTGATTCAACCACGTCATATTGAAGTACAGGTTTTTGGCGATACTCACGGCAACTACGTGCATTTGTTTGAACGTGATTGCTCGGTACAACGTCGCCACCAAAAAGTGCTTGAAGAAGCGCCTGCACCAAAAATGCCAGAAGATAAACTCGAAACTATGCGCCAAGCCGCAATTGATGCCGCACGTGCTGTAAATTACGTGGGCGCAGGTACGGTAGAGTTTATTGTCGAGCAAGACGGTACTGCTTATTTCATGGAAATGAATACCCGCTTGCAGGTCGAACACCCCGTCACAGAAATGATTACAGGGCAAGACTTGGTTGAGTGGCAATTGCGAGTTGCTTTTGGTGAGCCATTGCCAAAACAGCAACATGAATTGCAAATTCATGGTCATGCCCTTGAAGCGCGTGTGTATGCCGAAGAACCAGAAAAAGGCTTTATTCCTGCCATTGGTCAAATCAGCTATCTGCATTATCCAGAGCAAAATGATGCCGTACGTGTCGATAGCGGGATTGTCGAAGGTGATGAAATCAGCACCTACTACGACCCAATGATTGCCAAACTGATTGTTTGGGGTAAAAACCGTGAAGCAGCATTAACGCAAATGCACCATGCTTTAGGTCAGTTCCACGTCGATGGTTTAGGCAACAACATTGCATTCTTGGATCGTTTGGTGCTGTGTGATTCCTTTAAACATGCCAATTTGGATACAGGGCTTATTCAACGTGAGGAAGCATTTTTACTTAACGCAAAACCTGAAGTCGCTACAGAAACTGTCGTTGCAGCTGCGTTAATTGATGTACTTTCTCGTATTCAAAACAACAAAGCGGCAAACAACGCGGTTTGGCAAAAAGACCACTTCTGGCGCTTAAATCAGCAAAGCGCCCACACAGTGCAATTACAGTGCAATGACCAAACACTCAAAATCCAGTTAAAACCATGCACTTCTGGTTTTGAGGCTCACTACAATGGGCAAACGCTGAGCGTTCAAGGCGAGCTTTTGGATGCACATCGTCTACAGGTTTGTATCAATGGTCAGCAACAAAAAATAGCATTTAACCAACATGCGCAAGGCATCACCCTGTTCCAAAACGGTCAGCGTCATGTGTTTAGCTATGTACAAGCAAACTTTAACAGCGATGATCAACAAGACAATGCCAACAATCTGACTGCACCAATGCCGGGTGTAATCACCCAAGTTTTGGTGGCAGCCAATGCCCGTGTGAAAAAAGATGATGTACTGATGACACTGGAAGCCATGAAAATTGAATATTCAATTCGTGCGCCTTTCGATGGCATTGTGGCAAGTTCGTACTTCCAAGCGGGCGATCAGGTCAAAGCAGGCGATGAACTGGTTGAATTTGAAGCCTTGACGGAGGAAGTTGCATGACTGAATTTGTCAAAATTGTAGAGGTTGGCCCACGAGATGGTCTGCAAAATGAGAAAACGCCACTCACTTTGGCAGACCGTAAAAACCTGATTTTGGATTTAATGCAAACAGGTTTAAGCAGCATTGAGGTCGGTTCTTGCGTATCGGCCAAATGGGTACCGCAAATGGCAGACAGCGATGTGCTGTTTGCCAGCCTGCCACAAAACCCAAACATTCAATTCAGTTTACTGACCCCAAACTCAAAAGGTTTTGAGTCGGCTTTGGCGGTGGGTTGCAAAGAAGTTGCCGTGTTTACCGCCGCTTCTGAAAGCTTTACCCGAAAAAATATCAACTGTTCAATTGAAGAAAGTTTGGAAAAATTTAGCGATGTCATGCGTCAAGCCAAAGCGCACAACATTCGCGTGCGTGGTTATGTATCTTGTATGGTGGACTGTCCTTATGAAGGCGCAATTGACCCGAAACAAGTCGCAAAAGTCACACAGCAATTATTGGACATGGGCTGCTATGAAGTGTCTTTGGGTGAAACCATTGGTACAGCAACCCCTGACCGTGTGCAAAAAGTCTGGGATGCATGTTTGGCAGAGGTCGATGCCAAAGTTTTAGCAGGTCATTTTCACAATACTTACGGCATGGCGATTGCCAATATTTATCAATCGCTCTTACAAGGCATTCGTGTATTTGATTCATCCATTGCTGGTTTGGGTGGCTGTCCGTATGCCAAAGGTGCATCGGGCAATGTGTCTACCGAAGACTTGTACTATTTACTGTCCAAGATGGGTTTTGAAACAGGTGTGCGGTTAGAACCGCTGATGACAGCTAGTCGTAACATCAGCAATGTCTTACAGCGCAATAATCCATCTCACTATGCCAATGCCTACTGGCAAAAGGTTTGTGCTTAAAACCCATTTCATCCTCAATAACTTTGGAACATAAGCGACAAGGATGACAACAACACAACATGGCAAGTGAATGCCGTGCAGAGAATAAAGAGGTGACAAATGTCCAATAAAGTATATGACAGCGCACAAGCTGCATTAAATGGCGTGGTTCAAGATGGGCATACCTTGGCGGTGGGTGGTTTTGGTTTATGCGGTATTCCTGAAGCCTTGATTGCTGCGTTAAAAGATACAGGTGTGAAACAGCTGACTTGTATTTCTAATAACGCTGGCGTCGATGGTTTTGGTTTAGGCTTATTGCTTGAAACCAAACAAATCAAAAAAATGATTTCATCTTATGTCGGCGAAAATAAAGAATTTGAACGCCAGTTTTTAAGCGGTGAATTGGAAGTTGAACTCACCCCGCAAGGCACACTGGCAGAAAAACTACGCGCAGGCGGTGCAGGTATTCCTGCATTTTTCACCCCAACAGGTGTAGGCACTGTCATTGCAGAAGGCAAAGAAGTCCGTGAATTTAACGGCAAAGATTATATTTTAGAAGAATCTTTGACTGCAGATGTCGCTTTGGTCAAAGCCTACAAAGCAGATAAAGCGGGTAATCTTATTTTCCGTAAAACAGCACAAAACTTTAATCCTGTTTGTGCTATGGCAGGCAAAATCACCATTGCCGAAGTTGAACAAATCGTTGAAATTGGCGATTTAGACCCCGACGAAATCCACTTAGCTGGTATTTATGTGAACCGCATTGTCCTCAATGCAAGCCCAGAAAAACGGATTGAACAAATGACTTTAAAGGCGGAGGCTTAAGACATGGCTTGGACGCGTAATCAAATGGCGCAGCGCGCTGCACAAGAATTAGAAGATGGTTTTTATGTCAATTTAGGCATTGGCTTACCCACACTGGTCGCCAATTATATTCCTGAACATATCAATGTCTGGTTACAGTCCGAAAATGGCTTGCTTGGCATTGGTGAGTTCCCAACTGCCGAAACTGTAGATGCCGACCTGATCAATGCAGGTAAACAAACTGTGACAGCGCGTAAAGGTGCGGCTTTTTTCTCTAGCGCAGATTCCTTTGCCATGATTCGTGGCGGGCATGTCAATATCGCTATTTTAGGGGCAATGGAAGTTTCTGAACAAGGCGATCTTGCCAACTGGATGATTCCTGGCAAGAAAGTTAAAGGTATGGGCGGTGCAATGGATTTGGTTGCAGGCGTACAAAAAGTTGTAGTGCTGATGGAACATTGTGCCAAAGATGGTACGCCTAAAATTGTATCGCAGTGCAGTTTGCCACTCACAGGTAAAGCGGTGGTGCATCGTATCATTACCGACTTAGGCGTGCTTGATATTACTCCACAAGGCGTAAAGTTGATTGAACTTGCACCCGATGTCAGTTTTGATGAAATTCAAAAAGTCACAGGTGTTGCCTTACAAAAAGTCGCAGCTTGATGAATTTATCTCGAGTGAATAACCCTCTCCTTTGCAAGTTTTGATGCACTGCTTTAAAACTTAATACAAGGGAGAGAGTTTATTTTGACTCCTATACTTTTCCACTCAACAAAACCAATAAATCACTGATTTATAAAACGATTCCACTAAACCAAAAATCATTTAAAAAATCACTTTCAATTTCGATATTTGCACAATACTTCGGGATTGATCCACAATAAAAAAGCCTTCACTTTGCAAAGTGAAGGCTTACAAGAAAATAGACCTATTTTAAGATTGAGGCGCCTTTTGCTCTACCACGCCAGCATCTTCCACACTACGCACCGTGCCTGTATCTACATTCAAGACTTCAAACTCAATACGGCGGTTTTTAAATTGACCTTCTGGCGTTGCATTTGCCGCAATCGGCTGCTCTGAACCAAAACCAATGGCTTGCAATTGACCCGGATTTACACCACGTGATACTAAATAATCGACCACTGCTTGCGCACGTTGTTGTGACAAAGTTTTGTTGGCATTGGCATCACCTACGGCATCGGTATGCCCTTTCACGGTTAATTGCACTTGTGGCGCGCGCTGCATCAATACCGCAGCCTGATCTAAAATAGACTTATTGGCTGCTGGAATTTCAGTCGATGCAGAATCAAAATTAATGATTTGCATATTGAGTGCCGTCGCAATATCCAAAGCTTGAATATTGTCAGGATTAATTGCAGCCAAAGCCTGCTCGGCATTGCTAATACTGCTGGTTACAGCCTGATTAACATCGGTTACTGTAGTTTCTGCAGGTTGCTGAGTCACTACAGTCATGTTTTTAGCCAATGGACGAATTTGACTGGCTAAACGCTCTGCATCGGCAGGGTTCGCGGCTTGAATAGACAGTTGATTACCCACCCAGTTTAAATTGACATTCGGTACACCTTTCAGCATTTTTAAAACGCTTGGAATCACGTCCTGATCAATAAATTCTGAATGATAGTTGGCAAAATTTTCTGCACCACAACCTGTTGGATGATTGAAAATTTGCTTCACTTCATTCTGCAGAATTTCCATATAGCTTGGATTATTCAGCAAAATTTGACAGGTCACCAAATTACCATCACTGCCTGTACTGACTTGCAACATTGCAGCCTGATTTGCTGCCACTTGGGTCTGTGTGGTTGCAGGCGCTTGGTTGCGGTCACTACATGCACGGAATAAAAATGCCAATAAACCAATTAAAATAATTAAAGCTAAAATTGGCAATAACCACGAACGGCGTTCTTCTACTGGCTCAGTCACAATGACTTCAGGTGCTTGATGTACGGTTTGGCCCGCAGCATTATTTACCCCCAAAGCAGCCAATAATGCTGTTGCCCACTGCGGTAAAGCCGCCTGAATTGAATCTAAATTGTTTTGCAGTAAATGCTGAATTGCAACTGGGTCAGATGAACCTGCCTGATTTTCCAAAAAGTTTAAACTTGGTGCAATTGAACGATTCAGGGTGTTTTCAATTTCGGTTTGCGGTGCTGTGCCGCTGACCAAATCTAAAAACTGCTGTTTTAAAGATAGATTTGAACCAAATACATCGCCCACACGTGGATTCAGTTGTCGCAGCAGATTGTCAATCAGTTCAGGTCGTGAATTTAAAATAGACAATAAAATGGGATAAAAACTATTTAATGCCTGATTTTTTTCAAGCAAATGCTGGGTTTCCCCTTCCAATACAATGGATGACACACTTTGTTTGAGCAAGTCTATAAAATCTGTTTGCATATATATGCCCTCTTTTTTGTCTTTGTTTTCAAGTTGTTTTTTAGTGTATATGCTTAAAATTTAAACAAATGTAATAAATTGTGGTGTTTTGATTTTGTTGTGAAATTTGAGTCAACGGAATGTAGAGTCTCTTCTTCGATTTTCTATTTGGGGATTGTTAAAATTCAATAAAAAAGCCAGCCGAAGCTGACTCTTATTTAAACTTGAAAATAAAATATCAATCAGAGCATATTAAGCAGTAAAGACGCGTACTGCTTTGCCTTTTACAACTTGATTAATCAAAGGCGTATTTTTGCCTTGTGACACAATCGTTTCTTTGTTCAGTGTCCATTCCACTTCTGGATCAACCAAGACCCAACCCGCTTCCTGTTCCCAACGACTTTGCATTTTTGCCACACGCGCAGGTGCAAGTGTCACTTTTTCTACCCATTCCAATGGACTGAACAGACCTTCCTGAATCAGTTGAATCCCAAATGGAATATAAGTATCAAATGCAGTAAAACCTGACAAAGTATCTGCAAATGGTGCCATTTTTGCAGAGCTATTTAACGGCTCATGATGAGTACAAATCGCATCAATCACACCATCTTTTACACCTTGACGCAGTAATGCTTTGTCTTGCTCTGAGCGCAGTGGCGGACGTACATGCGCTAACGAGTTAAAACCATCAATAATTTGATCGGTTAAATGCAGTTGATGCATCGCAACATCACAAGTGACAGGTAAACCTTTGGCTTTAGCTTGTTGAATCAATTCAACTGATGCACCACAAGACAATAAGCCAAAATGCGCACGTACACCTGTGGCTTCAATCATCAGCAAATATTTGGCAATCGCTACGGTTTCTGCCAAAGTTGGAATCATAGGCAAGCCCTGACGCGATGCAATAAAACCTTCATGCACACAGCCATCTTTAGCAATTTGCGGTTCTTCGGCATAGAACACCACGGTCATGTCCAAACCTGCAGCATATTCCAGTGTGCGAATCACGACATCATCATCTTCAAAAGGTGCATTGGCATTGGACACTGCACTACAGCCGCCTTTTTTCAGTCCCGCCATATTGGCAGGCTGCTTGCCGTTTAAACCTTGAGTTTGTGCACCAATCACTTCTAAATAAATGCCACCATCCAACATGGCTTTTTCGACCAAACCATGAATGAGTGCACCGTTGTCTTGCACGATTGGTTTAGAATCGGGTGGCGTAAATAAGTGCAGAATTCCGTTTTCACGTGCGGCCTTGCCTTCAGATTTGAGCGTGCCATGTTGTTGCTGACCAGGTTCACGTAAACGTGCGCATAAATCGACCATAGTTGGCATGAGCCATTGACCTTGGGCATCTATGCTTTCGCTAATATCTGCACTTTCTGCAACCAACTTGCCATTTTCAAGATATACCGTTTGTACGCGGTCAATTTGCTGGATTGGGTCAAGCACACGTACATTTTCAATTTTTACAATCGCCATGACTTTTTCCTTATACCGCAATCGCGTCAATCAAACCTTGTTCTTGCAATTGACCTTGCATCGCCAAGGCCAATACCGCCATACGTACCGCAATACCGTTGGTTACTTGATTTAAAATCACCGATTGAGGCCCATCGGCAATGCTTGAATCAATTTCGACACCACGGTTCATTGGACCAGGATGCATCACAATACAGTTTGGTTTTGCAAGCGCCAAACGCTCTTTGTTTAAACCGTACATTTTGTAGAATTCGGCTTGTGAGGCAAGTGCTGGCGAATCAATACGTTCATTTTGAATACGCAGGGTGATAATCACGTCGCAATCTTTAATGCCTTCTTCCATTTTGTTAAATAAACGCACGCCTGCGCCATATTCATCAAAACCGTAGGGCAACAAGGTGTTCGGTGCAATCACGCGAATGTCTTTACAGCCCAGTGTTTGCAAGGCAGCCACATCGGAACGCGCCACGCGTGAATGTTTGATATCACCAATAATCGCAACACTTAATTCTTCATAAGGTCGTTGGGTTTCACGGCGAATGGTCAGCATATCCAACATCGCTTGCGTTGGATGTGCATGACGGCCATCACCCGCATTAATAATGGCAACCTTTGGGCAAACCGTTTTAGCAATAAAATGTGCTGCACCTGAAGATGAATGACGCACCACAAAAATGTCAGCAGCCATCGCCTCTAAGTTCCACAAAGTGTCACGCAAAGTTTCACCTTTAGAGGTACTTGAACGGGCAATATCAATATTGAGTACATTGGCAGAAAGACGCTTGGCTGCGGCTTCAAATGTGGTGCGGGTACGAGTAGAGTTTTCGAAGAACAAATTCATCACCGTGCGCCCTTCGAGCAAATTATTGGTGATCAGTTGGTTTTGTTCATTGAAAAAGGACTGTGCTGTGTCCAGAATTTGGGTGAGGGTTTCTTTGGAAAGACCTTCGATGGTTAAAAAGTGTTTTAAATGCCCATCTTTATTCAATTGAATCTGGCTCGGAGTATGCAATGCCGCCAAATGCATGAGAGATTCCTTATACGTTAAGTTAACGCATTATACAGAAATTGATTTGGCAAAGCAGTGTAACTTGGCATGATTTAGTCAAAAGAAACTTATGATTTTAAAAATTAAGTCATGCAGACTCATCTACACTTTCTTTCATGCTTAATACTCTACAAAGCGATGTGAAAGGATGGCATTTATATTTAACTGCTCTGCTAGCCAATCATCTTGATATGAGCTTGATGAACATCTGGTGGGTCAATCTTCGCCTACAACTGCCTACGCAACCTTCAGGCTATGTAGGCATAGTCTGTACAATTCACCGTTTAACGCAATGCCCCTATATAATGATGGGACACCTGCGCCCGATAAATTTCTTCAGCTGTAGGTTCAGTCAAGTCATCTATATTTTCTATATTTTCTATATTTTCTATATTTTCTATATTTTCTATATTTTCTACTGCATCTAATTGCTGCGCTTCAGTCTGTGGCGACGTTATTTCTGCATCAGCATCCATTAAGTTAGCCAATATACTGTTTAAGCGCAGCGCATAACGGCACAATTCCTCATCGTGTGTAGCGAGCGCCAATTGCAGCACAGCACGTGCATAGTCTGAATTTTCAACCAGATACATGACATCAATCACACGTCCACTGACCCGTCTTAATCGCGTATAAATTAAAGTGGCAACTGAAAAAATCTCGTTATTTGCTGTTAAAGCCTGTGCCGTGTTTAAAGTAGCCGTGGTCATTTAAATATTCCCCTTATCGCTTCATTGTTGTTTTGCAGTGTTTGATGCTCATCTGCAAAATGTTCACCATCACAACAATGTATGAGCAAAATACATACCAATCATGTGAATATTCAGGTTTTTATTTTTCCGCAATACAATCACTCAAAATTTTTTAGAGATGTCATTACATCCTCATTGCCTTTTTAGAAAAAAACAGTAAAAAATGCCCTGAAGCTCTTCAAACCTAGACCTTTAAAATTCTGCACGATTCACGCTAAATCACTAAGTTTTCTAGCACAAAATACGGTAAAATAGCCGATTGCTGAATTGCTTTTGGAAATTTTCATGAATTCGAAACCCCGTCTTTCTACATATTGGGTCACCTGTGCAGATGGACTTGAAACCTTATTGCAAGAAGAAATGCAAGGTTTAGGTATTCAAAATATCGAACGTTTACCGGGTCGTTTAATTTTCAAAGGCACACTCGAAAATGCCTATCGTGTCTGCATGTGGTCACGTTTAGCCTCACGTGTCCTTACACCAATTCACACACACGAAATTGAATTTAGTCACGACGCGCGCGATGTAGCCGAAGAGCTTTATGAAGGTGCGCTGAGCTTTGACTGGTCACTGATTTTTGCGCCACAAAGTACTTTTGCAGTGCGTTTGCATATAGAGCGTGACATTAAAGTGAACAGCCAATTTGCGACCTTGCGCGTTAAAGATGGTGTGGTCGATTCATTTATGGATGCAGTGGGCAAACGTCCAAGCATTGACATCAAACAGCCTGAAATTACCTTATACGTGTTGGCAGGTAAAAAAGAACATACATACTGCCTAGATTTATCTGGCGATTCACTGCATAAACGCGGCTATCGTCGTTTTATGACCGATGCCCCAATTAAAGAAAACCTTGCCGCAGCGATTCTGCAAAAAGGTCAATTACAACAAATTCAACCCGACATTATTTTAGACCCAATGTGTGGTTCGGGCACGTTTATTATTGAAGCATTGATGATGCTGACTGACCGTGCACCGGGTTTGGTACGTCGTTTTGGTTTTAACGGTTGGCAAGGTCACGACCATGAATTGTGGATGAGCATTAAAGCAGAAGCGGCAGAACGCCATCAAACTGCATTACAACAGCCCTTGCCAAAATTCTATGCTTTCGATGCCGACTGGGAAGCAGTCAAAGCCACCAAGCAAAATATTATTGCGGCAGGTTTTGAAAGTCTGCTCGATCAGATTCAAATTGAAGAACGTACTTTGGCTGACTGGCCCGACTTTCAAGCCGAAGGTAAAAAGGCCTTTATTGTAACCAACCCACCTTATGGTGAGCGTTTGGGCGATAAAGCCTCGAACCGTGCCTTATATTTGGGTCTGTCTGCCCTCTTGCAAAAGCATTTCCCAAATCAAAAAGCAGCCGTCATTGCAGCCCAAGTTGAACAAGCCGATGTGTTGGCTTTCAATGACCCGCAAATTTTACGTTTGATGAACGGTAAACTGCCAATTTATGTCCGTTTTGGTACGATCAAACCTGCAACATTCGCACGCCCATTCTTAGCAGATTGGCAACCGCAACAGTTTGAACCCATTGAAGGCGCAGAAGATTTCACCAACCGTTTGCAAAAAAACATGCAGAGCCTGAAAAAATGGGCGGTGAAAGAAAATGTGCATTGCCTGCGTTTATACGATGCAGACTTACCTGACTTTAATGTCGCAGTCGATTTATACGGCGACCGTTTGCACGTGCAGGAATATGCGCCGCCGAAAAAAATTGATCCTGAAAAAGCCAAAAAGCGTTTTAACCTTGCCTTACAAGCCATTCGCGCTGTCACAGGTTTAGGGCGCGATGCGGTATTTATTAAAACCCGTGCCCGTCAGGAAGGTAAAAACCAGTACACCAAACAAAGTACCGCCTCGAAGCGTTTTATTGTGCAAGAAGGTCAGGCTAAAATTTTGGTTAACCTCACCGACTACCTAGATACAGGCTTGTTCCTTGACCATCGTCAAATGCGTTTACGTATTGCCAAAGAAGCACGTGGCAAGCACTTCCTGAATTTATACAGTTATACCTCAACTGCAAGTTTACATGCCGCGCTTGGCGGTGCAGCAAGTACCACCAGCGTCGATTTATCCAATACTTATTTGAATTGGTCTAAAGAAAACTTTGTATTGAATGGTTTAACGGTAGACCATGCCGATGAACAACATCAATTCTTTGCCAGTGATTGTTTTGAATGGCTCAAAGAAGGTCATGAACAATATGATCTGATCTTTATTGACCCACCAACTTTCTCAAACTCTAAAAAGTTCTACGGAACATTTGACGTACAACGCGACCACGTTTCTTTAATTAAGCGTGCCATGAACCGCTTAACCACAGGCGGAACGCTGTACTTCTCCAACAACTACCGTGGTTTTGAAATGGATGAAGAAATTGAAGTCATGTTTGATGTGCAGGAAATTAGCCATGAAACCATTGGGCAAGATTTCAAACGCAACACCAAAATCCACCGTGCTTGGAAAATTCAGCACCCGCCTGTTTAAATAAACGATATGGCAATACAACAAAGCCTGTTCATTTGAACAGGCTTTGTTTTATCGTAGATCAGTATCTAGATTATTGACCAGTTAAAAACTTCTTTTCACCATATTGATAATGCATCGACAGTTTAAATTCATCACCATCACGTTGAATTTGCTGATTGCGTTGCATCGCACTGAGTATCTGTTCCAACTCCTGATCAGACATGCTTTTACCTGCAGCATTCATATAATTATTCATAATGGTTTTGACCACTTGCTTGTTAAAACTCACATCGGTTTGCACTTCTAGCAAACTTGGGAACATTTTCGCTAAGCCTTCTACAGTGGTTTGATGCCCTGGCATCACTTTACCAACCAAATCTGCCCGAATACTGCCTGTGCCTAATTTCAACTGATTCTTCTTGGATTCGAACTGAAAGCCCTCATTAATCACAGCCAACAAGGCTTGTTGAACTTCTTTCTCAAAGTTTTCCGCTTCTAGGCATGAGTTGTTTTGTTTTTGCACAATATCAAGAAACGTCTGCATTTTACTGCGCTGCAAGTTTTTAACATCCCAATTCACTTGCAGGTCTTGCATGGCAGGCACATTATTTAAACCTAACTCGGCAATTTTAAATTTCGATTGAATATCTACCGTGCGCTCATGCAGTTGAGTATCCATACGCCAACTGAAGTCTTTCATTTTGCCTGAACCCACTGCTTTTGGGTCTTGACGCTGCATTTCTGCAATACTGAATTGGAAATAGCCCGGCTCTAAAGACTGCGCATTCAAAGCCTGATTGGTTTTAAACTGCATGCCTTTTACTTGAAGATGCCCAAATTGATCCCGTACCGTTAATTGAGGCACATCAAAACTCATATTTACAATTTTCTGCTGCCCCTGACTTTGTTTCGCCTGAAACTCAATCTGCATAGGAGAAAATTTAGCTTCAAGTCCTGCTTCTTTTTTCTCTATAGCAGGTATGCTCAATTTCGTGGTCGATACACCCAACCAATTCACTTGCGTTGTCACATTTAGAGGCTGCTGAAAGAACTCGGAAAATTGTCCCTGCCCTTGTTCCAGATTCATTTTAGAATCAATTTGGTAACCTTTCCATGTCCGCTGAATTTGATCTTGTCCGTGAAACACCAGTTTTTCTTTAGCATTACATGGGTCTGCAATAATGGTCATTTTCCATTTGGCAGTACCTGTTAGAGTCCCCATGTCGTAGTCCGTATATTGGACGCTCACATTGGGTACAGGATTTAAATTTTGTTGATAATGCTCACGCAGGCTCTTATCTGCATATAAATTTCCTGCAGTGACAGCTCCTGCCAACACTGCAACCCCCATTCCACCCCATACTATTTTTGACATAGATTCTGCTCAGAATTTATCTATTCTTATTGAACAATAAATTATAATTAATCTTCTTTAAAAAAGATAATTGTTTTGCAAATAAATCACTTAAATATAATATTCATCACAAAATATTAAAAATAGCTGTCATTTTTTACCAAAAATTTTACTTATGTGACCTAAATTGTCAGTCATAAAAAACCCAGCCGAAGCTGGGTTTCTTAAAAGTTGCTTACACATAGCCAATTAGCTGAGTTTCATTTTTTCAAACAGCAAATGACCATTTTCAGCTTTAATTAAAATCGTATCACCTGCAACAAAGTCACCTGCGAGGATTTTTTGCGCCAATGTGTTTTCCACTTGTTGCTGAATTGCACGTTTCAATGGACGCGCACCGTAGACTGGGTCAAAACCTGCTTCAATCAATTGATCAAATGCAGTATCGTCTATCGACAAGCTCAAGTCGCGTTCGCTTAAACGCGCACGTAAACGATCCAATTGAATATCGGCAATGCCACGAATTTGTGCTTTTTCCAGTGAATGGAACACCACCAACTCATCAATACGGTTAATAAACTCAGGGCGGAAATGTTGTGAAACTGCGGCCATGACCACGGTACGCACTTCTTCACGTGTTGGATTGTCACCCAATTCACGTACTTCGTGTGAACCCAAGTTAGAAGTCATCACAATTACAGTGTTCTTAAAGTCCACCACGCGACCTTGCGAGTCGGTTAGGCGTCCATCATCCAACACCTGCAACAAGATGTTAAATACGTCTGGATGGGCTTTTTCCACCTCATCAAACAGCACCACACTGTACGGTTTACGACGTACTGCTTCGGTTAATACACCACCTTCTTCATAACCGACATAGCCTGGAGGCGCACCGACCAAACGGCTGACCGAGTGTTTTTCCATAAATTCAGACATATCAATCCGAATCATGGCGTCATCGCTGTCAAACAAGAAGTTCGCTAACGCTTTGGTCAATTCTGTTTTACCTACCCCTGTTGGGCCAAGGAACAGGAACGAACCACTTGGACGGTTAGGATCAGACAAACCTGCGCGTGAACGACGTACCGCATTCGACACCGCCACCACAGCTTCATCTTGCCCCACCACACGGTTATGCAAGAAATCTTCCATGTGTAGCAATTTTTCACGTTCACCCTGCAGCATTTTCGATACAGGAATGCCCGTTGCAGCACTCACGACTTCAGCAATTTCATTGTCCGTAACTTTGTTACGCAATAATTTTGGTTCTTCTTTCTCTTCAACCAACTCATCTTGTGCCAGTTGTTTTTCCAACTCAGGAATCACACCGTATTGTAAACGTGACATTTCCGCCAAGTCATTTTCACGCTGCGCTTTTTGCAATGCCATACGTGCCTGATCAAGCTGAGTCTGAATTTGCTTAGTGCCTTCAACCAAGGTTTTTTCCGCTTTCCAAACTTCTTCCAAATCATTGTATTCATTTTGAACTTCAATAATTTGTTTTTCCAGATGTGCAACTTCAGCACGGCTGCCTGCATCTTCATCTTTCTTCACGGCTTCAAGTTGCAGTTTTAATTGAATTAAACGGCGCTCTAATTTATCTAAGGCTTCAGGCTTAGAATCTAGCTCCATTTTAATCCGTGACGCTGCCTCATCCACCAAATCAATTGCCTTGTCGGGAAGTTGACGGTCAGTGATATAACGGTGCGACATTTTAGCGGCGGCAATAATCGCCGAATCTAAAATTTTAACCCCGTGGTGCACTTCGTAGCGTTCTTTCAGACCTCGTAAAATTGCAATGGTGTCTTCTACACTTGGCTCATCGACCAATACTTTTTGGAAACGACGCTCTAAAGCCGCATCTTTTTCAATATATTGACGATACTCATCTAAAGTGGTTGCACCCACACAGCGCAATTCGCCACGCGCCAATGCAGGTTTCAACATATTGCCTGCATCCATGGCACCATCGCCTTTACCTGCACCCACAAGTGTGTGTAATTCATCAATAAATAAGATGACTTCACCTTCTTGTTTCGCCAAGTCTTTTAAGACCGCTTTTAGGCGTTCTTCAAACTCACCGCGATATTTCGCACCTGCCAACAATGAGCCCAAATCTAAAGATAAAACACGTTTACCTTTTAAGCTTTCTGGCACTTCACCATTCACAATACGCTGCGCCAAACCTTCAACAATCGCAGTTTTACCCACACCAGGTTCACCAATGAGTACTGGGTTGTTTTTGGTACGGCGTGACAACACCTGAACGGTACGGCGAATTTCATCATCACGACCAATTACAGGGTCTAGCTTGCCCGCCAACGCACGTTCGGTTAAATCGATGGTATATTTATTGAGTGAGTCACGTTGATCTTCGTGATTATTGCTCATGACTTTTTCATCCCCTCTAATTTTGTCAATCACGCTACGCAAACTATCTGAGGTCACGCCTACACTGTTCAGTAGTGTTTTGGTCGCGCCCACTTCGGTCAAACCCAGCATCAACCAATCGGTTGACAAGAACTCATCACCTGCTTTTTGGGCAAAACTGTCAGCCAAATTCAAGGCTTTAACCGCATCTGGACTTAAGTTGATATCGCCTGTTGGATTGGCCAAAGTCGGTGCATCGGCAATCGCTTGCTGTAATTTGCTTTGCAAATCACGTAGGTTGGCGCCTGCTTGTTGTAATAAACTGACATTGGAGGCTTCTTCGAGCAAAGTCGCCAATAAGTGAATGCCTTCAATGGCAGTATGATCTTTCCCTATCGCAAGAGATTGGGCATCGGATAAAGCTTGCTGTAGTCGGTTGGTAAACTTTTCAAAACGCATTCTTGTTATTCCTCACAACAAATTGTGTACTTGATGGATATATGGGAACGCAGGCGTAAATTTCAATTAAATTTTTTATATATTTTTCAAAATCTTAATTAAAATTAACAGATAGATTTCAGTAATAATATTGGACTGATTAAAGTAAATTTCAAGTTTAGTCTGGTAATTTTTTATTTTAGTTGAGTCATTGACATACACTTGCATATCAATCAATTAAAGGCTTTTGATTGTTATTTATGCCATTTGAAATATTTAGTTACAATGATTGGCAAAATATACCAACCATTGTATGACCTATCAGTCAACGCTTAATCTTGTTCAATAATTTCAAAATCATGGCTAATTTCGACGCCACCATCAGATAGCATTTTACTGGCAGAACAGTACTTTTCTGCTGAAAGTTCAACCGCCTTCGCAACCTGCTTTTCCTTGACAGCCTTGCCTTTGACCACAAAATGCAAATGAATTTTGGTGAACACGGCAGGGATGCTATCGGCACGTTCTGCTTTTAACTGACATTCAACATGCGTCACTTCTTGGCGTGATTTCTTTAAAATAGTCACAATATCGAATGAAGCACAACCACCAAGTCCCATTAAGATTAACTCCATAGGACGTGGACCACGGTTTTCACCGCCATATTCTGCAGATCCATCCATCACTACAGAATGACCACTTTCCGATTTGGCTTCAAAAGCAACGTTCTCTAACCACTGAACACTTGTTTGCATTGCAACTACCTAAAAAAAACTATAAATTGACACGGGTATTTGTACACTAACATAACTTGAGTTGATAAGGAATTTCATCTCTACTGTGTGACAAGTTCAGACTAGGTCTTGTGCGATCTATTATTTATCCATTTTCGGAACCGTTAGCATGACTTCAAACTTTTCACAGCTGAGCACTGATGCATTGTCCCCTGGACAACTGCCTGACTCAGTCAAAGCATTATTAAAACGTGCATACATCAACCGTTATCCAAAACGGACAACTATTGTTGATGCAGGGACTGAATCTAAATCGTTATATTTGATTTTAAAAGGTTCAGTATCAATTATTCTTCGCGAAGATGATGATCGCGAAATTGTTGTGGCATATTTGAATCCAGGCGACTTTTTTGGGGAAATGGGTCTGTTTGAATCGAATCCACAACGTACTGCAGAAGTTCGTACTCGTGATGTCTGTGAAATTGCAGAAATTACTTATGAAAACTTCCACGAACTCAGCAAACAATATCCTGACTTAAGCTATGCCGTTTTTGCACAGCTGGTACGTCGTTTAAAAAATACTACACGTAAGGTAACTGACCTTGCCTTTATAGATGTGTCTGGTCGTATTGCACGTTGCTTGATTGATCTTTCTGCGCAACCAGAAGCCATGATTTTGCCAAACGGTCGTCAAATTCGTATTACACGCCAAGAAATTGGTCGTATTGTCGGCTGTTCACGTGAAATGGTCGGGCGTGTTCTAAAAACACTTGAAGAACAAGGCATGATTGAAACTGATGGTAAAGCCATTCTGATTTTTGATGCTTCTTTGGAGCAAAATGAATCCACTGATGGCAACTTTGATGACGAGTAAACCATCTATATGCTCATTAAAAAAGCAAATCTTCGGATTTGCTTTTTTATTACCAGCTGTTAACTTTTTACCATTTTCAATTATCAAAATACCATTATTGCTGTCACTACAATGAAGTAGCAATTTTAACTGCCACAAGCGGCTCAAAATGGTTTAGCCTCTTATAACATCACTTCATAAATATTATCTTGAGCGAGAGGCAATATGCAATTTAGACCATTGGCAAAGACGGGTATATTAGTTCCAGAAATCTGCTTGGGCACCATGACCTTTGGTGAGCAAAACACGCAATCAGATGCCTTCCAACAGCTGGATTACGCCTTGGAACGTGGCTTGTATTTTTGGGATACCGCAGAGATGTACCCTGTTCCACCCAAAGTAGAAACCCAAGGTGCAACCGAAACCATCATTGGCAATTGGTTACAGCAACGTGGCGGACGTGACAAATTATTTTTAGCCTCTAAAATTGCAGGCCCTTCGCAAGGCGGCAGTCATATTCGAGACGGCAAAACCCGCTTTAACGCAGAGGATATTCATTCTGCACTGGATGGCAATTTAAAACGCCTGCAAACCGACTATATCGACTTATACCAACTGCACTGGCCACAACGCCCAACCAACTTTTTTGGCAAACTTGGTTATGGCAACCAAGAAGCACAAAATACGCAAGAAGTAACCGACCTTGCTGAAACCTTAACCGCGTTGCAACAAGAAATTCAAAAAGGACGGATTCGCTATATAGGTCTGTCGAATGAAACCCCTTGGGGCACCATGAAGTTTTTACACTTAGCAGAACAATTAGGATTAAGTAAATTTGTCAGCGTACAAAATCCATATAACCTGCTGAATCGTACTTATGAAATTGGCATGTCTGAAATCGCCCATTATGAAGGTGTTGGACTACTCGCCTACTCACCTTTGGCTTTTGGTTATTTAACTGGTAAATTCCGTCATGGCGCACGCCCTGCCAATGCACGTGTCACGCTATATTCACGTTTTAGCCGTTACAGTAATCCACAAAGCGAATGGGCAACCGAGCAATACGCCCAACTTGCAGAACAACACGGCTTGAGTTTGACGCAACTGGCGCTGGCATTTATCAAGCAGCAATTTTTTGTGACAAGTACCATTATTGGCGCGACGAATATGGCGCAACTCAAAGAAAATATTGATGCCTTTGACATCACCTTATCAGATGAAATTTTACAAGGCATTGAAGCCATTCATCGTCAACAACCCAATCCAGCGCCCTAATTTTATTTTAAGCACTGCTTTAAAATGAAATTAAAAATATGAACTCAGCAATAACTCATCATTTTTATGCTGTTTAAAGTCAAAAAGTCTTCATAAAAAAAGATGCGCATAAAACCATGCGCATCTTTTTTGTGTTTTATCTTAACCAGTTGAACTGGCTGAGGTCATCTTAACGACGACTTTGGTTATATAGCGCTTGTGCTGCTGGCAAGTTTTTACGCATTGCTTCAATACGCTGACTGTTCGATGGGTGAGTCGATAAGAAGGACGCACCGCCGCCACCTTCAAGCTTGTTCATTTTTTCCCAAAGGGTAATTGCAGCTTGTGGGTTATAACCTGCACGCGCCATCAGCATTAAACCACCCTGATCGGCACGACTTTCCAAATTACGTGAATATGGCAAGCCAATCCCAATTTGGGTACCCAATTGCGCTGCTGCTGCACCCAATTGACCAACGTTATTGCCTGCCGCACTTAAACCTACGTTCAAGGCAATATTGGTTAAAGCCTGTGCACCAATTTTACTTTTCGCGTGTTCTTCTAAAGCATGCACCATTTCATGCCCCATAATTGCGGCAATTTCAGCATCAGTTAAATTCAGTTTATTCACAATACCAGTGTAGAACACCACTTTACCACCAGGTGCGACAAAAGCATTGACTTGATCAGACTTAAGTACCGCCAATTGCCACTGGAAAGGCTGACCTGTTTGGTTCATTTGATTGGCATGTGGAATCAAACGCTGAAACACAGTATTGATACGTTTATACGTGGTGGAGCTTGTGTCTAACTGATTTTTATTGCGTGCGTCTTGCACCATTTCATTATAGCTTTTGGTTGCAGTTGCATTTAAGGTCGCAGTATCTGCACCCGCCATGTCTGCAACAGTCGTACACCCTGAAACTGTGATTGCGCCTGCGGCACATAAACTTAACATCAGTTTTTTGTTCATTATAATAATCTCCGCCTTGCGAGCTATCTTCATACCAATCAATTATATGAAATCAATTCAAGGCTTTAAATCTATAATCACTTCATAATCATATCATTTATGTAAACAACGCCTAAGCTGTGTACAGATTGTATGTCTGAGCGATCAATCACTACCCTAGTAAAGAAATTGATAACACAACCAAAATACTAAACAGAAAACATTTAAACCCAAGTAAATTTTAGACACTACTTCTACTTTTTCTTCCATTTCTGGATTTTTGCGTTTGTAGAGTAGGTAAGCATTTTGAATCAGAATCAGTGGCACCAAAATACAGGCAAAAATAACGCTTAAACCAATAAATGCCTGATACATAATATTCGGATCATGCTTTTGCGATAAAATCAGCATCATGGCAATGGTCGGTGCGCCGCCCATCGCAAACAATAAAGAATAAAAAATCGTACTGGTAATATTTTTATGCATCCTGCATAACCTTAATTAAATTTAATTTTCTAAAGCCATTGTAACAAGCCACCCTGCTCTGCACAGCGCCAGTCATCTGCAACTTTAGTCTTGAAAAAACAACTCACTCAGCATCATCTATAATGTTTCCAAAAATGAGTCGCTATTGAAACTGAAACAACAGCAATAAAAAGCCCCATCATTTAGACAGGGCTGAGTACATCATCAGAGCTTAAATGCTATGCTAAATCACAACGACTTAAGCATCAAATGGATGACGTAATACGATAGTTTCTGCGCGGTCTGGACCTGTAGAAATAATGTCGATTGGACATTCAATTAACTGCTCAAGACGTTTGATGTAGTTCACTGCATTTTCAGGCAATTGTTCTACACTGGTCGCACCCACAGTTGATTCAGACCAACCTGGCATTGTTTCATAAATTGGCTTTAAGTTTTCGTATGCAAGCGCATCAGAAGAACCTACACAACCTGAATCGGTATTTTCATAACCTACGCAGATTTTGATTTCTTCTAAACCGTCCAATACGTCTAACTTGGTCAAGCAGATACCAGACAGTGAGTTTACATCGACTGAACGACGTAAAATTTCGGCATCAAACCAACCACAACGACGTTGACGACCTGTAGAAGCACCGAACTCGTGACCCACAGTACCTAAGTGTTTACCAATCGCATCACCTACGTCATTTGCTGCGTCATACACCAACTCAGTTGGGAATGGGCCTGCACCTACACGTGTGGTATAAGCTTTGGTAATCCCTAAAACGTAGTCTAAATGTAATGGACCTAAGCCTGAACCAGAGCTTACACCGCCCGCAGTTGTATTCGATGAAGTCACATACGGATAAGTACCGTGGTCAACATCAAGTAATGAACCTTGCGCACCTTCAAACATAATGTTGTCACCGTTTTTACGGTAATTATGAATTTCAGTCGTTACATCAACCACTAATGGTGCAATCACTTCACGCCATTGGTCACATAGCGCTAAAACTTCATCTAACTGAACTGCTTCAACACCGTAGTATTGTGTCAATTGGAAGTTGTGATAGTCCAATAATTCAGTCAATTGAGCGCGTAGTGCTTCACCGCCACGAACCAAGTCAGCAACACGAATCGCACGACGTGCAACCTTGTCTTCATAAGCTGGGCCAATACCACGACCTGTTGTACCAATTTTGGCATTACCACGTTTTTTCTCACGTGCTTGGTCAAGTGCAATGTGGTTCGGCAAAATAAGCGGACAGTTTGGTGAAATACGTAAACGCTCTTTCACTGGCACGCCTTCTTGTTCCAAAATACCCATTTCTTTAATGAGTGCTTCAGGAGAAAGTACTACACCATTACCAATTAAGCACAGTACGTTTTCACGTAAAATACCTGATGGAATGAGGTGTAATACAGTTTTCTTACCACCAACCACGAGAGTATGGCCTGCGTTGTGTCCGCCTTGATAACGAACGACTGCCGCCGCCTGATCTGTGAGCAGGTCGACGATCTTACCTTTACCTTCGTCGCCCCATTGGGTACCAAGTACCACAACATTCTTGCCCATAATAGCCTCATTACATCATGCTGTTAAAATTGAAAACCAAGACCTGTAACATGAAACATGCCTTGGCGATTAAATTTTTTCGACTGTCCACTCACCATTTGCAAGAACCAATTGGTGCGTTGCGTATGGAACCGAGTTTAAATCATCATTACCCAACAATTGAATTACACTAAAGCCTTGCGCACGTGTGTTTTGGATAGCCGCGATTAAATCAGGTTGTGAGCCTTTAGGCGCAACAACAACAGACGATGATTCAAAACGACCTGCACTTAATACAAACAAGTCACAAGAGAAACCTGTTGCAGGGCGCGCACGTCCGAAATGCTGACCAATGCCATCATAACGACCGCCTTGTGCCAATGGTGCAGCACGATTTGGCGCATACACTGCATACATTAAACCTGTGTGATAGTGATAAGAACGCAGCTCAACCACATCAATACCAATATGCAAGTTTGGCCAACGTGCCTGAATTTCAGCTTGTGTTGCTTTCACGGCTTCAAACGCTTGCTTAAATTCGGTATTTTCCAACACATCAGCACTTAAATGAGCCTGCAAAGCAGTTAAATCACTGGCATAGCGACCTAAAGCATAAAAATCTGAACCGAAATTTAAATCTTGGGTAAATTCTGCCAATTCAGGCAATGCTTTACGCTGATATAAATCTGACAATTGACGTTCAGTGGCTTTGCTTAATTCTGCTTGTTTAACCAAGCTACGGAACAAGCCGACATGACCCAAGTCTAAATGCACACCTTCTGCCAAACCTGCTTCTTTTAGCAAGCTGAGCATCAGATCAACCATTTCTACATCGGCATCAATGCTGTCTGAACCAAATAACTCTGCACCCAATTGCAATGGTGCACGTGTGGTATTAAAACCTTGTGGTTTGGTATGTAAAACCGTACCTGCATAGCAGTAACGTGCAATGCCATCTACAGGATGTACATGCGCATCAATACGCGCCACTTGGGGTGTCATATCGGCACGCACACCCAGCAAACGACCTGAAAGCTGGTCGATGACTTTAAATGTGGCAAGGTCTAAATCTTGATTCGATTCTGAAAGAGAAGATAGAGATTCAATGTATTCTATGAATGGCGTGTACACCAACTGATAACCTCGAGATGCGAGGAAATCCAGTGACTTACGACGCAAGCTTTCAATCACTTGCGCTTGTTCTGGTAATACATCAGCTACACCATCAGGTAATAACCATGTCTCTGAAATGGGCATGTTGTAAACCTAAATTCTTGTTTGCGCGGAACGAATCCGCATAAAAAAATCGGGAGCACACCCGATTTCTCCTAGTTTAGCATGATACTTTTGCTCATGCACCTGACTTTTTCTGAAATATGCGGTAAAAAATATGAATACACCACATCTTTCAAAGCCGTCATTTAAAAGTCCTGATTTGATTTGACCGCCTTTGCCAATAAACTGACCAACTCAGCATTTTGCATTTCAAGCTGTGCGGTTTTTTGCACAGTTTTATCGAGTGCATCTTGCTGAACCTGCATCTTTTTAGCCAAATCCTGCATGATCTCCAACGTCTTTTTTAGATGCTCTTCTAAATGTAATACTTTTTGCTCGACTTGCTGTTGATGCTGCACATCACTGCTGCTGTCTGCCTGATTTTTAAACTGCAACCAAATCAGAAAAATGACGGCAAGTGCCAGCAAAAAAATAAATCCCCACAATAAAATAATCATCATGCCACTACTCTATTCAAATTTTCTATGCAAACTTTGTTATATCAATCAGTGAATTAACTGTGAATACGAATTATAAAATCTTTCATCACTATTACATGCTTTTTACACTTTGTATATGTCTTAAAAAGTAGCCGCTTACACCGCCCGCTGACTAAAAGATTCACACAAATCTAGTAAACGGTTGGCATAACCCCACTCGTTGTCATACCACGCAAAAACTTTGGCTTGATGACCCACGACCATGGTTTGACTTAAATCGACAATTAAAGAATAAGGTGAATGGTTAAAGTCGCTCGATACCAAAGGCTCATCGGTCACTTGCATAATTTCGGCATAATCATGCGCTGCCGAAGCACACAACACCTGATTCAATTTATGCACCGTAATTGGCGACTGAGAAATAAAAGTTAAATCAATGGCTGCAACATTGATGGTCGGCACACGAATCGAATAACCATCTATCCGATCTGCCATTTTTGGCATGACTTGTTTTAAAGCACCTAGGGCAGAAGAAGTTGTAGGAATAATATTTTGTCCTGATGCACGCGCACGACGTAAATCGCGATGCGCCTGATCCAATACAGTTTGATCGGCTGTGACTGCATGAATTTCAGTCATTAATGCGGTATCAATTCCAAAAGCGTCATCAATAATTTTAACCAGTGGTACTAAAGCCTGCGTGGTGCAAGACACACTGGAAATAATTTGGTCAGTATTTTTGACTTCGTGATGATTGACACCATAAACAATCGCAGCATCTACAGTATCGAATGGTGCAGCGCCAATAATCACACGTTTGGCGCCCACAGTAATATGCTGCGTTGCCGCCTCGCGGGAACGAAACAACCCTGTGCATTCCAATACCACATCTACATTTAAAGCTTGCCACGGCAACTGTGCAGGTTGAGCCTGATTCAACACCTGAACTTTTAATTGCGCCAAACCTGCAGAAATATTCAAAAAAATCTGTTCATTTTCAAGGCTAATTTCCACCTGCCCTTTAAAACGACCATGGGTACTGTCGTATTTAAATAAATGAACCAAGGTTTCTACATCGGCAATGTCATTTATGGCGACGATTTCAAAATGAAAGTCTTTGGGATTTTCAAACCAAGCCCGCAGCACATTGCGCCCGATTCTACCAAAGCCATTGATTGCCACTCGTTGCATGACCGATCCTTTCATAATGAAATCAAAATTTAAGCACAGACTATGTTAATAGATTTTGAGGCCTTACTGAAAAAAATCAGATCAATTCTGCGAATTTTCACGCAATTTGTTGTTTAATTCGGCAAATCAAAAATATCAGCTTTGACTTTCTAGCTTACATTTACGTTTTCTTAAATTTTGTATTCTACTTTATGGCAGTTCGGCATACTCCGTGACCTACAGTAAACGCTTATTTTGAATGTAAATGTTCATCATCTTCTATTGCAAAGATTTATTCTGCGTAATCGCAACCAAGTTTGCGTCAGAATTGTCATCTATTCACACTAAAATGATTGGTGATAATGGCTTTTTCCGTTATAATTTGGCGTTTTTAAAATTTTAAGCCTGCATGACAGCAAAAGAATTATTTTTGTCAGACTGTCTTGCGTTTAGCCCAATCGGAAATTATGGAGTGACTTGGTTGTGAGTACTCGTTTTATGACATCAGCTGAAATTCGTGAAGCATTTTTGCGTTACTTTGAATCGCAAGGGCATACACGTGTCGCATCGAGTTCTCTAGTACCCGCCAATGACCCAACCCTGTTATTTACCAATGCAGGTATGAACCAGTTTAAAGACTGTTTCCTTGGGTTAGAAAAACGTGATTATGTACGTGCTGTATCGTCACAAAAATGTGTGCGTGCAGGCGGTAAACATAACGATTTAGACAATGTGGGTTATACCGCACGTCACCATACTTTCTTTGAAATGTTAGGTAACTTCTCGTTTGGTGATTATTTCAAACGTGATGCAATTAAATTTGCTTGGGAATTTTTAACCAGTGAACAATGGTTAGCGCTACCAAAAGACCGTTTATATGCCACGGTTTACCACACCGATGATGAAGCATTTGACATCTGGAACAAAGAAATTGGTTTAGATGCTTCTCGTATTATCCGTATTGGCGATAACAAAGGCGGCCAATATGCTTCAGACAACTTCTGGGCAATGGGTGATACAGGTCCTTGCGGTCCGTGTTCTGAAATTTTCTATGATCATGGCGATCATATCTGGGGTGGCTTACCAGGCACACCTGAAGAAGATGGCGACCGTTTCATTGAAATTTGGAACAACGTATTCATGCAGTTCAACCGCACTGCAGATGGTGTATTACACCCGCTTCCAGCACCTTCTGTAGATACAGGTATGGGCTTGGAGCGTATTTCTGCAGTATTGCAACATGTGAATTCAAACTACGAAATTGACCTGTTCCAGCACTTACTCAAAAATGCAGCACAGATTATTGGTTTAGACACGACTGCTCTTGAAGTAACTGCACAGCAAACTGGCAAGCCTGTAGACTACCCTGCTTCACTCAAAGTAGTTGCTGACCACGCTCGTTCTTGCTGCTTCCTAATTGCCGATGGCGTGAATCCATCGAATGAAGGTCGTGGTTATGTATTGCGTCGTATTATTCGTCGTGCAGTACGTCACGGCAACAAGCTTGGCGCAACAGGTTCATTCTTCCACAAAATGCTTCAGCCTTTAATTGAAGTAATGGGTCAAGCTTATCCTGAACTTGCAGCAAATCAAGCGCGTATTGAAGCAGCATTACTGAAAGAAGAAGAACAATTTGCCAAAACGCTTGAGCAAGGTTTGAAATTGCTTGAGGGTGAATTGGCACAGCTTAAAGGCTCGGTCATTCCTGGTGAAGTGGTATTTAAACTATATGACACTTACGGCTTCCCAACAGATTTAACGGCAGATATTGCACGTGAACGCGACTTGACCATTGACGAAGCAGGCTTTGAAGTTGAAATGGCAGCGCAACGTCAACGTGCACGCGATGCAGGTAAATTTGCAGTTGACTACAACTCAATTGTAAAAGTTGAAGGTGAAACTCAATTTGATGGCTATGACGCAACGACTGGTCAGGGTCAAATTGTGGCTATTTATAAAGATGGCGAACAAGTCGATGAAGTAGTTGAAGGCGATGAAGCTTTAATCGTACTCAATCAAACCCCGTTCTATGCAGAAAGCGGTGGTCAAATTGGTGATACAGGTCTATTCAAAAACGAAACAGGTATTTTTGAAGTTCAAGACACCAAAAAATCTGGCGGTGCTTTTGTTCATCAAGGTATTGTTACCATGGGCAGTTTAAAAGCTGCGCAAGCGGTGGAAGCGATTGTAAAAGCAGACATCCGCGAAGCTACTGCACGCAACCACTCTGCAACACACTTATTGCACGCTGCCCTACGTCAAGTTTTAGGTGCACACGTACAGCAAAAAGGTTCGTTGGTTGCTTCTGATATTTTACGTTTTGACTTTGCCAATGACCAACCTGTGTCATTTGAACAATTGCAAGAAATTGAGCGTTTGGTAAATGCAGAAGTCATTGCCAATACCGCAGTTTCTACTGAATTACTGGATATTGAAGCAGCCAAAGCCAAAGGCGCAATGATGCTATTTGGTGAAAAGTATGGCGATGAAGTTCGCGTACTTTCTATGGGTTCAATCATTGAAGATAAAAACTTCTCCATTGAACTTTGTGGCGGTATTCACGTGAAACGTACAGGTGATATTGGTCTGTTCAAAATCATCTCTGAAGGTGGTGTTGCAGCTGGTGTACGTCGTATTGAAGCAATTACAGGCAGCAAAGCCGTTGAAGCCGTTCAAAAAACTGAACGCGATATCAACAGCATCAATGCTTTGTTGAAAGCACAAAAAGACCAAACTTTAGAAAAAGTGAATACATTGGTCGATACAGCATCTAGCCTTCAAAAGCAGATTGAACAGCTCAATCAAAAATTAGCGCACTTCCAAGCAGCTGAACTTTTAAGTCAAGTACAAGAACTTGCTGGACGTACCACGCTCATTACCACTGTACAAAATATGGATGCAAAATCACTGCGTAATTTGCACGACGGTGTAAAATCCAAACTCGACCAAGCAGTGATTGTACTTGCAGGTGTAGAAGGCGATAAAGTCAGCTTAATCGCTTCTGTTGCACCAGACTTTACTGCTACGATTAAAGCAGGAGACATCATCAAACACTTGGCTACAGAACTAGGTGGTAAAGGTGGTGGTAAACCTGATTTGGCACAAGGTGGCGCGCCACTTAACGAGAACTTTGCAACGGTGATGGCAGGTTTAACTGCTTGGCTTGCGGCAAAATAATCTCACTTTTTGTGTAACTGACCCTGAGCAGGTAAATTCGGGGTCATGGCTTATATGGAACAACTATGGCACTAATCGTTCAAAAATATGGCGGTACCTCAATGGGTACTCCCGAGCGCATTTTAAATGTTGCTCGTCGTGTGAAGCGCTGGCATGATCATGGCCACAAAGTAGTGGTTGTCGTTTCTGCCATGAGTGGCGAAACCAATCGCCTACTCGCTCTCGCGAAAGCCATTACCGAAACCCCTGATCCGCGTGAATTAGACCAAATGGTGTCTACAGGCGAACAGGTGACGATTTCGATGTTAGCGATGGCGCTGAATTCTATTGGCGTTGCAGCAAAATCACTAACTGGTCGCCAAGTTGGTATTCAAACTGACAGCGCATTTACCAAAGCACGTATTGAAGCGATTAATACTGACGTGTTAACTGAAAACCTAGACGCAGGCCGTGTGATTGTGGTTGCTGGTTTCCAAGGGTTTGATGCTGAAGGTAACACCACGACTTTAGGTCGTGGCGGTTCTGATACTTCTGGCGTTGCACTTGCTGCTGCATTGAAAGCCGATGAATGTCAAATTTACACTGACGTAGATGGCGTTTACACCACAGACCCACGCGTTGCGCCAAAAGCCAAAAAAGTAGATCGTATTTCTTTTGAAGAAATGCTAGAAATGGCTTCTTTAGGTTCTAAAGTATTGCAAATTCGTGCGGTTGAATTTGCAGGTAAATACCAAGTACCTTTACGTGTATTATCAAGTTTTGATAATGACAATGATGGCGCATTCGACGAAGATTTTAAACAAAATGTCGGCACACTCATTACTACTGAATTGGAAGACAACATGGAACAACCTATCATCTCAGGTATCGCGTTTAACCGTGACGAAGCAAAATTAACTATTTTAGGTGTGCCTGACGAGCCAGGTATTGCATCTAAAATCTTGTCACCTATTGGCGCTGCCAATGTTGAAGTCGACATGATCATCCAAAACGTAGAAGAAGATGGTACAACTGACTTTACCTTTACTGTAAACCGTGGCGAACTTGCCAAAGCAAAATCAATCCTTGAAGCAACAGCTAAAGAAATTGGTGCGCGTGAAGTGGCTACACGTGGCGACATCGTGAAAGTATCTATCGTTGGTGTAGGTATGCGTTCACATGCAGGTGTTGCAAGCAAAATGTTTACTGCCCTTGCAGATGAAGGCATTAACATTCTCATGATTTCTACTTCTGAAATTAAAATTTCAGTCATTATTGAAGAAAACTACCTAGAGCTTGCAGTTCGTACTTTACACACTGTATTTGGTCTAGATCGTGAAAGTGGTGAGTCTAGCGCACGCGCTTAATACTCGCCTGTCAGAAAATGTAATTGTCTGACAAATTTTGCGAAAAAGTACAAAAAATTAGAGCCACTATAGTTTTTTTTATAGTGGCTCTGTTATATTGAGCAACATGCTTTCATAAATTTTGGCAGCGCTGTATCTTATAAAATAAATAATGATACGTTCCGTTAAAATTTACTGGTTTTTTTATTTGGTTGTGACTTTTAAATTGCTTTAAAAATCAATGCAGGTTTAGCATTTTGCAAGGAGATAAACATGCTGATTCTGACCCGACGTGTCGGAGAAACATTAATGATTGGGGACCAAGTCAGCGTGACTGTGCTTGGTGTCAAAGGTAACCAAGTTCGTATTGGTGTAAATGCCCCGAAAGAAGTATCGGTTCATCGTGAAGAAATCTATCAACGTATTCAACACGAACGTGCCATGCACGAGCATTTGCAACACTTAGATCAAGATTATCAACCTTCATTTGAAGAAGATAACTACTCGCAAAATGACTTTAATCGTTAAACGATTAAGGTAATTGAATATAAAGCGGCTCATTTGCCGCTTTAAATTTTTCTGCTGAATGCTTTTTAAAAACTTGCCCTGATTCAAATCATGTAAAAGCTATTTTACAGGCAACTCAGCACAAGTTTTGCATGAAAATTACTGTGAGTTTTCCATTAATTCTAAAGCTTTACGCACAGGTGCAAAACTACGTCGATGTGCCGCAATCACGCCATGCTGTGCAATGGCTTCAAAATGTGCTTTGGTTGGATAACCTTTATGTTTGGCAAAACCAAATTGTGGAAATGCTTGATCAAGCAATACCATTTCACGGTCACGCGCCACTTTAGCTAAAATACTGGCTGCCGAAATCTCTGCATGTAATGCATCTCCCCCAACAACGGCATCACAAGACATCGCTAAACCCTGCGGAATTTTATTGCCATCGACTAAGACATGCTCAGGTTGAATAGATAAGGCTTCCACCGCACGACGCATCGCCAATAACGACGCTTGCAAAATATTCAGTTCATCAATTTCGGCTGCAGATGCTTCTGCAATTGCCCAAGCCAAAGCCTTTTCCTGAATTTCAACAAATAACTTTTCACGCTTTTTTTCTGTCAGTTTTTTAGAATCATTTAAACCTTCAATCGGGTTATTCGGATCTAAAATAACTGCCGCAGCGACAACAGAACCCACTAAAGGCCCACGCCCTGCTTCATCTACACCTGCAATTTTCATCATCTTTTTCCAGAAAAAATAGGCTGAAATCTTCAGCCTATCTTACGATGCGAATCAACACGCACCATCTTTAATTTTACAGAATCAGTAAACTTATCTTACTGCTTCTGCCACACATGCATTAATGGTTCTTGATACTGCATTGCTCACAATCGTTGCACGTGCAGCAGGGTCAATTGCTGCAGTGGCTAAATCTACTGCAGTCACGTTTTGTGGTGCTTTTTCACTGACACAACCACAAATTTCCGCTTGAACATTTTGCTTTTGCGTTGGTGTCATAACACGTGTCGCAGTGTGCCATGCAGGAATGTTGTTTAATTCAGTCACACACTTGGCATTAATTGCAATTTTAATCGCCGCCATACCCAATTGTTGAGTTGCTGTCGGTGCAGTTGTCGTTCCTGTAGTAGTACCTGTAGTGGTGGTACATGCAGATAAAACCAAAGCGATAGGTGCCAATACAGCGAGTAGTTTTTTCATGGATATTTCCTGTATTTAATATTCAAGTCATTTGAGTGAAACAATGCCGCTATTGTGCCTAAACTTGTTTGACGAAGGAATAGCTTTTTGCAATTTCTACATTCATGTGCTTAGGCTTAAGGCTAGGGGCTGTTGACAATTTTTCTATGTTTGCGACATGAGAGATATATCTCGCAAGGTTTTTTAGCTGATATAAGGCATGAGGTAGGAAATTTAGTCATTCTAAATGACTGACTCATAACGCAATAGCAGCAAAAAATATGCTTGTCCTGAAAGGCTGTGGCTAAAACTTTCTCAGATTGCGTTATGAAACTTGGCAATAGTCTCGCTATTCCCTGCGTTTCATGTCTGATCTGCTCAGTTTTAGCCTACAGCGCAAACTATTTATGAAATATCAACAGCCCCCTCAAGAACGCTATTTTTTTTTGCAGCGTTGCAGATTTTCAACACTCCGTTGCAGGTGGATACTTTTTTCGCTACATGCTGTTGTTTAGCATGCAAGCACACTATTCGCCTGAAATACAACATGAACAGTTCCACTTCATATTACACCCGTACCGCACAAGTTTTACATTGGCTCATGGCGATTATTTTTATTGCCGCATGGGCAATCGGTTTTTTTAGTGGCAACTTTTTAAGCTATGAAGCCGATGGCAGCTTCAAAGGTGATGTGATTACCCTGCATAAAAATGTCGCCACACCAATTATATTTTTATTGGTAATTCGTTTATTTTGGCGTTATACCCACCCTGCACCGCAACTGCCTAACAGCATGTCACCGTTGATGAAAACATTAGCGCATTTAGGGCATCTAGGGCTGTATTTTATGCTGATTGCGATTCCAATTACGGGCTGTTTGTTTAGCTGGAGTGTGCGTAAACCTGTGCCTGTGCTGTATTTATTTGAAATTCCAGCATTGGTGGATAAAAATCCTGAACTATTAGCGATTGTAAAACCTGTACATACTTATTTGTCATGGTTTGCAGCGGCAATGGTGGTTGAGCATGTGCTTGCAGCACTTAAACATCACTTTATAGATAAAGACGATGTATTGCGTAGTATGACGCAGCAAGGTAAATAATTTGTTTAAAACTTGAATTGAACGCGATTCAAAACACTCGCCCACAAAAAAGCAGCTTAATTAAAGCTGCTTTTTTGTAGTCTAAGCTATCTAAATTCAGTTTAACTCACACCAATGCTTGAATTTGCTCAATCCATTTTTGCTTTTCTTCAGCCGAAATAAATGAAGCTTCAAAAGAATTAACCGCCAATTGTTTTAATTCAGCATTGCTTAAATCTAAAGCTTGGCTAATAGCAACAAAGTTATCATTCATATAACCACCAAAATAAGATGGATCATCTGAATTAACTGTCACTTTAACACCCTGCTGCAATAAACGGCGGATGTTGTGCTGTGCCATATCATCCACTACGCATAGCTTTAAATTACTCAATGGACAGACCGTGAGCGGCATTTTCTCTGCAATTAGACGTTGCATTAATACAGGATCTTCTTCAGAACGCACACCATGATCAATACGGTTTACTTTCAGTAAATCTAATGCTTCCCAAACATATTCGGCTGGCCCTTCTTCGCCTGCATGTGCCACGACTAAAAAGCCTGCTTCACGTGCTTTGGCAAAGACACGTTCAAACTTTGAAGGTGGATGTCCAACTTCGCTTGAGTCCAAACCCACTGCGATAATTTGATCTTTATAAGGCAAAGCCTGTTCAAGTGTGGCAAATGCTGCATCTTCGCTTAAATGACGCAAGAAACACATAATTAAATTTGAACTGATGCCTAATTTTGTTTGCGCATCATCACAAGCACGTTGTAAGCCATTAATCACGGTTGCAAATGCCACACCACGCTCGGTATGGGTTTGCGGATCAAAAAACATTTCGGTATGTACCACACGGTCTTCAACACATTTTTCAAAATATGCCCAAGCCAAATCGTAAAAATCTTGCTCATGCACCAACACTTGTGCGCCTGCATAATAAATATCTAAAAAAGACTGCAAGTTATGAAAGTTATAGGCTTGTTTGACTTCTTCTACGGACTGATAAGGGATGTCAATTTGGTTGCGCTGCGCAATAGCAAACATCAATTCTGGTTCAAAAGTACCTTCAATATGCACATGCAGTTCTGCTTTAGGTAATGCTCGGATTAGCTCAAGTTGATTCATGTTCTGTCCTTTTTGCTATTGAATGGGAGAGTTTCAAAAATTGATCAAAATAAAAAAGGGTGCAAACTGAGTTTACACCCCTTTTCCGTTTAAAATATTAACCGCCAAACATGGCAAATTTTAATGCCCAAAGTGCAGCAATAATCCAAACCATATAAGGTACAGACTTGGCTTTGCCTGTGAGTAGTTTAATCAGCGCATAGCTAATAAAGCCCATGGCAATACCATCGGCAATGGAATAAGTAAATGGCATGAACACGAGGGTTAAGAAGGCAGGCACGGCTTCGGTGATGTCATCCCAATCAATATGCACAATGCCTTGAATCATCAACACACCCACAAATAACAAGGCAGGTGCTGTTGCAAAACCAGGTACCGATTGCGCGAGCGGCGCCAGGAATAAACAGGCAATAAACAACAAGCCAACAATCACTGCGGTTAAACCAGTACGACCACCCGCTGCAACGCCTGCAGATGATTCAATATACGGCGTTGTTGAAGATGTACCCAATGCCGCACCTGCTACAATGGCAGAAGAGTCGGCAAAAAGCGCTTTTTTCAAACGAGGTAATTTGCCATCTTGTAACAAGCCTGCGCGATGTGAAACACCCACTAAAGTGCCTGTAGAGTCAAATAAATCGACCAAGAAAAATACGAAAATTACACCAATTAAACTTGCTGTAAATAGACCTTCAAAGTCCATCTGCATGAAAGTAGGGGCAAGAGATGGAATTTCACCAACCACTCCTTTAAATTCACTTAAACCTAAAGCTGTTGAAATCGCAGTTAGCACCAAAATACTGATGATAATTGCACCACGCACTTTAAAGTGATGCATCACCACCACCATTAAAAACCCCAATAGCGCTAAAAGTACAGTGGGTTGTTTTAAGTCACCTAAGCCCACCAAAGTCGCAGGATTATCGACAATAACACCAGCATTTTTAAGCGCGATTAAAGCAAGGAATAAACCAATACCACCGCCTATGGCTAATTTTAATGACATGGGAATGGCATTGACAATTGCTTCACGGATTTTAAACATGCTAATGGCAATAAAAATAATCCCTGATACAAAAACTGCAGCCAAAGCCGTTTGCCAAGACACTCCCATGCCTAAACACACCGAGTAAGTGAAATAAGCATTTAGCCCCATGCCCGGTGCCAGTGCGATTGGGTAGTTAGCAACAATCCCCATCACTAGGCAGCCAATTGCTGCGGCTAAGCAGGTGGCGACAAAGACAGCTCCATGATCCATTCCTGTTTCAGATAAAATCATTGGATTGACAATAATGATGTAACACATGGTTAAGAAGGTGGTTACACCCGCCAAAATCTCGGTACGGAATGTGGTCTTGTTTTCGCTTAATTTGAATAAGCGCTCAAGCATTCCCGCTGAGGATGGATTAGGAGTCGTCATGACCTAGCCCCTGTAAATAAACTGAATTTGCAGTATGACTGAATTTTAAGTCAGCACTTAAAAGCCTGTGTTAGTTGCAACAATAGATTTGCCCAATGAGCATGTAAAATTACATGAAAAAGATAAACTTAATTCACAATCAAGCATTTGATTTTATCAAAATCAAAAATTCGGAATGCTAAATAAAAAAGCCGCATAAATTTTATGCAGCTTTGTTCATCTTTTTTTTACTTCAGTCACTCTCAAAAGTAATGCCTTTGAGTTGTGATGAAGCAGTTTCAATTGGCAAATTATACCATAGGGATTTTTTAAAAATTCTAGTTTTTTGAATTAAAGATAAAATTTTACGATAAAGTGAAGCACACAAAAGTGTGATGAATAAAGCAATTACCACACATTATGTTAGAAATTTCTACGCTTATTCTGTGACTTGCAAAATCTGTGGTGTAGCCGCTTCTGTTTTTTCTAGCGATAAATTTGCAGATTCAGTCAAAACTCGGTTCAGTTCTGCCTGCTTTCGCGTTTCCTCTTCCAAGTAAACGAGATAACCTAATAAAACGACCAACACCACCAAAACTGGCACAAGAATGTGTTTCATGTCATTTACTTTTATTGAACAATTTTCATACATATTAGCAAAAATTATGCGCGGTGTAACTCTTAATACGCCCCAGTCAAAATTTGTGCTTCAGCGATCAAACTCAATCTATTACATTAAGCCATTGTATGAATGGTATTTTTAAAACGTTTCCAAGATACATAGAAAAATGTTGTTGCAATTGCGATTAACCATAGAAAGGAAGGCCAGACCACATCCAATCCTGCATTTCGGTATAAAATTGCTTGCGCCAATGTTACAAAATGCATTGTCGTTGCAATCAACATGATATTTTGAATAATTTCTGGCATGCTTTCTCGTGGTGTACTTGCCCCCAGACAACATTTGCAAGGGAATCAGAATAAGCATCATCAGCAAACCGAATTGCGGCATCGATTTAGACACGGTTGCCATATATATACCCATTGAGGTTGTTGCAAATAAGGTCAGCAAGGCTCCAAAGAAAAATAACAGCAAACTTCCTTCTATGGGTACCTGTAATGCCCCCTGCACCACTACTTTTAAGCCTAAAAAAGCTGCTAAAAGCACCACAAGGCTCATCGATAAAACCTTTGCCAGCATAATTTCAAAAACCGTGACTAGCATAACCGTTAAATGCTTAATGGTGCCATGTTCTCGCTCACGAATCAGTGCACAAATGAAATGTGGAAAGAGGCTTGAAAGCTCTAGTGCAAAATAAAAACCAATTAGTGCAAAATAAGCCGAAAACTTACATGTGTACACCACTGTGTACATATTTTTAAACTATAAGCGAATTTATGTATCTTTAAGAAAAGCAATAAAAAAGCCCTAAATCGTTATAATTCAGAGCTTTATTACTTATATGAAGTTATGTAACAACATATAATTTTAATGTATTGGTAGGCATATCCAGACTCGAACTGGAGACCTCTACGATGTCAACGTAGCGCTCTAACCAACTGAGCTATACGCCTAAATTGTTTGGCATCATATTCATTTTTGTTTTTTAAGACAAGCCCTTTCTGCGCTTTTCCAACGCATCCGCACAAGTTTTAAGCAAATCATAAAAATACTGCTCAGAAACATGCTCTGTATTTACAGCATACCTGTAGCGTTGATACCACAATCCAAGACTTTTAAAAGCAGCTTGTTCATTCACATCAACTTGTTCCGCCAAGCGCTGCATCCAAACGGTGACCGTTTCTGCGTCTTGTTTTTGTAGTTCAACGGGTAAGGCTTGAGCAAATTTCTGTAAGGCTCGATCTACTGCAGAGATGTGCTGACGTTTTTTCCAAAATATCCAACCCAAATATCCCAGTAACAGCACAGCAATACTCGAAACCAACATCATCACCAATGCATAACTTGAGTTTAGCCCCAAGCGTCCAAACCAATCACGTTGCGATGTTGCATCATAGCCCACGACCTTGCTTTGCCATTGATAACTCGCATAATCACTCCACACCCGTAAAGAACGAATAAAATTAGAATGTTGGTATTGCCACATTTGTGTGTCAGTACCTAAAACGGCTCGATCATCTGCCATTAGGTTTTGCATGCCATCATCTATACGTTGAGGAGCAATGATGGCTGTAGGATCTATGCGCACCCATTGTTGATTGAGCAACACTTCTGTCCAAGCGTGTGCATCTTGCTGTCGTACTTCCCAGCTTTGCCCATCGGGTGCAAGTTCCCCGCCCTGATAGCCCACGACTACACGTGCAGGGACTCCGACATAGCGCATCAGCAAGGCAAAACTTGAGGCATAATGCTCACAAAAGCCTTGCTTGCTCTGAAATAAAAATTCATCGACCCGATTTTGTCCGAGTGTTCCGGGTTTTAAGGTATAACTAAAACCATTATTGCGATACCACTGCAATACATTCTGCACGTAGCGTTCAGGTTGTTGCTGACTTTGGGCAAACAGCTGCAGGGCAAATTGCTGTGCCTTTGGGTCAGATTGCGTCTGTACCTGAACATTTAAACGCTGGCTAAAGCGTCGATAACGCTCGTTCTGTGCATCATCCCCTTGAATACGTGCGGATTCCCCAACCCACTGCAAAGCAATCGGTTGAATCCGACCATTTTGACGCTGTGGCACCATACTCCAATCACGGCGTAATACATAACCGTGTTGATTCGGTACAGATTTTTCCAGCGCCATAATCCACTGTACACGTGGATCTGCTGCAATATATTGATACTGAAAATCGACTTGCTCTGGCTGTAATTGTGCTGCCTGAACGGGTTGTTGATTGCTAAAATTGCTTGTCCATGTGCGACCATCATATTGATCCAGTACCATCGCCCGCCAATATAGTTTTGAACGTGGCGGCAGTTGCTGCATATTCCCCACAATACGAAATGCCAAAGCAGAAGATTGTGATAATTCGGCAATATCGCCTGGTGACATCGTGTCACTAATACCTGTCACGCCTTTGGCATCAGGAATAGGTACATGCCACAATGGCGGTAAACGTGGAAAGAATAAAAACAATAATAAAAAGAATGGCAAAGCGTATGCGATAAACTTGGCGACATTTTTAAGGTCATGCTTTGCATCTTGCCTGCTCGAATGACGCGACGCATAATCTGAAAATGCACTTTTTTGAATCCGATATAACCCAATTAAACAACTGATTAAACATAGAATGACCAACACGGTCATCCACATGCTCTGGCTGTATAAAAATGAACTGGCGCTCACAAAAAGCGCAAAATTAAATAAAATAATCAGGTCGCGCTGAGTATGACTTTCTAAAGCTTTGGCAAACAAAAAGGTGCTTAATAAGGCAACCCCTGCCTCTACACCAATCAGGCTTTTATAACTCAAATAAATGCTGGCTAAGGCACAACAGGTCAATCCATAAGTCCAAACTTTAGAAATACGCGCTGTCTTGTTTTTATAGTGAAGATACAACAGCAACAACATGAGTCCGAAAATGACACTCAATGCCACAGGGCTAAACAGCATGTGAGCAGCCAAAATTAAGATCAGGCTAAGCAGAATAGATTGCTGAATCGAATTGTGCATGATCATCAAGCCTGTGCCAAAAGAATTTTTGCCTGTTTCAACTGCCGCTCGCCTACGCCTTTTTCAAGGGTCGCATGCGGCAAAAACATCGCATAATTCAACTGTTGTTGTTCACATTGTTCAACTAAGCCCATCATCAAACTTAGTTTTTCTTCGTGGGTCGGTGCAGGCATGTGTTCATAGTGAATGTCGATACTCTGTTGATCCTGATATTGTTCAAAAACTTTCACATATAAGCCCTGACCGCGTGCCGCTTGCTTCCACGACACGGCTTGTAAGGAATCGCCCAATTGAAAATCACGCAGCTCACGAAACTCGTCTAAATCGGGTTGAAAGCTGTGTTGATGCTGTTTATTCTCTGCGCTATACATGGCGGCTTTGGGTGCCACCCACGCGGTACGTGACAAATTCAAATAAGTCCACGCACGTACCAAGCCAAAAGGATAAACCGAATAAATGTGTAAATAAGGATAATGAAACTGCCCACGTTGCGCTGCAAAAAATGTCAACACATACTGCTGCTGAGTGTCTTGAATAAGAACCTTTTCTAATTGATGATCGGCTTTAATCCATAAATAGCGTGCCTGCGCGACCTCTTGTTTGAAATGCAATTGTAATTGCAATACTTCACCTACTTGCCCAACTTCGGTGGTCACAATTTCAATCTCTAATTCATGCAGCTGCTTAAAGGTCAAATAAAAACTGATACATAAAATGGCACTGATCAAAAAGCAAAAGCCTAAAATCAGGTTATTGCCATAATTCACGCCTGCAATAAACGTGATCAAAATCAGCACTAAATACAGATAGCCCTGTTGGTAAATAAAAACCAAAATATCTTTTTGTTTTAAGGCCTTGTGTCGATCAAATTTAAAACGTGTCTTGATCCAGTTTTGCCATGCCTGCTTAAACATGCGTGTACTAACTCACTTTAACCTGTTGCATCACATACAAAGTTTCTGCCTCACTCAATCCAATACGATGTGCAGCAACTGCCACAAATACCGCTTGAATATCATCGGCAGTGACAAAACTACGTTGCTCAATTAGAGCATGTGCTTGTGCTGCTTTTTTCAATGCCAAAACACCACGGGTAGATAATCCGTGACGCGCTTTACGGGTTTCTGTGGCTAAGTCGAGTAAGTAATCTAGCGCGGTATCTGACACATAAATTTCCGTGACCAATTGCTGTAAATTTAAAATTTCTGTTTCAGTAAAAATATGGGCCAAACTGGCAATCAGCGCATGTCTGGAGTTTTGTTGCAGCAACATTTTTTCAGCAAAACGCGATGGATAACCCAAAGACAGACGCATTAAAAAACGATCAAGCTGTGATTCTGGCAGCGCATAAGTACCACTTTGAAACAGTGGATTTTGTGTGGCAATCACCCAAAAAGGTTGCGGCAAGCTATAACGCACACCATCCACCGTAACAGCACCTTCCTCCATCGCTTCCAACAAGGCACTTTGGGTTTTAGGTGAACAACGGTTAATTTCATCTGCCAATAAAATTTGGGTAAAAATAGGGCCTTGCTTAAATTCAAATTGATGTTCTTTTTGATTAAACATATTCACGCCAATCACATCACTGGCCAGCATGTCATTGGTAAACTGAATGCGCTGAAATTGCAGACCCGCCAAGTGCGATAAAGCACTCGATAAGGTGGTTTTGCCTAATCCGGGTAAATCTTCAAAAAGCACATGCCCGCCCGCCAACAAACAACTTAACGCCAATTTGGTCTGCTGTTCTTTATCTAAAATAATGGTGTTAATTTCAGTCAAAAAAGCCTGAATTTTACCCGCATAAGATTCAATCTGTGCATTGAGCTGTTGCTGCGCTTGCGTCAGTTGTTGTTTTTGAACTTTTTCTGTACCCCAAATCACAGTAAATCCCCTTATCCCCAATAAAAAACGGCGCATGTTTAAACATACACCGTTTTGCTAAATTTCCAAAGAAATCCTCAAGATATTCTAAACTGCCTAAAAGTAAGGTTTAAACAGCCCGTATCTCTATACATTTCCTTCGTGATACGGGATTAACACGGACACTTTTTCAGACCACCTTTTGCCGATGGGTAACGCGCATCGACACAGTAACGATAAAAAGTCTTCGGATCCATAGCTTCTAAATCTGGATGATGCTTACGCATGTGTTCCAAATAATTCTGATAATCGGGTACACCGACCATTAAACGAAAACTTTGTTGCAAACGCTGCCATAAAGTAGCGATACGCGACCAGTTTTTCGGATTCAGAATCAAATCCTTTTGCGACATGATGGTCATTTTAATGATGTTGTAAATCACCGTTTTACCCTGTTGGGCAAATTTAAGCTTAATCATGTGCTCACTCCTAATGACCACTATTCGGCTGAATCGTTTCAGGATCACGATAAATCGCTTCAGCTTCATGTACAGTTGGTGTTGGACTTGCCAAGGCACGACGAATCACCCCAATGGCAGCGAACAACATCACAAATGCCACAATCATAAAGAAACCACATAACACAGCATTAATTTGATTGGACATGACAATGGTTTGCATTTCAGTCACTGTTTTTGCAGGTGCTAAAATTTCATTGCGTTGAATTGCAGCATTGAAACGATCTGCTTGCGCCAAGAAACCAATTTTGGGATTGTCGTGGAAAATCTTTTGCCAACCTGCAGTCATTGAAGTAATGAACAAGAAAACTGTAGGGATAATCGTCACCCAAACATATTTTTCTTTTTTCATTTTAAACAGAATCACTGTACCTAAAATGAGCGCCATCGCTGCCAAAATTTGGTTACCAATACCAAATAGAGGCCATAAGCTATTAATACCGCCTAAAGGATCGACCACGCCTTGATAGACGAAGAAGCCCCAACCAGCCACCGCAACTGCTGTGCCAAGCAAGTTACCAAAGAAGTTATGTGAATTTTTCACTGCAGGAATAACAATACCTACAGTATCTTGCACCATAAAACGGCAAGCACGTGTGCCTGCATCTACTGCAGTTAAAATAAATAAGGCTTCAAATAAAATGGCAAAGTGATACCAGAATGCCATCATTGAGCGGTTATTAAAAATCTCGGTGATGATATGTGCCATACCAATTGCAAACGTTGGCGCACCACCCGTACGTGACAGAATCGAGCTTTCACCGACTTCTTTTGCCAAAATGGTTAAAGCCTCAGGAGTCACTACAAAGCCTAAATTTCGTACCGCTTCTGCTGCACTTTCCACCATTGTACCTAAAACTGCAGTGGGTGCATTAATGGCAAAGTACACGCCTGGGTCTAGCACCGTGGCACAAATCATTGCCATGATTGCCACGAAAGACTCCATCAACATGCCGCCATAACCAATCATCCGAATGTCTTTTTCGTTATTGACTAGTTTTGGCGTCGTACCTGAAGACACTAAGGCGTGGAAACCTGAAATCGCACCGCAGGCAATGGTAATAAATAAGAATGGGAACAATGAACCCGCAAATACTGGCCCTGTACCATCAATAAAATGGGTCACCGCAGGCATCTTCATTTCAGGCATTGCAAACACAATCCCGACAGCCAAACCCGCTATAACACCAATTTTTAAGAACGTCGATAAATAATCACGTGGCGCCAATAACAACCACACTGGCAAAACTGAAGCAATAAAACCGTAGGCAATTAAACACCACGTTAATTCTGTGCCACTTAAAGTAAATAAAGGCCCCCAGAATGGATGCTGTGCAACATTTTCACCATAAATAATACCCATCATCATCAGGACAAAACCAATAATGGAAACCTCAGCAATTTTCCCCGGACGAATAAAACGCATATAAATGCCCATGAAAATCGCAATTGGGATGGTGGCTGCAATACTAAATACGCCCCACGGACTATTGGTTAAAGCTTTCACGACAACCAAAGCGAGTACGGCAAGAATAATCACCATCACGCCCAGCGCACCCAGCATGACAATCACACCAGCAAATGAACCCAACTCTTGTTTTGCCATTTCTCCCAAAGAACGCCCATCACGACGTGTAGAAATAAACAAAACCAAAAAGTCTTGGACTGCACCTGCCAACACCACCCCGACTAAAAGCCAGATCGTGCCGGGTAAATAACCCATTTGTGCTGCAAGAATAGGCCCAACTAAAGGGCCTGCACCTGCAATCGCGGCAAAGTGGTGACCAAATAACACACTTTTATTGGTGGGCACATAATCTAAACCGTCAGCCAAACGATGTGCGGGCGTTAAGCGTCGCTCATTTAACTCAAATACTTTGGTGGCAATAAATAAACTGTAGAAGCGGTATGCAATGCTATAGACACAGACCGCAGCTAAAACTAACCAGACTGCATTGACGTGTTCGCCTCTACTGACTGCCAATATCCCAAAAGATACTGCACCCAATATAGCGACCAAAAGCCATATAATTTTTGAAGTCAGACCTGACTTCGGTTGAACTGTTTCCATGTCAATCTCTCTTCTTGTTACATTTTTTAAGCGTTACTTTTATTGTCGAGATGTAGCTTTATTTCCTAAATCCTTGGTTGATCCTGCTCCTTTTATTTTGATGTCTGCTGCCCTTACATCCATAGTGTGCGCTACCGTACACTTAAATGGAGCACCAACAGTTTCCTATACTTTTCACCTATTCTTTTACCACATAATCAAATCAACAAAAAAGGGGGATGACGCGAATCATCCCCCTCTTTTACTTATGATTTATCAATAAATCATTATGCGCGTTCTAGGTATTCACCTGTACGTGTATCTACACGAACGCTTTCTTCTTGCTGTACGAATAAAGGAACACGTACCACTGCACCTGTTTCTAATTTCGCTGGTTTACCGCCACCACCAGAAGTATCGCCACGTACACCCGGATCAGTTTCGACAATTTTTAATACCACGAAGTTTGGTGCGTTTACAGTTAAAGGCACACCGTTAAACAACATAATGGTACATTTTTCGTTTGAATCATCTTTTAACCATTTTGCAGCATCGCCCATTGCGGTTTTGTCAGCAGCAATTTGCTCAAAAGATACAGGATCCATGAAGTTCCACATTTCGCCATCGTTGTAGAGGTATTCCATTTCTACTTCTACAATGTCAGCTGCTTCTAGTGAATCACCAGACTTAAATGTTTTTTCTAAAACTTTACCAGAACGAAGGTTACGAAGTTTTACGCGGTTAAACGCTTGACCTTTACCTGGCTTTACATATTCATTTTCCATGATTGAACATGGGTTACCATCAAGCATAACCTTAAGGCCTGACTTGAAATCATTCGTAGAATAATAGGCCATGACTGGCACACTCCAAACTGACTAACTTAACTATTTATGTTACAAAGCAAATGACCAACGCAGCTTTGCGATGCTCGCCATCTTGCAACATCTTTTTTCATCGGACGTATTGTAAATGAGCAAGCCATAACGAAGCAATGAAAATCCACTACCGATCACTTCAAGATATCGGTAAAATCAGCTGTTTTGTAATGATTCTGATTCAAAGCGATTAATCATTCGCGGCATTCACGCTCAATGAACAAAGAATTCATCTACGCTAAATAGATGTGTACTTGGTTCCTTTCACCTCATATTTAAATCTTTTCTGGCATGATCAACTACCTGTACCAAGAACAAAACTGGCAATCTCAACTCAGTGACTTGATCACCGACCCACGCGAATTGTTAAATATTTTAGAGCTGTCTGAACAGCAGTTGCTGTCAGGTGCTTTACTGGCATCCAATCAGTTTAAATTGCGTATCCCGCGTGCATTTGTGGCCAAAATGCAAAAAGGCAATCCACTCGATCCTTTACTGTTACAGGTTCTGCCACATCATTTAGAACTGGAAGATCATCCTGGATTTGTGACCGACCCTTTGGGTGAGGAACAAGCCAATCAACAACCTGGAGTCTTACACAAATATAAATCACGCTTTTTGCTGACCTTGACTGGTGCTTGCGCAGTACATTGTCGTTATTGTTTCCGCAGGCACTTTCCTTATCAGGAAAATCTGCCAAAAACTGAAGACTGGGACAATATCCGTAATTACATTGAAAGCCAGCCCGATATTAATGAAGTGATTTTAAGTGGTGGCGACCCGCTCACTTTGTCAAATCGTAAATTAAATATCTGGATTGAGCGATTGGCGTCTATTCCGCAAATAAAATTTTTGAGAATTCATTCACGAGTTCCGATTGTTATTCCCAACCGTGTCGATGAATCGCTGATTTCCTTACTAAAAAATAGTAGGCTGCGTATTATTCTAGTGGTACACTCGAACCACGCATCAGAATTAGATGACTTTACCTGTTCGCAACTTGCCAAGTTAGTCGAACAAAACATCACCGTTCTGAATCAAGCAGTCTTATTAAATGGGGTCAATAATTCTGCTCAGGTCTTGGTCGATTTAAGCTATCGTCTTTTTGATGCGGGGGTGATGCCTTACTATTTACACGTGTTAGATAAAGTAAAAGGAGCGCATCATTTTGATTTAATGCCGCAAGACATTGATCACATCTATAAAGAGCTTTTAGCGAACTTACCTGGCTATTTAGTTCCTAAACTCGTTAGGGAAATTGCGGGCGAAAAAAACAAGACACCGCTTTTTGGGGTTTCAACTTATTGAGTTAAATAACAATCATGAATATGAATACTTCAGATCTTTTTCTAGTTCCCAGCGAACTAAAGCTGGAGCAATTGAGTTTTTGTCAAAATACGGTTAAAAGCATTCAGGCATGGGCAGCGGATTTATCCATTTTACAATTGGGTGATTCTTCCCAAGCTCTATTTAATGCACTTTTAGAAATTTCAGAACTGAAATGTCAGGAAACATTACGTTTTGACTTAATTCAAGCTATTCATCCGACACTTGAAAATGTGCTTACCAGTCTGGAAAAGCATTTTTTCAACCAGGCTTTGATTAGTAATGACCGCAACGATCATATTATTGAACTCGCGCTGTTATTACGCAGTCATTTCGCCAAAGTCTATATTAATATTTCCCGACGTAGCCACCAACAACTCACCCAACAAAAATTTTCTTTATTTGCCTTTAATTTAAAAAAGAACTTACAAACTGCACGAGTTCTATCTAGCTATTATGCTTTACAACAATTAGCTCTACTGCGCTATCAACAACACATGCTTTATAGCCACGCCTTGCCAAATCAGTGGTTAATTGCACACCAACTTTTAGATACAGCCATTCAACAACATTATTATTTAAATAATATTAATCAGTTACAAGGCACACAACATCAACTGATTAATATTGCTCAAGCCTATGCACAGCTGATTTTATTGGAAATTTTCAATACCCATCAAATTCGACCTGCAGAAATTCAAGGCTTATATCTCTGTAGCTTTGATTGGGCAAAACTGATTCAAGTTTTACCCAAAGAAACGACGCTTTCACGTTATGTGGTCGATGCAAGCAAAGATCATCCACCTATTTACAATACGCACCAAAGCCAAGGTTTTCATGCCAATATTTTTATTGCAACTCAACCCCTACTCGATCATTTAAATGAAGTTCAAGGTCGTAAAGGTGAACATTTATCACGCAATGAAAAGCTATTCTTAACCCCTGCTCTGCATTTCCATTTGCACAATATTTTGACCAATACAGCAGAACGTGTGCATGAGCGTTATGAATATTCGGCACGGATTAAAATTTGCTTTGGTTTGACTGTGGCACATTTTTATCTGTCTAATGGTAAAAACTTCAATGAAACGCTGGCTTTGGGCGATAACTACCAATTCCAGAATGAAAGCCAGTTTATCAATGCCATGCATACCAACTCTACGGTAGATATTAGCGCTGTTAAAACCTTAGACCGTGAAGCCAAACAAATTTACAATGCCGATGTTTTAGATATTAGTGTCAATGGCTATCGTATTAAATGGACGGGTGAAACACCGAAAAACCTTAAAACAGGTGAATTTATTCTGGTTCAGGAAAATAGCCAAAGTCCGTGGCGTGGTGGTGTTATTCGCTGGATTAAACAATCTGCTGAAAAAAGCTTAGAACTTGGCTTGGAAATTTTAACCCAAGATATTTACCCTTGTGCTGTTTTTGTTAAAACAGATCGGCATACAGGACATTATCATCCAGCATTATTGGTACAAAGTACGCAGGTCAATGAAGTCAATACCTCATTGATTTTGCCAAGTCTGCAATTATTACGTGACAAACAAACCGTACAGCTACGTTTAGGTGAAGAAGAACTAAAAGTGTTCTTAATTAAGCCGTTATTGATTACCCAAAGCTTTATGCGCTTTGATTTTGAGTTGTTGAATGACCAACAACAGCCTTTACTTGATGGTTTTATTCAGAAACAAGTGAATGAAGTTAAAAATCACGATTTATGGGAAGCATTAAAGTGAGAAATCCATTATTGTCTAAAAAGCTCAAACGTACCGAAACACGTTTACTCATAATCGATGACAACCAAATACGTTTTAATCAAATTTGTGAACAACTCACTGCAAATGAGCACCGTGTTCAGGCTTATCTATTAGATGACATTAAAAACTTTGAAAAACAATTACATTTAACTTGGGATTTGGTGATCTTTGGTCGTGCTTATGACCTAAAAGTCGATCAGGCACTCACTTTAATTCGTGCATCACAGCAACCAAATTTACCGCTACTTTTGCTCAAACCAGACGATTACGATGCCACGCAATACACCAGTTATGTGCGCAAAGGCATCTATGACATTATCAATTTAGATTACCCCGAACGCTTCTATTTTGGCTTAATTCGCGCACTGTCTTTTAGTCGCTTACAGCAGTCACAAGAACAACTTATGACTGAACTGGAAAATGCACAATCACAAGCTCAGGCGTTGGTCGAAGACAGTAGCAAAGCAGTAGCCATTATTCAGGAAGGAATTCATGCACAAGCCAATGCTGAATATTTACAGCTATTTGGTTTAAAAAGTGAAGATGACCTTATTGGCTTGCCATTATTGGATTTATTGCAACCGCAAGATATTACAGATTTTAAATTCCGCTTTAAGAAAGTCAGTCAAGGACAATTTGAACACGGCCGTTTTGATATTCATAGCCAAAACCCGCTATTAGCAAAACAAAACCCACTCAAAATTGAATTTATTGGAGCAGCTGACGACGCCATACAAATCACCATAGATATTGAAAATACGGCGCAAAATACATCCCCTGCTCAAACGACAGCAGACAAAGCAGCGGCAAAACCAAGCACATACCAATTGGTAAATCGCACTTTAGCCAAACAGCCTTCTAGTGCCAATGCTTTGGTGGTATTTTCTTTGGCGAACTGTCCTGAATCAATTTTCCAAGCCGACTGGCAAACCACAAAAAATTACTTTACCAACATTCAAAATTTTTTAAAAGAACAGACCAATGTACCATTATTTAATGTGAGTAATGGTTTAGTGGTTGGTTTGTTCCAAGCAGAATCGCCTGCAATTTTAGAATCGAAACTGATTGGCTTAAATTCACTCACGAAACCGCAATTACTTACGGTAGATCAACATACTTACCCACTTAATTTGCGTATTGGTTATGTGCCATTCACTCCAGACATTCAAAATGAAAGCAGTTTTGAGCAACTGATTAGCCAAGGTTTTGCCAACGCATTACCACAACAGCAAGAACAACATAACTCAGGTTTAACCTTAGACTTGTCCTTTGGTGAATCTAACTTAAATGTAATTGAATCTGCTGCAGCTGTACCACAATCGTATAGTGAATCTGCGATTATTGCAGCGATACGTCAAAGTCTTGATCGTGGTGAAATTCATCTGAAGTATCAACAACTTTATGATAAGCAAGACACCAATTTATATACCTATGAAGTAACTAGTGGCTTTATTTTCAATAGTGAATGGAAATCACTGACAGGCTTAATAGATTTGGCTGAAGACCCAGAATTATCCATTAAACTGGATCGTTGGATTTTGGTCGAAGCTTGTAAACAATTGCACAACTTCATCACCCAATATCCTGAAGCGAAGCTGATTATCAATTTAAACAAATTTGTTTTATTACAAGACCGCAGCTTCCCTGAGTTTGTGTCTAAACTGATAACGATTATTGGTAGCCGCCTCAGCCATCCATTAATTTTGCAATTCTCTGAAGAAGACATCAGCCAAAACTTAGGTGATGCGCAGAAACAAATCAGTTTATTACGTCAGCACGGCGCTGAAATTTCTCTGCGTGATTTTGGTCATTCGATTTATAGTGAATCTATCTTGAAACAAGTCGATATTCACTACTTGACCTTGCACAGTGCACTGACTGAAAAACTGGCTGCTGATGACTCGACGCAAGAATTACAGGAACAATTGAGCATTTATAGTGAAATTAAACCTGTAGAAGTGTTATTGCGTGACTTAAATGATATGAACCTGTTTGCGAATGCGTGGAATGTCGATGCGCGCTTTATTCAGGGTGATTATTTCCAGAAAAAACTCGATCATTTAATTGATGTGCAAGACCAATAAGGTCTTGTGCATTAGGGTCTATTTGTAGACCCTAAAATTTAAGGCACAAAAAAACGGGCAATTGCCCGTTTTTTTCGTACTGGATATTAACGTTTGATAGAACGTGACATACCAGCAAAACGTTGTTTGAACTTGTCGATACGACCGCCAGTGTCAACGTTCTTTTGCTTACCAGTGTAGAACGGGTGGCATGCAGAACATACGTCAAGATAAAGAGTTTCTTTACCAACTGCTGAACGAGTTTCGATTACGTTACCGCAAGAACAAGTTGCAACTAATTTTTCATATTTTGGGTGAATATCGGCGCGCATCGTCGATTACTCCTAAGATTTAAGAAGGCTTAAGCTGTCATCGCAATTGGTCACTCTCATTAAAAAAATGAGGACATGCTTTAAAAGCAGACCAACACCACAACAGACCATTCTTTTGGCCCACCGAGACGGATACCGTCAGAGCTAAGCACAACAAGTTGGGCAATATTATACGGAATAAAATATTTTAAAGCTAATTATTCTTAGGAATTTAATTCCTGAGGTTCAGTCGAATCGGGCTGCTTTTCGAGATAATTGGCTATCACACCGCACACCATCAACTGAATTTGATGGAAAATCATGATCGGTAAAACAATCATCCCCAACGGCTGCCCAATAAATAAAATTTGCGCCATCGGTACACCACTGGCTAAGGTTTTTTTGGAGCTACAAAAAAATGCGGCAATTTGGTCTTCACGTGCAAAACCCAACCATTGCGGCACAACCCACGCCAACCACATCACAAGGGTCAATAACACGGAACAAGCAATAATCAACAGCAATAAAGTCATACCACTAACTTGATGCCACAATCCTGCTACCACTGCCCCACTAAATGCACCATAAACCACCATCAAAATCGAACCCTGATCAAATACCTTGACCAGCTTTGGTAATTTCAACATCTGAGGAAAAACATAAGGACGTAATAACTGCCCCAAAATAAATGGCACCAATAACAATAAAGTAATTTGAATAATCGAATTTGTCGGGTCAAAACCGTGTTCAGACTGCCCTAAAATAAAGATGCCTACTAAAACTGGGGTAATAAACATCCCAATTAAATTAGAGAATGACGCACTGCAGACTGCGCTGGCAACATTGCCTTTTGCCACTGACGTAAAGGCAATTGAAGATTGCACGGTTGAAGGCAAAAAGCACATGAACAAAAAGCCCCAATACAGCTCCTGCCCGAGCATTGGCACTAGAATTGGCTTTGCCAGCAAACCTAAAATTGGGAATAACGCAAAGGTAAAAGTAAATACCAACGCATGCAATTTCCAATGCATCATGCCCTGAATGACAGCTTCACGTGATAATTTCGCCCCATGCAAAAAGAATAAGATTGCAATGGCAACTGTCGTAATCACACTAAAAACTTCGGCTGCTTGCCCTGACACAGGCACGACACTGGCGAGGATGACCATCACAAACAAAAGAATGGTAAAGCGATCCAATGCCAATAACTTCAACATAAACACATCCTGTATATTCTTTTACTGTTGCAAAAAAGCCCAGCAATTTTTACCTTTCGATAAAGGTATATTACTGAGCAATATTCAAAAAGCGAGCATTTTCAGGCGATGTTCAATATTTTCAAAATGAATACTGAACAACATTCAGTTTATTGCGCCATAAAGGTTTGGTTTTTACTGCTTCACTGATGAAGACTTAGTTATTACGTGCGTTCTGATCTTGCTGAATCAATTCAACTTTATAACCATCTGGGTCTTCAACAAAAGCAATGACAGTTACACCACCTTTCATTGGCCCTGCTTCACGTACCACATTGCCGCCGCGCGCTTTAATTTCTTCACATGCTTTGTAGGCATCGTCTACCGCAATTGCAATATGACCATAACCATTGCCCAAATCATAGCTGTCTGTATCCCAGTTATGCGTCAACTCCAAAACGGTGTGATTTTCTTCATCGCCATAGCCTACAAAAGCAAGGGTAAAACGACCTTCTTCATAATCACGCTTACGCAGCAAAGTCATGCCTAAAACTTCTGTATAAAATTTTAATGATTGCTCTAAATTACCTACACGTAACATGGTATGCAGCATGCGCATGTCATTCATCCTTTTGTTCAATCGGTTTTGCTTGTATGTGTTGATGGTCACGTAACAATTTCGCCACCCACACCACTAAAATTAAAATAGGGATTCCAATTAATGTGGTCATGAGGAAAAAGTTTGGATAACCAATATTGGTCACTATAGTACCTGAATAACCACCTAAAATCTTAGGAGTCAAGGTCATGAGTGAGCTAAAAATTGCATATTGCACAGCAGTAAATGACACACTGGTTAAACTGGATAAAAATGCGATAAAAGCCGCGCCCGCTAAACCTGAAGCCAAGTTATCGACAATAATCGCAAAATATAACCATGCTGTGCTATATGGCTTAATCACCTTGCCCTGAATTTCAACCATATTGTTTGAAGATGATTGAACGATCGGCAAAGGTTGTATATCTACATCCAAAGCATTGCCTTCATGTGTGTTTAAATCGACCTGATAGGTTTGGCTGTGTTGTTGTACAGTTTGCTGTCCATTTAATAATACAGCTTGCAGTTGTTTACTTGGTGAGTCTGCCAAAAGCTGCCCTGCAATCGCTGCCGTAAAAATTCCTTGTGCATCTAGTTTTGCATCAAAATTTTGACCATCTAGCTGCAGTACAATTTTTTGCTGTTCGGTTAAGGCAGGCCCTGCATATTGCCCACGTACGACAATACTGTTGCTGGCTTCATTTTCGCTAATACGATTATCCGAAGTCAGTGGTAAAAACTGGAGTTGTGCAGTTTCAATCTCAGTTTGGTGCAAATACGGCATCGACACTAAACGTGACGGCGTATCGCCCGTTTGGTATTGCGCACGTACCTGAATTTCATCCTGTGTTGCTAAAACCTGACTAGGCACAGCCACTTTCCAATATCCAACTTCATCGGCCTGGGTTTGATATTGTTGCTGCCCCACAGAAACTTGCACATCGCTCAGTTGCTGTCCTGACTTCACCAGACCAATAAAAATAAGATTGGTGGATGATGCCAACACCGCGCCAACAAACATTAATTTCATAATGTTCATACGCTGTGCCAGTAAACCGCCCAAGAAGCCACCCACTAAACTGAAAATGACCCCATAAACCTTAACCGCTTCGGCAATTTGTTCTTTGCTAAAGTTCAAATCCTGATAGAACACATTGGAAATTACACCTGCAATAATGTCTGAAACTCGATAAAAACCAATCAAGAGTAATAACACCAGTGCCAGTTTCATGCCGTAGCGTTTAAAGAAATCTGCAACAGGATGCACCCATGTTTCAAATGCCATCTGTTTATTGACTGCGCCCAATTTGACCAAAATTGTGCCCATGCCTACAGCAGCCGCACCCGATGCAATAAAACGTAAAGCTTCTATAGAAAATAATAAAAATGCATCTTTGAGTTGGAATTGTTGTTTTAAGGCTTCGGTAAAATTACCCGAAAAGACGTAGCACAATACAAAACTGAATACCGCAACAAAAAACACCGTAACCAGACGAAAATAGTCGCGTCGTTGATAATGCTTGCTGACCCGATTCACTTGCGGCTCACGAATCACCAAAGTCGTGATAATGCCAATCAGCATCACCGCAGCCATCGCCAAATAGGTAATTTTCCATGCACTATAAATATAGTTGCCTTTGGCTGTACCTAACGAGGCTGCCAAAAATAAAGCACCTGCCCCTGCGACAATCATCCCAATGCGATAGCCCGCGTTATAGGTCGATGCCAACACGGTTTGCATTTGAGTTTCAGCCAGTTCGATACGGTAAGCATCAATCACAATATCTTGCGTGGCTGCAGAAAAGCCCAGTAATACTGCACCCAATGCCATTTGATATAAATGCGCCTGTCCCAAAGCTGGGTCAGAAAATGCCATCACCGCAATTGCACAAACAATTAAACATTGGGCGATGAGCAGCCATGCCCGACGTCGCCCCAGTTTTTTGGTTAAATAGGGTACGGGTAATTCATCAATTAATGGTGCCCAGACAAATTTAAAGGAATAACCCAAGGCAGCCCAACTAAAGAAAGTGACCGCACTTTTGTCAATGCCTGCTTCGCCCAACCACAAAGATAGACTGGAAAAAATCAGTAAAATTGGAATACCTGCAGAGAAGCCCAAAAACAGCATAATCAGCGCACGACGGTCTAAAAATGCCGTAAATGCAGCTTTCCACCCTGTATTTTGTGCTGAAGTTTGCCCAGTCTGTTGTGTGGTCATTCGATTATTATTTTCTATCAAGTCAAATTGTTGTTATTCAATCGCGGAATAGCTTCTGTTTCAACAGTATTTATGAAATTATCCACAACAGCTTTGTCATTTTGTAGTAAAAATTACGGCTTAGCTTGAATTTTCCGCTTAAACCTGTATACCTTTAAACTTCTAACTGCAATATTTCGTTTTGGATTTCTACAGTGACCCAAAGACTTGATCAAATCACCCCATCAATGACAACCAACACAACAACAGCAGCGCAAGATGAACAACAACCGCTTCTCAGCTCTGCCTTTGAACAAAGCGAAATACAAACGACTTTAGAAAATACACGACTCAAAGCAACACAACTAACCCATATTCCAAATTACGATAACATTCCCGCTTCGACCCGACGCATTAAACCGCTGAATAATTTTTTAGGACAAGATCGGGCACGCGCTTCGGTGGAAGCAGGTATTTCCCTGCCATATTCTGGCTACAATATTTTTGCAGTGGGTACGGCGGGATTGGGCAAACGTACCATGGTCAAGCGTTTGCTGCAGCAACATGCCAAGAGCATGCCCACACCGAATGACTGGGTTTATGTCAATAATTTCAAACACCCGCGCCAACCGATTGCCTTGCAACTGCCTGCAGGTCAAGCGCCTAAATTTCAAAGTTTGTTACATCAAACTTGGCAAACTATTTTAAAGCAACTCGAACGTCGCTTTACCGCAGAAACCTATCACAACCGCATTGAAATGATTCGTCAGCAAGCGGGTGATGAACAGCAACAAGCCTTAATTGAGCTGACCAGTGAAGGTGAAGAACTCGATTTAAAACTGATTGCGCAGGAAGATGAACATTGCTTTGTACCCGTGCATCTGAAAAATGACAAAATGCAGGAAATGTCTAAGGAAGATATTAACGCCTTGGACAGCAAAACCCGTGCAGAAATTGCGTCCAATATTCGTTATATGAATAAAAAACTGGAGCGTTTGGGTTTGCATTTAGGCGATTTAGAAGATGACGCACGTGACAAAGTACAAGACCTGAACCGTGATATTGCCAAACAAGTGGTAATGCCACGCATTGATATTATTCAAAATAAATATCCTAGTGTCGAAGGTTTGACTGAATATTTACAATACTATGCCGAAGATATTATTAATAATGTCGAGTTTGTTTTAGAACAGGAAGAAGATGATTTCCGTCCTGGCACCTTTAGCCGTATTCCTGCGCGCTACCAAGCCAATATTATTGTGACGCACAAACCCAACAGCGGTGTACCTGTTATTTTTGAAGATTTTCCAACCCATTACAATTTATTGGGGCATGTAGAACAACTCACGCAAAACGGCACCATTACCACTGACTTCACCTTAATTCGTGCAGGTAGCTTACATAAAGCCAATGGCGGCTTTTTGATGCTCGAAGCAGAGCAGTTACTGGAACAGCCTTATGCATGGCAAGGACTGAAACGCGCTTTAAAATCGGGGCAATTGAAACTTTCATCTTTGGAACACATGCTAACTTTAACAGGCAGCATTTCAATTGAACCACAAGCCATTCCACTAAATATTAAAGTGATTTTACTGGCAGAGCCTGAAATTTATTATGAAATTTTAGAGCTAGAACCCGAACTTGGCAGCGTGTTTAAAATCCGTGCCGACTTTACCGATACATTACAACGTAATGACGAAAACGAGCAGGCATATATGCAGCTGATTGCCGACTATGTGCAATCTGACAAATTATTACCATTTGACCGTTCTGCTTTGGCAGCTTTACTTACTGACTCAAGTCGTCAAGCTGAAGATCAAAGCTCACTCTCCTTACATGCCCTCACCTTGGGGGATTTAATTCGTGAATCGCATCACCATGCGGCACAGGCGGGCGATAAAACGGTTTCCGAACAGCATATCAATACCGCACTGGATCATCGCAAATATCGCTTAGGCTATTTAAGAGAACTGTACTGGCAAGATTTATCACGCGGTACGCAGTTAATAGAAACTCGCGGACATCGTTTAGGGCAAATTAATGCCCTGTCGGTCATTCACTATGCCGATGTCGAGTTTGGCTTACCTTCGCGCTTAACCGCCTCAGTCTATCAAGGCGGCGGCGATATTTTAGATATTGAACGCAGTGTTGAACTTGGCGGTTCTTTACATGCCAAAGGCGTGTTGTTGATGGCCAGTTTCCTCAAAGCACATTTTGGCCGTGAGCAAATTTTACATTTTTCTGCTGCCCTTGCCTTTGAGCAAAGTTATGGTCAGGTTGATGGTGACAGTGCAACAGTGGCAGAGCTTTCTGCTTTGATTTCTGCAATCAGCCAACTACCTATTGACCAATCTTGGGCCATTACAGGCTCCATGAACCAACTTGGTCAAGTACAGCCAATTGGTGGCGTGAATGCAAAAATTGAAGGTTTCTTTGATGCCTGCAAACTGCAAGGTTTAACTGGCAAGCAAGGCGTGATTATTCCACGTCAAAATATGCAGCACCTTATGTTGCGTAAAGATGTGATTGAAGCGGTAGAACAAGGTCAGTTCCACATTCACGCCATTGATACCATTGACCAAGCCTTAGAAATTTTAATGGCGCGTCCTGTGGGTAAACTCACTAAAAAAGGACGTTACAGTAAAGGTTCAATTTACGCTGCAGTGATGGAACAACTTGAGTATTGGCAAGCCATTGAAGATGGTGCTGAAATTGAAGAAGAGCCAAAGAAAAAGAAAAAGTCCAAGAAAGAAAAGGACAAAAAAGACCCAGAGAAAAAGGACAAAGCGCAAAAAGCCAAGAAAAAACAGAAATCGGCTGAACCATCTGATGCGGCAACTTCTGATGAAGTCACTGCTGAGTCGGCTGAAACTGCTGAACTTGCAACTGAAAGTACTGCGGTAAACTAAGTGCAGTGATTCAAATCAGCTATTCAAGTGAATTCCAGATATAAAAAAAGCGCCAAGGCGCTTTTTTTATATCAACTTTTTTGTATGGATGACTTTGGTCTAGTGTGACCCAAGTCCAATACTTTAAGCTTCAGGTGCTGGGCTGTATTGCTCAACTAAAGGCTTTAACTCACCTTTCTGGAACATATCCAACATAATATCGCTACCACCAATCAACTCACCGTTAATCCACAATTGTGGGAAAGTTGGCCAGTTGGCAATTTTTGGCAAAGTGGTACGAATATCCTGATTTTCTAAAATATTCACATAAGCAAAAGGACGACCAATTTGACTGAGTGCTTCTACTGCGCGCGCAGAAAAACCGCATTGTGGAAATTGTGGTGTGCCTTTCATGTAAAGAAGAACAGCATGTTTAGCAATTTGTTCACGAATTAACGATTCGGTATCGCGTACTTGTTCAGTCATTGGTAAATCCTCAACTCATCTGTGTGGCATTATACCCAAAACCGAGCAAAACAGTACGTCTAAAGCAATAAATCCAATTTTATTTACAATTAGGCTTTTCATCTGCAGTAGATTTTGCTTATATAAGTTTTTCCCTCCAACCTAACAGATAAGAGTTAGTCATGAATAACATTACCCTTGCTCCTGTGCAAACTGATCAACCATCACATTTGATGCCTGTATTTGGCCGTCAGCCGATCAGCTTTGTCCGCGGTCGAGGTTCTTATCTTTATACTGAAGATGGCACAGAATATCTAGATGCACTTACAGGCATTGCCGTATGTGGTTTAGGTCACGCACACCCTGCAATTACCGAAGCCATTGCAGATCAGGCGGCTACCTTAATTCACACCAGTAACTTGTTTGAGGTGCCTTGGCAGACTGCTGCTGCACAAAAATTGGCGCAAGTTGCTGGCATGGAAGAAGTGTTTTTTTCAAACAGTGGCGCAGAGTCTAACGAAGGTGCAATTAAAATTGCACGTAAATTCGGTCACATGCAAGGCGTAGCCAATCCTAAAATTATTGTTGCAGATCACTCTTTCCACGGTCGTACTTTGGCTACCCTGTCTGCAACTGGCAATAAAAAAGTTCAGGAAGGTTTTGCACCTTTGGTTGAAGGCTTTATTCGTGTGCCTTTTGGTGATGTCGAAGCCATTGAAGAAGCTGCGATTCAGCATCCTGATATTGTGGCTATTTTAGTCGAGCCGATTCAGGGTGAAGGCGGTGTGAATACTGCACCACAAGGCTTTAGCTACCTAGAAGACATCCGCCGTATTTGTAATCAACACAACTGGCTGATGATGCTGGATGAAGTACAAACAGGAAATGGTCGTACAGGTAAATTCTTTGCTTATCAGCACACCAATATTGTGCCTGATGTATTGACTACAGCGAAAGGTTTGGGCAATGGCTTCCCAATTGGTGCAGTCATGACTCAAGGTCGTGGTGTGGGCGTTCTTACTGCTGGTAATCATGGCTCAACCTACAGTGGTACTGCGTTAGGTTCACGCGTGGTTTACACTGTTATTGACACCATCCAGAAAGAAAACTTGGTAGAAAATGCAGCAAAAATGGGTGGCTACATTGTGGAACAATTGCGTCAACAACTCGCAGACCAAAATGTAAGCGTGCGTGGTTTTGGCTTGATGATTGGTATTGAATTACCAAAACCATGTGCAGAGTTGGTCGATATTGCCCGCGATGAATACAAAATGATTATTAACGTAACTGCAGGTTCTGTGGTGCGTTTATTGCCAACATTAAATATTACTCAAGCCCAGGCAGATCAATTGATTGAACGCCTTGTAGCAATGATTAAAAAATTCTTGGCTTAAATAAATCCCTAACAAAAAGCCGCAGTTTGAACTGCGGCTTTTTGCTAACTAAATGGTCGATCAGTATATTATCAACATTCAATTAAGATGCTTCTTGAAACACTCGCCCACCCGGCAATTGAGAAAAATATTGTTTTAAGGCTTCCAAACAACGATGTACTTTCATCGGTTGTTGCTCATGTTTGGAAATGATTGCATACAAGGTAAATGCGGGTAATTTCCACTCAGGCAAAATTTCAACCAAACTGCCATTAAGCAAATCTTTTTGAATATCCAAATGCAAAATTCGCGCAAGCCCATGCCCTTGCATACACAAAGATTTAGACACCAACACATTATTGGTCGATAGACGCGAGCCCAACTCTACATCCACATTTTCAGCAGTGCTGATATGCTTAAAATTGAGTTGCTGAAAATTCTTCATAATGGTTAATGGAATTAACTCGTGATGTTTTAAATCTTCAGGACGTGAAATGGGCGCGGTTTGATTTAAATAACTAGGTGATGCGACTAAAACTTGGTCAATATGGGCAATTGGAATCACATGCTGGTTTTGATCTTCAATTTTTGGACTCATACGCAGCGCAATATCAATGCGACCATCAATCAGGTCAATGTATTGATTGTCGGTTTCTAGATGGATAGATAAACCACGATGGGCCGACATCCAATGTGAAAGAGCAGGAATCACATGATTCGCACCTAACTCAGGAGTGGTGGCAATTCGTAAATCACCGACCAGATCATCTCTTAATTCATTAATGCGGATTTTTCCGCGCTCAGCAGCGGCGAGCATTTCTTGACAGCTGTGGAAAAAAGCTTGTCCTGCTTCAGTCAAACTCAGTTTTCTAGTAGAACGATGCAGAAGCGTGACTTCCATTTCTTGTTCTAATGAACGGATTTGTTGACTGACGGCACTTGTGGTGATCCCTAGATCACGCGCTGCACCGCTAAACGAGCTTTTTTCAACAACACAAGCAAATACACCCATTGCTCGAAGTTGATCTAACATAAATTCCCTCTGAAATTATACAGGTGCTCTTATCTTTCGATAAAAGCAACCTATTGTATTATACGGTGAAATTTATGTTTTGTATTTGCAAAATTTAATTTATTGGTAAAACATTAGTCGGATTGATTGGCTTACCATCTAGGCGTACCTGAAACTCCAACATGGTACGTGTAGCACCCGAAGAGCCCATTTCTGCAATTTTTTGACCCGCTGTTACGTTTTGACCACTGCTCACATTCATCTTACTGTTATGTGCATAGGCGGTGATATAACCATCAATGTGCTTGATTAAAATCAAGTTTCCATATTCTTTTAAGCCATCTGCAGCATAAACCACCTGCCCATCTGCTGCGGCATAAATTGGGTCACCTACATTGCCACCGTAACGAATTCCTTTGATATTACTTGCCAAATTAAACTGTGCAATCACAGCACCTTGAGATGGTTTCACCCAGCGCAATGTGCTGCTACGCACCGGTGTACTTGGTGTTGTTGAGCTAGTGGTCGTGGTTGTAGTCGATGTTACCGGTGCAGGTGTCGTTGGTAAAGTGACTGTTTGACGTTGAATTGGTGCAGCCTGCGTTACAGGGCGAGTGCTTGTTGTACGTGGTGCATTGCCCGCTTTCAAACGAATCGACTGCCCGACATAAATACGATACGGCGGTGCAATATCATTCATTTCTGCAATGCTGAGATAGCTCAAACCATAACGTGCAGCGATACCACTTAAAGTATCACCTGAACGTACAGTATAAAAATTCGGCGCTGTTGCATAACGTGCAGAATTATTCACTTGAGGTTTAGAGGCACAACCACTCAACACGACGGTAGCCACAACAGCACTTGATAACACTAAGGTTTTCAACAATGCTGTTGGTGTGCTAAATAAACGATACTGAAACACCACAGGCATTCTTTCCTCTCTACAAATTCTAAATATTTTCTATTGCGCTAAGAGTAGCAAAAAAGTCCTTGTAATGAGGCTTACAAGCTACTTTTTCACAAAGTTATAACATTAGTTAGCCAATTTGGGAAAATTGACTGTGCAATGATTGCAAAACGTCATAATTGGTGGCATCCATCTGAATTGGTGTCACGCTGACATAGCCATTTGCTACCGCAAAAAAATCAGACTCAATTTCAGTTAAGCCTTTTTTCGGTGCAGCCACTGCCTCGCCCGACAAACCAATCCAATACACTTGACGCCCTCGTGGATCGACCTGACTAGTAATTGGCTTAGATTGGGTACGCTGTCCTTGATAGGTAATTTTTGTGCCCTGCAACACTGGCACATCTGGAATATTCACATTAAAAATATGTCGTGCAGGTAAACTTGGTAAACCTTGAGCAATAAAGTCATGTACCCACTGCGCTGCCTGCATATAATCTTGCGGATGCTGATAAGCACGTACATTATGCCCTGCAAGTGATACCGCAATCGCAGGCTGTTTCATCAAACGTCCTTCAAATGCCGCACCGACTGTGCCTGAGTACAGTACATCATCCCCTAGATTTGCACCGCTGTTAATGCCGCTGACCACCAAATCAAATTCGAAATCGAACAATCCATTCATCGACAAATAGACACAGTCTGCAGGTGTACCATTCACTGCCCAGACATCTTCAGCAATTTGCACAGGACGTAATGGTCGGTCTAAAGTCAGCGCACTCGAAAAACCACTGCGTTCACTTTCGGGTGCAACAATCACCACGCGACCCAAAGGTTTTAAGGCTTTCGCCAAAGCTTGGATACCAGGTGCAAACACGCCATCATCATTGGCTATCAAAATATTCACAGAAAAATCTCAGATAAAACAAATATAAAGGTTATATACTAAAATATAGCAACGTCGGTTCAATCTTAAACTTGTTTGTGCCTGATTCATGCCTAAGCACATTTAATAAGCACACGACAACAAAATGACTGATCAGCACATTTCATTGAAATATACAAAAGATTATATATATTTAGCGCTTAACATCCATCCAAAAATATATGTGATTCTCATGATTTTAGCTTTGTCATTTCGTCGTTTATTGGGTCTAGGTTTTGCTGCTGTATTAACGCAGTCTGTAATTGCAGAAGATTTGACTGCAGCAGAAGCCAATACGATTGTGAAAGAAGATGTTGCAGCGGCACAAGTCATGACTGAAATGTGCCCTGCACTGATTGGAAAAAATGCAAAATTAGATGCCAATATTCAAGCACTGATTCAAACTTATCTACAAGATTATTCAGAATCGAACATGACGCTTGCCAAACTACAAGCCGACGCAGAATATCAATCCGTTTTAGCTGAAGCGCGTGAAGCAGCAAAAGATACAGCCAAAGAAGAGCAAAAAGTAGTGTGTCAGGAAGCTTTAGAATTAGCACTTTAAATCACATGATTTAAATACTATTTTGAGCCTGTAAATAATTTTGCATACTCACCCTTTAAGGCAAACTTTCAAAGTTTGCCTTAAATTTTATGCTTAGTTTTTATATCTGGTATTTTTCCACTATTATTTTACGCTTTATATCAAGCCACTGATTTTCAAATTTCAGACTTTAATCTTCACTTTTTATACATGATTTGCGCTCAGATCACACAGCTTTAATACATTTTCACTCTTTCAATTCGCAAATAAATGATTCATCTTATAAGCACTTAAATGAATCGGTAGATTCAGTTCAAACAATATTTAAGGTACTTGATATGCAATTTTCTGGCTTAAAAAATTCACGTGCAGTTCATTTTTTTGGCGCAGTTGCGCTCAGTTTGGGTTTAAGTCAAGCCGCAATTGCGCAAGAAGAAAATATTGAAGTGACGCCATTACAACAAGTGACTCAGCAAGAATTAGCCGCTATTTATGTGTTATCTGAAGTTTGCCCTTCACTAGTCAAAGAACAAGATCAATTTCATCAGGGTTATACAAAACTTGCCCAAGAATATATGCCTAAAGAAAAAGACGCTGTTACTGCCTTAAGTAAACTCAGCAAACAAAAAAGCTTCCAGCCAATTTTAAAAGAAGCCCGTGCCGATGCCAAAGCTGCTGGAACAGCCAAAAACCAAGCAATTTGCCAAGAATTGACAGCATATAGCAGATAATACAATTTGGTTACAATACTTTATCAATAAGCCGATTTCTCCCATAGAAGTCGGCAGAGCTTTGCCCTAAAATGCTAGCTCTTTTGTGCATACCTCAAGTATTGGAACCTCTTAGAATGACCCCAAAAAGCGCCCTTGCTGCATTATTACTATTACCAAGCTTTTCTTATGCAGCAACTGTCTTAGCTACACCACCAGAACTCAATAACAAATCATACGTTTTGATGGATTATGAGACGGGACAAATTTTAGCTTCAAAAAATGAAAACGAAAAACTCGCCCCTGCCTCAATGACCAAAATGATGACTAGTTTCATCATTGAACAAAAGTTATTAAAAGGCGAACTCACGGAAGATGAACAAGTCCGCATGAATGAGTCTGCATGGTGTCGTGGCAGCAGCACAGAATCATGTATGTATGTTCCTTTAAATGGCACAGCAACCGTACTTGAAATGCTACGCGGAATTATCGTGCAATCGGGCAACGATGCATCTAAAGCCATGGCAGAGCACATTGCAGGTAATGAAGGCACATTCGTTCACATGATGAATGAAGAAGCCAAACGTATTGGCATGAGCAATACCCAGTTTATGAACTCTACGGGTATGCCTGCTGAAGGTCACTTTTCTACCGCAAAAGATATGGCGACTTTAGCGCAGCACATCATCCATGACAGCTCAAAATACTACCCAATTTATTCTGAAAAAGAGTTTTCTTTTAATGGAATTAAACAAGGCAACCGTAATGCCCTGTTATATACCGACCCAAGCGTGGATGGTTTAAAAACAGGTCATACCAACGAAGCGGGTTACTGCTTAACCACTTCATCTAAACGTGGCCCAATGCGTTTAATTTCGGTGATTTTTGGTGCGCCAACCATGCAAGCTCGTGCAACTCAAACTCGTGAATTGTTAGCTTGGGGTTATGCAAACTACGAAACTGTACGTGTACAGCCTGCCAACCAAGTCTTAGCTAAAGCAAAAGTATGGTACGGTAAAAGCAAAGAAGCACAAATTGGTTTGCCAGAAAACTTTAACGTGACCATGCCAAAAGGCAAAGCCAACCAAATTAAAACTCAATTGGTGGTTCAACCTAAATTGACTGCTCCTTTGAAAAAAGGTCAAGTGATTGGTAAATATGTCGCAACCTTAGATGGTAAAGTGATTGCTGAAAAACCATTGGTGGCGTTGCAGGAAGTGGAAGAAGCGGGTTTCTTTGCACGTATGCTAGACCATATCAAACAATTCTTTAGCAACTTATTCTAAGATTCATAAGCTTAGACTAAAGCGCAAAGCACACATGCCCGCATGTGTGCTTTTTTATTTTATACTGTCCTCAATCCTAAATTTATAAGCTAAAGATTTGTCCATTATGAAAAAAAATGTGCGTGCTTATTTAGAGCAAACCCCAAAAATTGACGCTAGCTGCTATGTAGATGAATTGTCGGTGGTAATTGGTGATGTGCATTTGGCCGCAAATGTATCGGTTTGGCCATTTGCTGTGATTCGTGGGGATGTCAACCATATTCGGATTGGTCAAAATTCCAATGTACAAGATCATGCCATGCTGCATGTCAGCCATAAAAAAGCCGACAAACCTGAAGGTTCACCGCTGATTATTGGCGAAGATGTCACGGTTGGACATGGTGTGACCTTGCACGGCTGCACCATTGGCAATCGGGTGTTATTGGGCATCAACACAATTGTTTTGGATGATGTCATTATTGAAGATGATGTGATGATTGGCGCAGGGTCTTTAGTACCTCCGCGTAAGCGTTTGGAAAGTGGTTATTTGTACGTGGGTAGCCCTGTGCAAAAAGTTCGTCCTTTAACTGACAAGGAAAAAGAGTTTTTACCTTATTCTGCACGACACTATGTAAAAGTGGCGGGGAATTATCAATAAAATGCCTTAATTTAGATGGGATACCCAGAAGTCAATTTTAAGCATGATGATTCCAAATTCATCATGCTTCTGATACACTTAAAAGTATAATAATCAGTATTATATTAATTTTAATAAAAGACATACTTATAAATAGAAAAATATGAACAAGTTTTTTTAAAACACTACAAATTTATCTCTCATATTTTCAATCTATTTTTTAGTAAGTATATTTTTATTCACCAGACCACAATACCAATAAGAATTTAAATTATGACTCGTCCTTTTGGCATTCAAGGCTCCACGACTTCACACGGTGGAATAGTTATTGCAACGCAGTATAGCATCACCCAAATGGGGATTGCCTTCTTAAGAGCTGGTGATGGCTTTAGCTGTCCAAAATGTAAAATGTGGTCAACTCTAATCAAAAGTCAGGATCACGTCATTCTTGATGGTAAAGCAGTAGCTTATGTAGGGGATCACTTTACCTGTGGAGCAACTTTAATACCCAAACAAGCTCATGTCGTTGGAACGCATCCAAAAACTGTTTCTTTCTCTCAGCAACAAAAAAACAAGCAATACTCACTTACTCAAAGTTTCCTAGGAAACCGCATTCGCCTAGAAGAACATGGACTACAGTTCCAGCTTATCAATAAAAAATTCAACCTACCCATAAGTGGATGCTTCTATCTATTAACAACAAATGATGGACAAGAGTATAGCGGCTTTACTGATCATGATGGTTTTACTGAAACTCTGCGTACAGGAATTAAATCCGAACAGGTCAGTCTACATATTTTTGACTTTTCACAACCAATGAATGAATGGGTATGATGATATGGAAACCACGAAGTTAGCATCCGCTTATAGTCGTACCATTTCTGGAAAATCTAATGCTTGGGTAGCATTTCCAGAAGAAAAGAACGTCTGTGAGTTTTCAGAACCATTATGTAATAACATTATTAAAGTACGCAATTATTACGTTACTCGACCTTACAACTTTATAATGAATTTAGATCAATGGTCGAGCATCACAAATAAAATAGAATTACTCACAGCTATCAGATTTGGAATGGAATGGGATACCAATAATTTTCCCGAAGGATATTTATCGGATCCAGCATTTCACACTCAAATGTATATAAAGTTTCACAAGTATCTAATGAAAAATGTGATGCGAGAGGCTCCTAAAATTGTAGCTGAATTTCAAAAGGCTGTATTTAAGGCACGTTTTCTTATGACTTTTACCATTGATGAAGGGCTTTGTTGCACAAAGATTTGAAATGCAAAGCGCCCCTAATTGAGCCAAATTTAAGGCGTAACTTGGGTAAGTGGTCGACCTAATTCCGTAAATCTGTTGAGGACTGCTACACGTGCATGAATTTCATTCACCTGACTAGGAAAGCTTCTTGCCATTAATTTATCGCCTAATAATTTGATGCAATGCATCTTGGTTTCCACCAAACTGCGGCGATGATAGCCTGACCATTTTTTCCATAATGTCCTGCCTA
>NZ_VOYT01000070.1:0-1299 GCF_013420145.1 Acinetobacter sp. YH12021
GGTAGTGTTCAAAAAACTGTGTCATTTCCTTAAACTGTTAAAAACAGGAATGATGCATTATGGCAACTACATTTGATTTTGAAACAGCCTTAAAACAACTCCAGTCAGGACAAGCACTGACTGGAGAAAATGGCATACTCACCCCTTTAATTAAACAGCTGACCGAAGCTGCTCTTGAAGCAGAAATCGAGAATTACATTGAAGCGAATCCGAAACAAGGTAATCGCCGCAATGGCTATACTCGCAAGACAGTAAAATCTACATCAGGTTCATTTGAGCTTGAAACCCCTAGAGATCGAAATGGTGAATTTGAGCCACAGTTAGTTAAAAAGAACCAGACCAAATTATCAGAAGAAATTGACAATAAAATCATATCACTCTATGCACTTGGTATGAGCTATCGTGATATTCAAAAGCATGTTGCTGATATGTATGGATTGGAGATTTCAGATGGTGCTATCACCAATATTACAGATAAGCTCCTCCCTCAGTTACAAGCATGGAAACAACGCCCACTCGATACAATTTATCCCTTTGTTTGGTTAGATGCCATACATTACAAAGTGAAGGATAAAGGTGTTTATGTGAGCAAAGCGATCTATACCATTTTAGCTTTAAATGTTGAAGGTAAGAAGGAACTACTCGGCTTGCATTTGTCGGAAAGCGAAGGGGCGAACCATTGGCTTAGTGTACTGACAGACCTACAAAATCGTGGTGTTCAGGATATTCTGATTGCCTGTGTAGATGGACTAAAAGGTTTCCCCGAAGCCATAGCAGCGATTTACCCTCAAACAGAAATACAACTGTGTATCGTTCATCAAATCCGTAATTCTTTACGCTATGTTGCCAGTAAAGATCAGAAGGCATTTATGGCTGATTTAAAGCCAATTTACCGTGCTGATACCAAAGGGGCGGCAGAAGTAGCACTGGATGAGCTAGAAGAAAAATGGGGCGAAAAATATGGTGTGGTCATTCAGTCATGGCGTACCAAATGGCATCTACTATCCGCCTATTTCAAATACCCTAAAGCGATTAGGAAGCCGATTTACACCACCAATGCCGTTGAAGCCGTACATCGTCAATTCCGCAAACTAACCAAAACCAAAGGAGCTTTCCCCAATGAGGATAGTCTGATGAAATTACTGTATATTGGTATTCAACAGGCATCAGAAAAATGGACAATGCCTATTCAGGAATGGGGACAAACGATTACTCAATTATCCATTTACTTTGAAGGTCGATTAGATGATATAATTAAAATCTAGTCAAATTTACTGACACAGAATTTTGAACGCCCTC
>NZ_VOYT01000071.1:0-1289 GCF_013420145.1 Acinetobacter sp. YH12021
TGCTCGATTATTATTATTATACTCTGTACACGACAAATTTCACAGAACCCTTATCCTATCAGGATTCTGCTTTCTTAAAATTGCCAAAATTTCCTTAAACTCTTCTTTTTTCCCAAAACCAATTAAACGCTGAATCGCCATTTGAACATAGTCTAAACCATAGCGAAATAAACTCATTGAGAGTCGTCCATGCTTCTTTATTTTTATCGCTTTTTTTTGATTATGTTGCCATTCACCCGTTAAGTAACACCAACAGAAGCTTATAGCTAACACCGCAATCAATTTTTTCACTCGTCTAGGGTCTGTCAAGCGCGTATTTTCAAGATTAAACCCGCGTCCTTTGAGACAACTGAATAAGGTTTCAATTTCCCAGCGTAATGCATAATCCTGAATAGCATTGGCATTAAACTGAGGAGAAACGACGAGTAAAAGCTCTCCATTTTCTAACTGTAGTGCACTTATATATAGTTTCACCCGACCAACCAAAATCCGTCGTTTACGACATTCAATTTGACCAACTTGAAGATGACGAAATAAATCACTAATTTTATGATTCTTGGCTAAGTGATTGGTCACAATAAAGTTTTTTTAACACGTATACAGAAGTTAATGTCATTTTCAATTAACCATGTAAACCATTTCTCACCGATAAATTCTCTGTCTGCAAACACATTCACAATACGATCTTTACCAAAAATGGAGATAAAGCGTTGAATCAAAGCAATACGCTCTTTCGTATCTGAATTTCCACGTTTATTAAGCAATGTCCAAAGGATAGGTATCGCTATTCCACGATAAACGATTGCGAGCATCAGGATATTAATATTTCGTTTTCCCCATTTCCAATTAGTTCTATCCAAAGTTAATTGGACTTTATCGAATGAAAATATATTGAAAATTAACTGAGAAATTTGACGATAATCAAAATACTGACCTGCAAAGAAGCGCTGCATACGTCGATAAAATGATTGTGGTAAACACTTGATGGGCAAGGCTTTAGATGCAGAAGAAAGATTACATGTTTGCTTTAAAATAATCACAAGCATGATGAGCGCAAAGCACTTTAAATGTGACTTGTTCCATTTTAGAGATTTGTTTAAGATAAGATATAACTCATTGAGATGTGTCATAGTATTCGTCGTTAGAAAACAATTATTGTGACATTATTTCAATGAGTTATCTATTTTTGTCGTGTACAGAGATTATTATAGAAGCCCCCATGAATAAATCGCTCATCATTTTCGGCATCGTCAACATAACCTCGGACAGTTTCTCCGATGGAGGCCGGT
>NZ_VOYT01000072.1:0-1265 GCF_013420145.1 Acinetobacter sp. YH12021
TTCTGCTCCTGCAGCTAATGGATCACCGCAAACAGGTTACTCGCCTGGGGATTCCCTTTCGACCCGAGCATCCGTATGAGACTCATGCTCGATTATTATTATTATAGAAGCCCCCATGAATAAATCGCTCATCATTTTCGGCATCGTCAACATAACCTCGGACAGTTTCTCCGATGGAGGCCGGTATCTGGCGCCAGACGCAGCCATTGCGCAGGCGCGTAAGCTGATGGCCGAGGGGGCAGATGTGATCGACCTCGGTCCGGCATCCAGCAATCCCGACGCCGCGCCTGTTTCGTCCGACACAGAAATCGCGCGTATCGCGCCGGTGCTGGACGCGCTCAAGGCAGATGGCATTCCCGTCTCGCTCGACAGTTATCAACCCGCGACGCAAGCCTATGCCTTGTCGCGTGGTGTGGCCTATCTCAATGATATTCGCGGTTTTCCAGACGCTGCGTTCTATCCGCAATTGGCGAAATCATCTGCCAAACTCGTCGTTATGCATTCGGTGCAAGACGGGCAGGCAGATCGGCGCGAGGCACCCGCTGGCGACATCATGGATCACATTGCGGCGTTCTTTGACGCGCGCATCGCGGCGCTGACGGGTGCCGGTATCAAACGCAACCGCCTTGTCCTTGATCCCGGCATGGGGTTTTTTCTGGGGGCTGCTCCCGAAACCTCGCTCTCGGTGCTGGCGCGGTTCGATGAATTGCGGCTGCGCTTCGATTTGCCGGTGCTTCTGTCTGTTTCGCGCAAATCCTTTCTGCGCGCGCTCACAGGCCGTGGTCCGGGGGATGTCGGGGCCGCGACACTCGCTGCAGAGCTTGCCGCCGCCGCAGGTGGAGCTGACTTCATCCGCACACACGAGCCGCGCCCCTTGCGCGACGGGCTGGCGGTATTGGCGGCGCTGAAAGAAACCGCAAGAATTCGTTAACTGCACATTCGGGATATTTCTCTATATTCGCGGTTCAGCAGGCATGTCCCCTTTGAGGGCGACCCGACGACAGGATAATCGACCTTATGGTGCGCAAATATTTCGGCACAGACGGTATTCGTGGCAAAGCCAACGAAGGCGCGATGACGGCGGAAACCGCCTTGCGCGTCGGCATGGCGGCTGGCCGTGTCTTTCGTCGCGGTGACCACCGCCATCGTGTCGTGATCGGCAAGGATACGCGCCTGTCGGGCTATATGCTTGAACCCGCGCTCACAGCCGGTTTCACCTCGATGGGCATGGACGTATTCCTTTTTGGCCCGCTGCCGACAACGTA
>NZ_VOYT01000073.1:0-1242 GCF_013420145.1 Acinetobacter sp. YH12021
CCATGAAGTGCCTGCCTGCGTCTGTTAGCCGAACGCCCCGCGCATGGCGCTCAAATAGCAGGACACCAAGGTTATCCTCCAGCGCTTTCACACGCGCGCTGACGCTCGACTGGCTGATACCAAGTGCCTTGGCCGCATGCCGAAAATTCAGATGCTCGGCGACGGCGATGAACTGAACAAGGGAAATGAGCGGTATCCTGCCAGACAGGATACCGACATTCACGAGGTTTCGATGGTTAGTGCGCCGCATCGGAGCGGGCCTGCTACCAGTCGTCGGTTAGACGACTGGCGACTTCTCGGTGGCAGCCCCACGGAGCCGAAGGAGCACCAGCCCCAACGAAACCAGTACCGCCATCGCCGTGGCGTAACAGATCACGGGCCACGCTGTGTCACCGTTTAAAAGTGCCACCGCCAATGTCCCGACAATGCTGACTATCAGGCTTTGAACGCAGAAGTAGAACGCGACCGCTGATCCCGCGATGTCGTCGAACTCTGCCAAAGCGCCGTTCGCGGTAACGGACACCGTGAAGACAATACCGACCGCGACAACCCACATCGGTAGGATGAAGGTGAGGAATGACGGCGAGCCGTAAAGTTCGCCGATCCCCAACAGGACCGCTCCGCAAACAAGCAACGCCATCCCACGCGCCACGCATCCTGCGATGCCCCATCTGGCGACAAAGGACTTCGCGAAACGGGTTGTCACGATCATTACAAGCGCGACAGTGGCGAAGGCAAAGCTGAATCCGATCTCGGAATATTCCGCTTGGCCTATGAGCACACGGGGAGCCGTCGAGAAGAAGACGAAGTAGGTGCCCATACCGGCGCTAAAGCCGACAGTGTAAACCCAAAAAGCCGGACTCGCGAAGATCGGCAAGACAGATCGGCGCGTCTTGACTTGATCCAGAGGGCGGGTTTCGTGCCACCTGAAACCCGCATTTAGGAGTGCGAGCATCGCCAGTATAGCCAAAGTAATGAATATCGCCTGCCATCCCAAGAACTCGCCGATCAATACTCCGGCGATAGGGCCGAGCGCAGGCACGAACGCCAGCATCGAACTGAAAAGGCCGTAGATGACGACACCCTCAGGACGGTTGGCATAAACGTCGCGAACCGTCGCGAACGTCGCCACCAGCATGGCCGACGCGCCCACTGCTTGAAGTAGACGGAAAGCGACAAAGGCCGGTGCAGTTGAAGACCAAGCTGCTCCCAGAGACGCAATGACGAAAGCCGTTGCGCCCG
>NZ_VOYT01000074.1:0-1218 GCF_013420145.1 Acinetobacter sp. YH12021
CGGTAAATCGTGGAGTGATCGACATTCACTCCGCGTTCAGCCAGCATCTCCTGCAGCTCACGGTAACTGATGCCGTATTTGCAGTACCAGCGTACGGCCCACAGAATGATGTCACGCTGAAAATGCCAGCCTTTGAATGGGTTCATGTGCAGCTCCATCAGCAAAAGGGGATGATAAGTTTATCACCACCGACTATTTGCAACAGTGCCTCAGAAAAACTCATCGAGCATCAAATGAAACTGCAATTTATTCATATCAGGATTATCAATACCATATTTTTGAAAAAGCCGTTTCTGTAATGAAGGAGAAAACTCACCGAGGCAGTTCCATAGGATGGCAAGATCCTGGTATCGGTCTGCGATTCCGACTCGTCCAACATCAATACAACCTATTAATTTCCCCTCGTCAAAAATAAGGTTATCAAGTGAGAAATCACCATGAGTGACGACTGAATCCGGTGAGAATGGCAAAAGCTTATGCATTTCTTTCCAGACTTGTTCAACAGGCCAGCCATTACGCTCGTCATCAAAATCACTAGCATCAACCAAACCGTTATTCATTCGTGATTGCGCCTGAGCGAGACGAAATACGCGATCGCTGTTAAAAGGACAATTACAAACAGGAATCGAATGCAACCGGCGCAGGAACACTGCCAGCGCATCAACAATATTTTCACCTGAATCAGGATATTCTTCTAATACCTGGAATGCTGTTTTCCCGGGGATCGCAGTGGTGAGTAACCATGCATCATCAGGAGTACGGATAAAATGCTTGATGGTCGGAAGAGGCATAAATGCCGTCAGCCAGTTTAGTCTGACCATCTCATCTGTAACATCATTGGCAACGCTACCTTTGCCATGTTTCAGAAACAACTCTGGCGCATTGGGCTTCCCATACAATCGATAGATTGTCGCACCTGATTGCCCGACATTATCGCGAGCCCATCTATACCCATATAAATCAGCATCCAGGTTGGAATTTAATCGCGGCCTCGAGCAAGACGTTTCCCGTTGAATATGGCTCATAACACCCCTTGTATTACTGTTTATGTAAGCAGACAGTTTTATTGTTCATGATGATATATTTTTATCGGCACTGTTGCAAATAGTCGGTGGTGATAAACTTATCATCCCCTTTTGCTGATGGAGCTGCACATGAACCCATTCAAAGGCCGGCATTTTCAGCGTGACATCATTCTGTGGGCCGTACGCTGGTACT
>NZ_VOYT01000075.1:0-1208 GCF_013420145.1 Acinetobacter sp. YH12021
GACTCATGAGTGCTCGGTTATATGCGGGCCAATTGGTTGTGCGGTAGATTTTGTGTGTAGGCTTCTTCATTTGAAAATTATATCGCTGAAAAAGCCTTTACAGATAGGTTTGTGCAACAAAGCCCTTGGCAGATAAGCGTTCAAATTGGCTTTTGAATGCCTAATGAGTGTAACTTGCATATAAAATGAATAAGAGAGATTCATATAAAAGGCACTAAACATATTTTATTTTCCCTCAAATTACATTCCATTTAACATAATGGTGGTTATACGCAATACACTTGTATATTAATTTAAAAATCAATATCTTAAAAATTTACACCAAACCCTAAAATCCATAAAAAGCCGATTTTGAAACAAGTCGGCTTTTTTATGAGCAGTTTTGAAATATTTTGCCAATAAATTTGACTAAAAATTACGCTTTTCAACTTGAGTAATACAATTTTGTGATACATTATTGTATATACAAATTTGAATGTTTTTTATGGAACAGTATTTTGAATGGGATGAGGCAAAGAATCGAAAGAATCAGAAAAAACACGATGTTTCTTTCGAAACGGCAAGCCTTGTTTTTGAAGATCCGTTGAGGATCTCAATACAGGATAGACATACCGATGGTGAAGAACGTTGGCAGACCATTGGGAAAGTAAAAGGCGTACTAATGCTGTTAGTAGCTCACACCATCTTTGATGAAGATGACTGTGAAATCATACGAATCATTAGTGCAAGACAGGTAACAAAAGCGGAGCGAGATAAATATGAGCATGGTTAGACACTCACGCAAAGAACTGAATGAAAAATTCAGCGACAAGCAAGATGCTGAAATTGAACGCTTGCTTGCTAAGGGAACAGTTTCTGACGATCAGCTAGATCTATCAGATATGCCTGAAATTACCGACTGGAGTAATGCTGTACGCCACAATCAATTCTATCGTCCAGTGAAGCAACAAACATCTATTCGTTTAGATGCTGATGTACTTGCATGGTTTAAAGCTCAAGGCAAAGGCTATCAAACACGAATGAATGAAATTTTACGGGATGCCATGCTAAAAGAATTAAAAAATCATCAATAAAAATGGGAGGTAGTGTTCAAAAAACTGTGTCATTTCCTTAAACTGTTAAAAACAGGAATGATGCATTATGGCAACTACATTTGATTTTGAAACAGCCTTAAAACAACTCCAGTCAGGACAAGCACTGACTGGAGA
>NZ_VOYT01000076.1:0-1164 GCF_013420145.1 Acinetobacter sp. YH12021
ACACCGCAGAATTTAAAGCTGAAGCCATAAAAGCCATTGAAGAGAACCAAGGTAATGTATCGGAATCCGCTAGACAACTTGGCATTTCAATGCAAACCCTTTCGAACTGGAATAACAAAGCAAAGGCTGGAACTTTAGCAGGCACAAAACAGTATTCGCCCGATCTAAACGCCTTACTCGAAGAAAATAAGAAGCTTAAACAACAGCTCAAAACAGCTGAAATGGAACGTGAATTTTTAAAAAAGGCAGCAGCGTACTTTGCCAAAGAAAGTCAGTGAGGTACGCCTATATGAAATCGCAAAGCCACTTATTTCCGATTATTTTAATGGCTCGATTACTTCGTGTATCCGTTTCTCGCTTTTATGATTGGCTAAAGCGAGGCATGAGTAAAAGATCAATTCAGCGAAATCAGCAGACAATTTTGGTCAAAATAGCCCATGAAGAAACCAAACAAAGCTATGGCTATGTTCGATTAACCAAGCATTTACAAGCGCAAGGTATCAAAATAAGTACGTATGCTGTGCGCCAAATAAAAAAATCAAATCAGTTGTATTGTAAGCGCCATAAGCGTTTCAAAAGAACCACGAACAGTGATCACAACCGTTCTATTTATGACAATTTACTCAAGCAACAGTTTTCAATGACGAAGCCTAATCTTGCGTGGTCGAGTGACATTACCTACATTTGGACGGCTGAGGGCTGGTTGTACTTGGCAGCTGTCAAAGATCTTTACACGAAACAGGTTGTTGGCTATAGCTTAAATGAGCGCATGACAGCCAAGCTTGTTTGTGATGCATTGAATATGGCTATTCGCAATCAGAAACCTGCTAAAGATCTCATTGTACATTCAGATAGAGGCAGCCAATATTGCAGTAATGAATATCGAAACTTACTTGAGAAATTTGATTTTCAGGGTTCAATGAGCAAAAAAGGCGACTGCTTTGATAATGCACCGATAGAGAGTTTCTGGGGCATACTCAAAAATGAACTAGTCCATCATCGCAACTACAAAACAAGGGAAGAAGCCAAAGCGGATATTACAAAATATATAGAGTTATTTTATAATCAGCGAAGAATTCAAAAAGGCTTGGATTTTAAGACACCAAATCAAATGGCAGAAGACTTTTATCGGTTAGCTGCCTAGAATCTCCCAAGTGAAAGTCT
>NZ_VOYT01000077.1:0-1122 GCF_013420145.1 Acinetobacter sp. YH12021
AACGTACAGGGCTGACGCATGACTTTACGAGAAAGGATGGAGTCGCCCATACCGAAATTGTGTCTAATCTCAATATTGAAATTGACCGCAGCCAACTTTGGAACTTGGCGGAACAGTCCGAAAACCGCAAAGATGCCCGAACCGCCAGAGAGTGGGTAATCGCCCTACCCGATGAATTAGACGCAGATCAACGTAAGGACTTGGCAAAAGCCTTTGCCACGGCCTTAGTTGATCGCTATGGCGTGATTGCAGACTTAGCCATCCACGAACCCAGCAAAGGCGGAAATGATAAGAACCATCACGCCCATATCATGCTTACCACCCGAAAGGCGGAATTAGACCCTGAAAACAATCTGACTCTGACCACAAAGGCAGAAATTGAACTCAGCAACGCCAAACGAAAAAGCCTTGGTATGGGTACAACCCAAGACGAAATTAAACAGATTCGGGAAACGTGGGCAAACCTTGCCAATCGTGCTTTGGAACGAGCAGGCATACAGGAAAAAATAGATCACCGCAGCTATGCCGATCAGAATAACGGACTACAAGCCACCATCCATGAAGGCACTAAAGTCACCCAATTACGCAGAAAAGGCATAGACACTGAAATCAGCCGTTTTAATGACAATGTGAAACAGCAGAACGCCCAACAGCTTGACCAACAGAAACAGCAGAAAGAGAGCGTTTTACAGCGTGGTTTAAACCGTGTCGATCAAGGTTTTGATCAATGGCAGAAGAACCAAGAAACCAAACGTCTAGAACTGGAACGCCAAGCGGAAATGAAACGACAGCAAGAATTAGATAAACAACGAGCCGAGCAAGCACTCCGCAAGGCATCTCAAAAACTAAGTAGAGGCGGAATGTCATTATGAGTAATCAAAATGATTTAGATGACCAGTTATATATTTTATTGGCATCCATGAAGGAATATCGAGAAGCCATAGCAGACGATAAGAAGCGATTAGAGCAGTTTTACAACCAAGTCGCTAGTGGAGTGCTAGACAAGGCTGAAAAATCGCTAGAAAACGCAAATAAGAAGCATACAGGTGCATTAAACAACAGTATTCAGGCATTAAACGAAGCTACAAACAGGCTCAACTTAAAACTTATCCTTATTTTTGC
>NZ_VOYT01000078.1:0-1048 GCF_013420145.1 Acinetobacter sp. YH12021
CTGCAATCAGCCAACCTATTGATGAGAGGATCACGTTGTGTATCACCGTGCCTCATACGAATAATGATATTCAGCTAAAATGGCAGACATCAGAAATACCTGCCTTGGCAGAATTACTCAAGGCACTTGCAACATGATCCGCATTGATGAAATCTGGTTGTCTACTCAGCCCATGGACATGCGTGCAGGTATGGATACGACCATGGCTCAGGTGGTGAGAGCCTTTGGCTACATCAAACCGCATTGTGCTTACCTGTTCTGTAATAAACGTGGCCATTGCATGAAAGTGTTGGTACATGATGGACTGGGCATCTGGCTGTGTGCCCGGCGGCTGGAACAGGGCAAATTTCACTGGGCTCAAGTTCACCAAGGTGAAACCGTGGCCCTCAGCCCGGAACAGTTACAGGCACTGATCCAAGGTTTGCCCTGGCAGCGCATTGGACGACAGCAGGTGGTGACGATGCTTTAAACCAGGCTGTTCCATTCTGCTATTCTCCAAACGTTCTATTTCATTCTTCTCATGACCTCAGGCATACTGCGGTCATGAATACGCTGCCTGACTTAAGCCAACTGACCCATGAACAACTGCTGGAATTCACCAGGCAGTTGGCGATGCAGCATCAGTCTCTGGCACAATCAAATCAAGAATTAGAAAAATCAAACCAGCAATTAGATGCCAGAGTTCAACATCTTGAAGTCACCAATCAGCAATTAGATTCTAAAGTTCAACATCTTTCTATTCTCAATCAAAAATACGAGCATGAACTCGCACTATTTAAACAGCACAAATTCGGCAGTAAAAACGAACATCTCACTGCAAAACAAATCCACCTGTGGGATGAAGCGGTTGAAGAAGATATCGCAGCCGTTGATCTAGAACTGGAACGGCTAAATGCAGATAAAACCGATGCAGTGACACACAAAGCCAAAACCAATAAACCTAAACGTCGACCACTGCCAGATCATCTACACACCATCCGTATTGAGCATGAACCTGCATCAACCCAATGTGCTTGTGGCTGCCAACTCCGTCGTATCGGCGAAGATG
>NZ_VOYT01000079.1:0-1033 GCF_013420145.1 Acinetobacter sp. YH12021
TGCCTTACACTGCTGCAATCAGCCAACCTATTGATGAGAGGATCACGTTGTGTATCACCGTGCCTCATACGAATAATGATATTCAGCTAAAATGGCAGACATCAGAAATACCTGCCTTGGCAGAATTGCTCAAGGTACTTGCAACATGATCCGCATTGATGAAATCTGGCTCTCCACCCAACCTCTGGATATGCGAGCAGGGATGGATACGGTCATGGCGCAGATTATGAAAGCCTTTGGCTCAATCAAACCGCATTGCGCCTACCTGTTCTGTAATAAACGTGGCCATCGTATGAAAGTGCTGGTACATGATGGACTGGGCATCTGGCTGTGTGCCCGGCGTTTGGAACAGGGAAAATTCCACTGGGCTCAAGTTCACCAAGGTGAAACCGTGGCCCTCAACCCGGAACAGTTACAGGCACTGATCCAGGGTTTGCCCTGGCAGCGCATTGGACGACAGCAAGTGGTAACAATGCTCTAAACCAAGCTCGGCTATTCTGCTATTCTCCAAACGTTCTATTTCCTCTGCGTCATGACCTCAGGCATACTGCGGTCATGAATACGCTGCCTGACTTAAGCCAACTGACCCATGAACAACTGCTGGAATTCACCCGGCAGTTGGCGATGCAGCATCAGTCTCTGGCAGAATCAAATCAAGAATTAGAAAAATCAAACCAACAATTGGATGCCAAAGTTCAACATCTTTCTATTCTCAATCAAAAATACGAGCATGAACTCGCACTATTTAAACAGCACAAATTCGGCAGTAAAAACGAACATCTCACTGCAAAACAAATCCATCTGTGGGATGAAGCGGTTGAAGAAGATATTGCAGCGGTTGATCTAGAACTGGAGCGGCTAAATGCAGATAAAACCAATGCAGCGACACACAAAGCAACAGTCAACAAACCTAAACGTCGACCACTGCCAGATCATCTACACACCATCCGTATTGAGCATGAACCTGCATCAACCCAATGTGCTTGTGGCTGCCAACTCCGTCGTATCGGCGAAGATGTCAGTGAAAAACTGC